>NZ_CAJPGY010000016.1:0-189238 GCF_905339915.1 Burkholderia sp. BCC1985
AGATCAGCTCGCGACCATCAAGCGCCCACACTTATCGGCTGTTAATTTTTAAAGAGCATGTCTGCGAGAAACTTCGTGTTTCCCAGCAGCGCTGCGTTTTCAGCAGCAGAGAAGCGAGATTATGAACCGTCTTTTTCAGCTCGTCAACAACTTTTTAACTGCTTCGTTGCGACGACTGGGGTTCAACTTCCAGCACCGCCGAGGCCGCTACGACCCGCCCGACAGCACCGCTTCCCTTCTTCTCCCGCGCCGCGTTTGCGTTAGCGCGAAAGAGGCGTGATTCTAAGCACCTGCCGGCAATCGCGCAAGGGGTTCGATGGATTTTTCTTTCATCCCCGCCGATTCGGCCTTCCGGCCATGCCGGAGCACGAGACCGCTTATGGCGCAAAGAACGGACTAGAATGTGAGGTTCTTCGCCTCTTTCTATACGTATTTAATATGCGCCAGCGAATCGCCAAACGCCTCCCCCCCGACGCCGACAAACTGGTCGGCCTGTCGCTTGCGCTCTTCGCCTCGGGCAGTCGCATCGAGGATCGCTTCTGGGAAGCGAAGCTCGATGCGCTGCTTGCCAAGATTGTTCGCAACGGCAACCAGACCACGCTCGACGCAGCACTCGACCATCTGCAGCAGAACCACCCCGACGCCTATGGCGCGCTCGCCGACATGGCCGAGACGCATAGCGAATCGATGGTGATCGAACACGACGGCCAGCCGTACGATGCGCTGCTGGTCGCCGTTCCCGTTCTCGCCTGGACGCGCTACATGATTCCGTCGGGCCCGCTGAAAGGCGACGTCGCCGACGCACTGCGCACGCACCTGCAGGCGCACGTGCTCGCCACCGGCACGCTCGTCGGGCTGGCCCCGTTCCTGTACAGCATCGACCAGTTGCCGCGCCACCACGTCGAGACCTATCGGCTCGCCCAGCAGCTCGCGCACGCGGCGCTCGGCCAGCACGCCGCCAAGCTCAGCTTCGGCGACCTGCCCGAAACCTCACCGATCCTGGCCGACCCGCGCTTCCTGCTCGCCGTCGTCGCCGCGCCGGCCGGCGCACCGCTGTTTCGCTGGCAGGAGGAAGAACACGGCAACCGGATCGAACGCGGCCAGTGTCTCGAGCAATGGACTGCCCAGGGCGGCCCGAACCTGTCGGCTGCCCTGCCCGGCTGCGAGTTCGAATGCCTGCTTCCGGACGCGTACTACTCGGCCTGCCGCGACGCGGACGAGCGCATCCGTCCGCACACGGTCCGAACGGCCATCCGTTATCTTTTCGACACACTTGGTGCGGCACCGCAAGAGCTGCGCGCGGTGGTCGCAGGCTTCGGCGAGCGCCGGATCGACGAGTATCGCGTCGGCTTCACGCGACGTGCCAGCAACGACGTGATCTATGGCGTCGTGTGGCCGCTGTACGGTCGCGAGAACGGTGACGTGTCGATCGACAGTGCGACGCTCGAAGGCGAAGCACCGATCGAAGGGCCGCTCGAGGAGATCGTGAGTCTGTTGAAGGAATGCGGTGTAACCGACGTCCGCCGGCACGCAGGCCGCTTCGAGCCCGAGTACTGCGACGACTGCGGCGTGCCGCTCTATGCGGATCCGCTCGGCGAGATCGTCCACGCGGAAATGCCGGAAGACGCATCGCCCGCCCAGCCGCACTTTCACTGATCGTGCACGGCAGGCCCGCTGAGCCTGCCCAACGAAGCCGTTCCCGGTTCCTGCCGGAGCGGCTTTTTTTTCGTCCGCATTTCCCTCACGAGAAATTTCAGACTTTTCCTAATCCTTTCAGCCAAGCAGACATCGTGTAAGGTTTTTGTCATTATCGGAACCACCCCATGCCGACGGCAGCTCAATGACTCACCTTACGGAGGTTGAATATGCGGTTCCTGGTGCTTAACTCAGACGCCGAACGGCGTGACGGACTGAAAGCCCTGCTGCGGCAGATCGACCGTCACGCCCGCATCAACGATGCACCCGATGGTTTCCAGGCGCGCCGGCTGCTGCGTACCCAACGTTTCGACCTCGTTGCCATCGACTGGCTGGACGTCGGGCGGCACAGCGAACTCCAGGCGCTCTGCAGCGCCTGCTCGCCGACGCCCGCCGCGGTGCTGATCGACGAATCCACGCCGGAGGCCATCCAGCGCTTCTACAACTACGGTGTCGCGGGCGTGATCCCGCACTCCACACGGCCGCACCTGATCGTGCGGGCGCTCGAAATGGTTCTGCTGGGCGGCCATTACATCCCGCCGATCGCGCTCAGCCTGCTGCCTTCCGCCGCCGCGGCGCGTCACGATGCCCACTTCCAGACGCTCGCCGGATCGCTGCCGCGCCGCCCGCCAAGCAGCCTCCTGTCGCCTAGACAGGCGCAGATCATGCGCTTCGTCCATATGGGCAGCACCAACAAGATGATCGCCCGCACGCTCGGCATCAGCGAAGGCACCGTGAAGATCCACCTCGCCAGCATCTTCCAGCAGCTGGGCGCGGCAAACCGCGCTGCCGCAGTCGCGATCTACAACGGCTGGCTGTCGCCCCATCTCGAGGTGCTGCTGGCGAACCGCGATCGTGCAAGCAAGCCCGTCATCGGCGAACGCGGCCCGGTCCCCCTGCGCAAGCAACGGAACGACCGTCCATACCCGCTGCCTGCCGCGGACACCAGCACTCGCGACCTGCCGCTCGCGGCCGAACCGCGGGCGCGGTTTCGGCGCGACCGCTGATCGGACAGTCTCGATATTGCGACGGTCGACATGTGCGGATTCCCACCTTTGATGCTCAACGAGTAATATGGACCCATGGGTTTTCTTTTCACACCGCTTCCGCTCTGGGTTGGCATCGGTGGCTGGATCGCCGCCGTGGCGCTGCTCGTGCTCGCGCTCTGGAATCGTCCCTTCGTCCGGCTGCAGGACGCAACGCTCCAGCACGTGTGGCTCGCGCTCGTCACTGCGATCACGGTGCTGTGGGCCTCGAATGCGTGGCTCGAAGATGGCATCGTCATGCACCTGCTCGGCGCGACGCTGCTCGTCACGCTGTTCGACTGGACGCTTGCGCTGATCGCGATGGGTGCCGTCACGGCCGTCGCCGCGATCGTCTTCGATGCGCCGTGGCAAGGCATCGGTCTCACCTATCTGATCTACGGCGCGCTACCGGTCGCCGTGTCCGCGTTGCTGCAACGCGCCGCGATCGCGTGGCTCCCGCACAACCTCGCATCGTTCATCATCGGCCAGGGGTTCCTGTCACCGGCCATCGCGATCGTCTCGGTCGCCGCGGCCGCGGCCGGTGTCCAACTCGCGCTCGCGGACGGCGTGCCCGTCGTGATTCCCGCCGGCTATCTGCTGAACACCGCGCTGCTCGCGCTCGGCGAAGCGTGGTTCACCGGCATGGCCACCGCGCTCATCGCTGTCTATCGTCCGGCGTGGGTCACGACGTTCGACGTTCGGCGCTATCGCCTCGGCGGCCCGCGCGCCTGAACGCGGCGGCCCCGATGCGAGCGGTGCGCGCGGCGATCCGTTTGCGCAGCGCGGGAGAGTGCAACGCCTACTGCCGCACAACTTTTTTACGCTAAGATTGAACTCCTGATCTTCATCGGGCATCTATACGTGCCCGATGCCTCATTTGCTCCTCACCAATAACCAGATGGACAGCTCACCTGCCTCGCTCCGGATTTTCCGGGCGCTCGGCAAGCTGGCGGCCTGTGTCGCGGGCCTGTCGCTTGCGCTTCCGGCACCGGTATTCGCCGACCTCCTCGACCAGCGCTCCGAACTGATCAACAAATTCGTCAACGAGATGCACGCCGATCCGATCGTCGCCGATTGTGCGGCGCACGGCAGCTTCATCGCCAGCACGTCGTCGGCCTTCGATCGCGTCGACTTCGCACCGAACGCGTTCGAAAACGGCAAGGCGACGATCACGCCGTGGAACGATTCGTTCGATCAGGGCAAGCAGCGCGTGAAGGTCGACAACATCGTTACCGTGGATGGCCTCGGCGTCCACAGCGACGGCAGCGACCCGACACCGCTGAAATTCCGCTGCGGCTACGTCGGTCAGCAAATGCTTGCGTTCAGCTGGAACGATCCCGTGCCGCCGCTGAAGCCGCGCGTCGAGCGGCCGTCGTCGTCGACGAAGAAGTTCAACGGCAAGTCGCACCGCGGCAAGGTGAAGGCCAAGGCATCCGGCCGCACCGGCAAGAAAACCGTCGCAACGAAAAAATCCAGCGGCCAGAAGAGTGCCGTGAAGAAGAAAACCGCGAAGAAGTCCTGATACGACGGAGCGGCAACGACAGAAGCCAAAAAGCCGGCACATCATGCGATGCGCCGGCTTTTTCATATCGACGACGATGCGCTTACGCGAACGTCTCGACGTGCACCAGGATTGCCGCCAGCATCGCAGCGCCAAGCGCCGCGCTCCGCTCGCCATTCCAGCCGACCCGCTCGTCGGGCAGGTTCGCGTTGTCCTTGAACGGCATCTCGAGCGTCAGCGACAGGCAGCCGAACTGATGGCCGATGTACTTCGACGCGAGCTTGAGCGCGTCTTCCTTGTACTTGCTCGCCGCATAGCCGTGCTCGGTCTGGAAATCCGGGCTCGCGACCTTGAACGCATCGATGAACGCGGTCTGCTCCCTGCCCTGCTGCTCGGTAAAGCTCGGCAGCATCTCCGAACCCGCAACGAACACGTACGGCAGATCTTCGTCGCCGTGAATGTCGAAGAACATGTCGCAGCCGATCGCATGGATCGCATCGCGCACGGCCAGCACTTCGGGGCTGCGCTCGGCATCGGGCTCCATCCACTCGCGATTCAGGTTCGCGCCCGCCGCGTTGGTGCGCAAGTTGCCGTGCACGCTGCCGTCCGGATTCATGTTCGGGACGATGTAGAACGTCGCGCGGTCGTACAGCTTGCGCGCCACCGGATCGCCCGCCCAGTCGCCCCATCCGGCGAGCCGCTTGACGAGCCCTTCGACGAACCACTCGGCCATCGTCTCGCCCGGGTGCTGGCGCGCGATGATCCATACCTTCTTCTTCGGTGCCCCGTCGACTTCCGGCGTACCGAGCGTCAGCAGCGACATCGGACGGCCTTCGACCGTGCGGCCGAGTTCGACGACGCTCGCCTGCGGCAATTGCTGAACCGCGCCGAGGAACGCCGCATGGCGCTCTTCCGAGTACGGCTCGAAATACGCGTAGTAGATGCTGTCGAACTCGGGCGTATGGTCGATGGTCATCGTCTTGCCGTCGAATGTCGTCGGCACGCGGAACCAGTCGACCCGGTCGTAGCTCGCGACTGCACTGTAGTTGCGCCATCCCGACGGATACGCGCATTCGGCTGCATTCTCGAACGACATCACGCACCGCTCGCCGCGCGCGCCCGTCAGGCGAAAGTAGAACCATTGCGCGAATTCCGAGCGGTTGTCGCCACGTATGCGCAGCCGGATCGCGTCCGGGCTGTCGCACGACACGACGTCGACTGCGCCTGCGTCGAAATTGCTGGTGATCGAAAGGGTCATCTGTCTCTCCAATTGCGACCGGAGCGGGCGGTCTGCCACGTGTCCGGCCTCATGCATGCACCGGCCGTCTCGTGAACGGCCGGCTCGGTCACTCGCCGATTCGCCGGCGATATACGTAAGTCGAATCGTTCGACGCAGCGGCATCGAACGCGTAGTCTTCCACCGCGAAATCCTTCAGCGCGGCCGGCTCGGCGATGCGGTTCTCGACGATATAGCGCGCCATCAGGCCACGGGCGCGCTTCGCATGGAAGCTGATGATCTTGTAGCGGCCGCCCTTCCAGTCCTCGAACACCGGCGTGACGATCGGCGCGGCCAGCAGTTTCGGCTTGACCGACTTGAAGTACTCGGTCGACGCGCAGTTGACCAGCACACGTGCCGCGCCGCTGCGCGTCTCGAGCTGCTCGTTCAGTGCCCGCGTGATGCGGTCGCCCCAGAACGCATACAGATCCTTGCCGCGCGCGTTCGCGAAACGCGTGCCCATCTCGAGCCGGTACGGCTGCAGCAGGTCGAGCGGGCGCAGCAGCCCGTACAGGCCCGACAGCACGCGCACGTGCTGCTGCGCATAGTCGAGATCGGCGGCCGACAGCGATCTGGCATCGAACCCTTCGTACACGTCGCCGTTGAACGCGAGCACCGCCTGCTTCGCATTGGCCGTCGTGAAGGTCGGCGACCAGTCCGCGTAGCGCTGGAAGTTCAGCCGCGCGAGCGGATCGGAGATGTCCATCAGCGTCGAGATGTCCTGCGGCGACAGCTTGCGCAGGCCGTCGATCAGTTCCGACGCATCGTCGACGAATGCAGGCTTCGTGTAAGACGGGACGTGGGCGGGCGTATCGTAGTCGAGGGATTTGGCTGGGGAGAGAACGATTATCATAGAGGCTCGCTGGCACGCCGTGCCTTGCGGTCAGACGAAAACCACCGATTGTAACGAATGACCCGCTCCCTCGCCCCGCATGCCGCACATCGCGTCGTGCTCGACTCGAACGTCTGGATCGACATACTCGTATTCGACGACCCCGCCACCCGCCCGATCCGGGCTGCGCTCGAACGCGGCACGCTGGCCGCCGTGATCGACGGCCGCTGCCTGAACGAACTCGAGCTCGTGCTCGACTATCCGCAGTTCCAGGCGCGCGCGATCGACAAGGCCGAAGCGCTCGCGACCGTCGCCCGCCTGACGCGCCTCGTCGAGCCGCCGCCCGTCGACGCCGACGCGCCGCCGCTGCCGAAGTGCAAGGACCGCGACGATCAGAAGTTTCTCGAGCTCGCGCGCGCCGCGCAGGCCGACTGGCTCGTGTCGAAGGACCGTGCGCTGCTCAAGCTCGCGAAGCGCACCGCACGCGACTTCGGCTTCCGGATCGCGCAGCCCGCGCCATTTACCGAAGCCTGCGCGCTCGATGCCGCGTCGGCCACCCCCACCACGCCGGCCTGACGAGCCCGGCGCCACCCGCTTGCGACCGTATCGATGAACGCTCCTACCGACATGCCTACGACTCCCGTTTTCCCCTCGCGCCTGCCGAACGTCGGCACGACGATCTTCACGGTGATGAGCGCGCTCGCCGCCGAGAAAGGCGCCGTGAACCTCGGCCAGGGCTTCCCGGATTTCGACTGCGACCCGCGCATCGTCGACGCGGTCGCGGCCGCGATGCGCAACGGTCACAACCAGTATCCGCCGATGGCCGGCGTCGCGCCGTTGCGCGATGCGATCGCCGACAAGATCGCGCAGGTCTACGGCCGGCGCTACGATCCGGCCACCGAGATCACGGTCACGGCCGGCGCGACGCAGGCGCTGCTGACGGCGATCCTGTGCGCGGTGCATCCCGGCGACGAAGTGATCGTCGTCGAACCGACCTACGACAGCTATCTGCCTTCGATCGAACTGGCCGGCGGCAAACCCGTGTTCGTCACGCTGGAAGCGCCCGACTATGCGATCCCGTTCGATCGCCTGGCCGCCGCGATCACGCCGAAGACGCGGATGATCATGATCAACACGCCGCACAACCCGACCGGCACCGTGTGGCGCGAGGCCGACATGCGCAGGCTCGAGGAGATCGTGCGCGGCACCAACGTGCTGATCCTGTCGGACGAAGTGTACGAACACATGGTCTACGACGGCGCGCGGCACGAGAGCGTCGCACGCTACCCGGACCTGGCCGCGCGCAGCTTCATCGTGTCGAGCTTCGGGAAGACCTACCACGTGACGGGCTGGAAGGTCGGCTACGTCGCGGCGCCTGCCGCGCTGACCGCGGAGTTCCGCAAGGTCCATCAGTTCAACGTGTTCACGGTGAACACGCCGATGCAGATCGGGCTCGCCGACTACCTGCGCGATCCGGCGCCGTACCTGACGCTGGCCGGCTTCTACCAGAACAAGCGCGACTTCTTCCGCGCCGGCCTCGAGCGCACGCGCTTCAAGCTGCTACCGTGCACCGGCACGTACTTCCAGTGCGTCGACTATTCGGCGATCAGCGATCTGCCCGAAGCGGAATTCTCGAAGTGGCTCACATCGGAAATCGGCGTGGCGGCGATTCCGGTGTCGGCGTTCTACCACGAGCCGCACGAGTCGGGCGTCGTGCGCTTCTGCTTTGCGAAGCAGGAAGGCACGCTCGCATCCGCACTCGAACGGCTCGCGCGCCTGTAAGGCTTGCCTCGGCGACCGGGCGCGGCATGACACCGCGCCCGCACCGCGCTTACGAACGCGCGGCGCTCGCCGCCTCGACGTAGGCCTTGCGATCGGCCGCCACGCGCTGCGCGGCCGGCCGCTCGCCAACCAGCTTCACGTGCGCCTTCCAGTCGATGCCGGCGTCGAGCAGGAAATCGCGGCCGAAGACGGCCTTCGTCGCCATCCCGATCACCGGCAGGTGGATCGCTGCGGCAATGTCCGCAAGACTGAACGTGTCACCGAGCACGTACGGCGAGAACTGCGTCATCCGCTTGAACGCATCGATCGCGCGCGGCAGGCGCTTCTCGACGTGCGCCTTCATCCCGTCGCTGACCTTGCCGCCGAAAAACGCTTCCGTATAGACCTCGCGCGCGGTCCATTCGAGATACAGCTCGAGCGTCTCGACGAGTTCGCGCACCTTCGCGGCCGCGAACGGCCCGGCCGGGAAAATGGCCTTGTCGGGATAACGCGCCGCCAAATACTCGATGATCACCTGCGACTCGAACAGCGCGCCCTCTTCCGTCTTCAGGAACGGAATCTTGCCGAGCGGCGAATCGGCGAGCAGCGCCGGATCGTTGATCGGCAGACCGCATGCCGATTCCTCGAACGGGATGCCATGCTCGAGCAGGACGAACTTCACCTTGTTGTAATAGTTGGACAACGGAATACCGCACAGCTGTAGCATCGGAGTCTCCTTCGTTGCTGAGGCGCGGCCGCAGTGATGCCGGCCGCATCGGGATGCGTCGCGCTGAAAAGCACGTTCGTGCTAGTCTAAAGCAGTTTCGCGTCCGTCAAGACAACGATACATCCGCTGCGGCATCACCCTCACGGGTAGGCGCGCAAGCCCGCGCAACATGCGGCGCCGCAACCCCGCCATTCGATGGAGACACACTCGCATGAGTGCTGAACTGCTGGCCTCGCGTCCGCCCGAAAGCGAATCGACGCTCGTCCTCACGCTGTCCAATCCCGGCGCGCGCAACGCGCTGCATCCCGACATGTATGCGGCCGGCGTCGAAGCGCTCGCCACCGCCGAGCGCGATCCCGCGATTCGCGCGGTCGTGCTCACGGGGGCCGATCGCTTCTTTTGCGCGGGCGGCAACCTGAACCGGCTGCTCGACAACCGCTCGAAGGATCCGTCCTACCAGGCCGACAGCATCGATCAGCTCGGCGCGTGGATCACGGCGCTGCGCGCAACGACGAAGCCCGTGATCGCGGCCGTCGAAGGCGCGGCGGCCGGCGCGGGCTTCTCGCTCGCACTCGCGTGCGACCTGATCGTTGCCGCGCACGATGCGAAGTTCGTGATGTCGTACGCACGCGTCGGCCTCACGCCCGACGGCGGCGGCTCGTGGTTCCTCGCACGTGCGCTGCCGCGTGCGCTCGCCGCCGAAATCCTGTTCGAGGGCAAGCCTGTCGCGGCCGAACGCCTGCATGCGCTCGGCGTCGTCAACCGGCTCGCCGCGCCCGGTGCCGCGCTGTCCGACGCGCTCGCGTGGGCCGACTCGCTTGCCGGCATCTCGCCGAACGCGCTGACACGCATCAAGTCATTGCTCGACGATGCGACCGCGCAGCCGCTCGATGCGCACCTCGGCACCGAGCGCGATCACTTCGTCGCGTCACTGCATCACGCGGACGCGTTCGAAGGCATTACCGCATTTCTCGAGAAACGCCAGCCGCGCTACAAGCGCTGATCCGGCGCGCGGCCACCGCTCGAACGCCGGTTCCGCCGCCTCGGCGACACGCGCGCGCAGGCGCGTGGCCGCACGTTGCCGTCGCCTGCAGCCCGCATCGATCCATGCTCTAATGACCGCCTGTCGCGGCGCCCTGTCGGCGCCGTTTTCGCGCATGCAATAAAGGAGTTGACGATGATCGACGTCTACAGCTGGGCGACCCCGAACGGCCACAAGGTACACATCATGCTCGAGGAAACAGGCCTCGCGTATCGTGCGCATCCGGTCGATATCGGTGCGGGCGACCAGTTCGAGCCCGAATTCCTGAAGATCAGCCCGAACAACAAGATCCCCGCGATCGTCGACGCGGATGGCCCCGGCGGCAAGCCGATCTCGCTGTTCGAATCCGGCGCGATCCTCGTTTACCTGGCGGAAAAGACCGGCAAGTTCCTGCCGACCGAGCCGGCCGCGCGCTACGCGACGCTCGAATGGCTGATGTTCCAGATGGGCGGCGTCGGCCCGATGCTCGGCCAGGCGCATCACTTCCGGCTGTATGCGCCGGAGCAGATCGAGTACGCGGTCAATCGCTACACGAACGAAGCGAAGCGCCTGTACAACGTGATGGAAAAGCGCCTGGGCGAATCCGCCTATCTCGCGGGCGACACGTACACGATCGCGGACATTGCGACGTTCCCGTGGACGCGTTCGTGGCAAAACCAGGGCATCGTGCTCGACGAACTGCCGAACGTGAAGCGCTGGCATGAAGCCATTGCCGCGCGTGCCGCCGTGCAGCGAGGCGTCGAAGTACTCGCGTCGCTGCGCAAGCCGCTGCAGGACGACAAGGCACGCGAGATGCTGTTCGGCGCGACGCAATACGCGAAGCACTGAAGCACCGCGCGCCCTGTGACGCAGCGGCATCCGTCGCTGCCGCCGCGCGCCTCAGAAGTAGTGCAGTGTAATGAATTCCGCCGAACAAACGGGCAACGGCGCATCCGGACGCTCGACCTGCATCGACACCGACCACGTCACCTGCACGCCGCCCCGCGCGGCCTGCGCGGCTTCCTTCACCGCGAACAGCGCGCGCACGCGTGCGCCGACCGGCACCGGCTTCAGGAACCGCACGCGGTTCAGTCCGTAGTTCACGCCCATCTTCTGCTCGAAGCGCATCGCATCGGTCATCAGCGCGGGAATCAGCGACAGCGTCAGGAAGCCGTGCGCGATCGGGCCGCCGAACGGCGACTCGCGCCGCGCACGCTCGGGATCGACGTGAATCCACTGGTGATCGCCGGTCGCGTCCGCGAACCCGTCGACCCGGCGCTGGTCGATCTCGACCCAGCCGCTCGCGAGCGGTTCCGCGCCGACTCGCTCGAGCAACGCTTGCGTCGACGCGATCAGCGGCAATGTCACGTCCGTCATGCACCCGCTCCTTGCGGATGGCGCAGCCCGAAGATTACCTTGGTATGCACGGTGATCACCGTGTCGCCGGCACCGTTGAGGCCGATCCACTCCGTCGACACGATGCCGCGATCGGGCTTGCTCGCCGACACGCGCTTGTCGTGGACCTTCTGGTACATCGTGATCGTGTCGCCGGCACGCACGGGCTTGAGCCAACGGATCGAATCGATGCCGGGCGAGCCCATGCTGGTCGAATCCGGCCCGAGCTTCTTGATGAGCAGGCTCATGAACACCGAACACGTATGCCAGCCGCTCGCGACCAGTCCACCGAACGGCGAGGCCTTGCCGGCTTCCTCGTCGAGGTGGAACGGCTGCGGATCGTAGCGTTGCGCGAACGCCTTGATGTCGTCCGGTTCGAACGTATAGCGGCCGATTTCGGTCGTACTGCCGACTTCCAGATCTTCGTAACTGATACCCACTGTCTATCTCCTGTAGCGCGCTCGCGCGTCGCCGTCATGCCGCGTCGGTCTGCGCGAAATCCGGCAGGGCCGCGATGCGCGCAAGGTGATGATCGGTGTCGCCGAGGGTCGTCTCGATGATCGACAGCCGCTTGAACAGGTGTGCGGCGGCGACCTCGTTGGTCACACCCATGCCGCCGTGCAGTTGCACGGCCTGCTGGCCGACGAAGCGCGCGGCCGCGCCGACCCGCGCCTTCGCGGCCGACACCGCCTTGCGCCGCGCGTCGGCGTCGCCGCCCGCGTAACGCACGGCGGCCAGGTAAGTCAGCGAGCGCGCCTGCTCCGCGTGAATCAGCATGTCGACCATCCGGTGCTGCAGCGCCTGGAAGCGCGCAATCGGCACGCCGAACTGTTCGCGCGTCTTCGTGTATTCGACCGTCGCGCGGTTCAGTTCGTCGAGTGCGCCGACCGCTTCCGCGCAGAGCAGGAAGGTCGCGTAATCGGCAATCTGCTCGAGTGCGGCCGCATCGCGTGCGCCGCCCGTCAACTGCCGCGCGGGCGTTTCCTTGAACTCGATCGTCGCGGCGCGCTGGCCGTCGATCGTCCGGTAGTCGACGAGCTTCACGCCCGCGGCATCGCGATCGACGACGAACAGGCCGATGCCGCCGCCGTCGACGCGCGCGGGCACGATCCACACATGGGCCTGTGCGCCGTGCTGAACGATCGACTTGATGCCGGTCAGCCGGAACGTGCCGCCCTGCTCGCGCGCATGCGTTTCGAGTTCGTACAGGTCGTAGCGCGCCCGCGGTTCGTGGAATGCAACGGCAACGCGCTTCTGCCCTTGTGCGATCGCTTCCAGCAGCGCGGCATCGTCGCCCGTGCCGGACCCGGCGATGCGCAGCGCCTCGATACCGACCGCCGTCGCCCAGTACGGCTCGACCACGAGTGCGCGGCCGAGCTCCTGCATCACGACCAGCATGTCGACCGGGCCGCCGCCGAATCCGCCCTGTGCGTCCGGCACGGGCAGCGCGGTCAGGCCCAGCTCCGCGAATGCGCTCCATTGTGCATCCGACACGCCCGCCTCGCTGCGCACGATGGCCTGGCGCGCGTCGAAACCGTATTGCTCGCCGAGATAACGGCGCAGCGCGTCGGCGAACTGTTGCTGCTCATCGGTAAAGCTGAAATCCATGGTTGTCTCCGTTCCCTGATCACAGCCCCAGGATCATCTGCGCGATGATGTTCTTCTGAATCTCGTTCGAACCACCGTAGATCGACGTCTTCCGGTAATTGAAGTAGTACGCGGCGAGCGGCGCCGCATCGTCGTCGCCCGCGCTGCTGTGTTCGCGCTCGCCCTCGAGGAACGGGACATCGAACGGCGCGGCGAGCGGCCCGATCGCCTCGAACATCAGCTCGGTGAGCGCCTGCTGCACCTCGGTGCCCTTGATCTTCAGCATCGATGCCTCGGGGCCCGGCCCCTTGCCGCTCGTCTCGCGGCTCACGACGCGCAGCACCGTCACCTCGAGCGCCATCAGCTCGACCTCGAGCGCCGCGATCTTCGCGGCAAACACGGGATCGGCGAGCAACGGCTTGCCGTTCTTGCGCTGGTTCGACGCCACGCGCTTCAGGAATGCGAGCTCGCGCTTCGACGCGCCGACGCGTGCAATGCCGGTGCGCTCGTGGCCCAACAGGTATTTCGCGTAGGTCCAGCCGCGGTTTTCATCGCCGACGAGATTCTCGACGGGCACCTTCACGTCCTCGAAGAACACTTCGTTGACTTCGTGATCCTCGTCGAGCGTGATGATCGGACGCACGGTGATGCCGGGCGTCTTCATGTCGATCAGCAGGAACGAGATGCCCTCCTGCTTCTTCGCCGCCGGATCGGTGCGCACGAGACAGAACATCATGTCCGCGTACTGGCCGAGTGTCGTCCAGGTCTTCTGGCCGTTGACGACGTAGTGATCGCCGTGGCGTTCGGCGCGCGTGCGCAGCGATGCGAGATCCGACCCGGAGCCCGGCTCCGAATAGCCCTGGCACCACCAGTCGGTGCCGTCGAGAATGCGCGGCAGATAATGGCGCTTCTGCGCTTCGCTGCCGTATTTCATCAGCACCGGCGCGACCATCGACACGCCGAACGGCAGCACGGTCGGCGCGCCGATGCGTGCGCACTCCTCATCCCAGATGTGCCGCTGCGTCGCGTTCCAGTCCGGGCCGCCGTATTCGGCCGGCCACGCGGGCGCGGACCAGCCGCGCTGGCCGAGAATCCGGTGCCAGCTCGCGAAATCCTCGCGGTCGAGTCGTTTGTGATCGAGTACCTTGGCGCGCAGTGCGTGAGGCAGATTGGCCTCGAGCCAGGCGCGGACGTCGACGCGGAACGCGTCGTCGGCGGGGGAATAATCCAGATCCATGCGCAGTGTCTCCTGGCCGCGGCCGTCCGGGCCGCCAAGGACACACTGCATACGTCATTGCAGCGGTTCTTTCAGCGCGGCAGGAATCGGCAGCGGCATCACGTCGATGCCTTCTTCGGCCAAGGATTGCGCATCCTCCGGCGTCGTGACGCCACGAATGCTGCGTGCCGGCGCCTCGTTGTAATGGATGCGCCGCGCTTCCTCGGCGAAGCGCTCGCCCACGTTCTCGGTCTTCTCCAGCACCTCGCGCAGCGCGCGCATCACCTGCGCCTGCAGCGCACGCGGATCGGCCGGCTGGGCCTGCGTCGCGCCCGACAGGTTCAGGCGAGGCGCCGACGGCATCCGGTTGATCTCGGTCGTCCCGCATACCGGACATTCGACCAGCTTGCGGGACAACTGCGCTTCGAACTCATCGGCGGAAGCGAACCACCCTTCGAACCGATGGCCGTGCGGGCACTGTAAATCGAGGACCTTCATGCTGAATCAGGGCGTGTGACGAGTGTAGCGCAAAACGCGCTTTTGTGAACGATCGTGCTAAACCAGGATCGCGCGGCCGGCCAGCAACCGCGTCACCCGATTGTAACGCGGCGCCCCACCCGCCGCTGACGCGTCGTCAGGGCTGCTCGACCGGACCCAGCGGCCAGGCGCCGGACAGCACCTTGTCGAGCCACATCGTGCCGATGATCGTCTTCACGTCGGTGATCTGGCCCGTGCGCACCCACTCCTGCAGGTCGGGCAGCGTCGCCGTGAAGGTTTCGAGGAATTCGCCTTCGTCGAGCTTGCGCTCGCCGGCCGTCAGGCCGCGCGCGAGATACAGGTCGATGAATTCGGTCGAATAGGAAATGATCGGGTGAATCCGGGCCAGGAACACGTATTCGCGTGCCGTGTAGCCGGTTTCCTCGCGCAATTCGCGCACCGCGCAGGCGAGCGCGCCTTCGTTCGGATCCAGCTTGCCGGCCGGGAATTCGGCCATGACCTTGCCGATCGGATAGCGGTACTGGCTTTCCATCAGCACGCGGCCGTCGTCGAACAGCGGGATCACCATCACCGCGCCCGGGTGCTGGACGTATTCGCGCGTGGCCTGCTTGCCGTCCGGCAGACGGACGGTATCGCGCTTCAGCTTGAGGAACGAGCCTTCGAAAATCGCCTCGCTCTCGAGGCAGGTTTCGGTCAGTGCGGCGTCGTGATTGGGTAGTTCGGCCATCGGCGGCTCCAAGAATGAGCGCGACGGCCGAAGCCGTCAGCGTCGTTTGACGAGATACTGGAACGTGAAGCCGGGAAACGCGAACACGACAAAGAGACTGAACGTGATCGCGTAAAACTGCCAGCCCTGTTCGAAGCGGTTGCCGGCGCGCGACTCGAGCCAGAAGCCGAGCGCGCCGACGACGAAATACAGCACGATCAGCTCGCCGATCCGAACCCACGCGTTCTTCTTCGTCGCACCGATCGGCACGACGGCGAAGAGGCGTTGGTTCAGGAACGGCAGGTTGGCGCAGACGAGCGCCAACAGCACGATGAACCAGCCGGCTGCCGACATTACAGCGGCAGCGTGTGACGAATCGCCTGCAGGCAGGCCGTCAGCAGCGGGCTCGGGATCAGGCCGAGCACGACGACCGCGAGGCCGTTCAGCACGAGGATCGTGCGCTTGCAGAAATCGCCGGTGACCGGAGCCGTATCCTGCGGTGCATCGAAGTACATCAGCTTGACGATGCGCAGGTAGTAGAACGCGCCGAACAGCGACGTGATCACGGCCAGCACGGCCAGCCACGTGAGGCCCGCATTGACGGTCGCCTCGAGCACCGCGAGCTTCGCGTAGAAGCCGACGGTCGGCGGGATACCTGCCAGCGAGAACATCATGACCATCATCACGAACGCGAACACCGGGCTGCGCTTGTTGAGGCCCTTGAAATCGTCGATCGTTTCCGCTTCGAAATCGCGGCGTGCGAGCAGCATCACCACGCCGAACGAGCCGAGCGTCGTGATCAGGTAGACGATCGCGTAGAACATCGCCGAGCTGTACGCGTTCGCCGGTGCGGCCGCGTCGCCCTTCACGATGCCGGCGAGCAGGCCGAGCAGCACGAAGCCCATGTTCGAGATCGCCGAATACGCGAGCATCCGCTTGATGTTGCGCTGGACGATGCCGGTGATGTTACCGACGATCAGCGACAGCGCGGCGAGGATCACGAGCGCGGTCTGCCAGTTCTGTGCGAGCGGCAGCAGGCCCATCACCAGGAAACGCAGGCCCCACGCGAACGCGGCAACCTTCGGGCCGCCGCCGACGAACAGCGTCATCGCGGTCGGTGCGCCCTGGTAGACGTCCGGCACCCACATGTGGAACGGCACGGCGCCGAGCTTGAACGCGATACCGGCGACGATGAAGATCACGCCGAACATCAGCACGGCTGCGTCGGTGTTGCCGCCGACCGCCTTGTACACCTCGCCCAGCTCGAGCGAGCCGGTCGCGCCGTAGAGCATCGAGATGCCGTACAGCACGAAGCCCGACGCGAGCGCGCCCAGCACGTAGTACTTCATCGCGGCTTCGCTCGACTGCGCGGCATCGCGGCGCAGCGCGATGACGGCGTACAGCGACAGCGACATCAGTTCGAGGCCGAGGTACAGCGTCAGGAAGTTGTTGCCCGACACCATCACCAGCTGACCGAGCAGCGAGAACATGCCCAGCAGGAACACGTCGCCGCGGAACATGTCGCGGTCTTCGAGGTACTTGCGCGAATAGACGAGCGAGACCGCGAAGCCGATCGACACGACGGCCTTCATCATGCTCGCGAACGAGTCGACGACGACCATCCGCGAGAAGAAGTAGTACGGCTGCGGGTCGAGCGCCTGCACCGCGAACCACACGCCGGCGACGACCGACGAAACCACCGCGATCAGATAGGTCAGGCGGCGGCCAGCGGCACCGGTAAAGGTGTCGTTCAGCCATGCGACGACGATGGCGACCATCACCAGCGCGTCAGGCAACAGGACATTCATAGGAGCGTTCATGATCTTGAGTTCCTCCGCTCGCGATTACTGGGCCAGCGGCAGCTTCGACTGCGCGACTTGGGAGAGGAGGTTTTCCACGGAAACGTGCATCACGTCGGTGAAAGGCTTCGGATACAGGCCCATCAGCATCGTGAACGCGGCGAGCACTGCCAGCATCACGAATTCGCGACGGCCGATGTCCTTCAGCTTGGCAACGTGATCGTTCGCGACCGCGCCGAAGTACACGCGCTTGTACATCCACAGCGTGTAGGCCGCGCCGAGGATCAGCGTGAATGCCGCGCCGAATGCGATCCAGAAGTTGTACTGGACGGCCGCGAGAATCACCATGAACTCGCCGACGAAACCCGAGGTGCCCGGCAGGCCGCAGTTGGCCATCGAGAACAGCATCGCGAATGCCGCGAACTTCGGCATCACGTTCACGACGCCGCCGTAATCGGCGATCTGGCGCGAGTGCACGCGGTCGTACAGCACGCCGATGCACAGGAACATCGCGCCCGACACGAAGCCGTGCGAGATCATCTGGACGATCGCGCCTTCGACGCCGAGCTGGTTGAAGATGAAGAAGCCGAGCGTGACGAAGCCCATGTGCGCGATCGACGAATACGCGACCAGCTTCTTCATGTCGGCCTGCACCATCGCGACGAGACCGATGTAGATCACCGCGATCAGCGACAGCGTGATCACGACCGGTGCCAGGAAGTGGCTTGCGTCAGGCGTGATCGGCAGCGAGAAGCGCAGGAAACCGTATGCGCCGAGCTTCAGCATGATCGCCGCCAGCACGACCGAACCGCCCGTCGGCGCTTCCACGTGCGCGTCCGGCAGCCAGGTGTGCACCGGCCACATCGGCACCTTCACCGCGAACGCGAGGAAGAAGGCGATGAACAGCAGGATCTGCGGCGTCATCGCGATCTTGGCGCCCTGCCACGTCGCGAGGTCGAACGAATGCGTCTGCGTGTACAGGTAGATCAGCGCGACCAGCATCAGCAGCGAGCCGGCCAGCGTGTACAGGAAGAACTTGAATGCCGCATACACGCGGTTCGGGCCGCCCCACACGCCGATGATGATGTACATCGGGATCAGGGTCGCCTCGAAGAACACGTAGAACAGCAGGCCGTCAGCGGCCGAGAACACGCCGATCATGATCCCGGACAGGATCAGGAAGGCCGCGAGGTACTGCGCAACGTTCTCGGTGATCACTTCCCAAGCGGCGATCACGACGATCACCGTGATCAGCGCGGTCAGCACGACGAACCACATCGAGATGCCGTCGACGCCGAGGTGGTACGAGATCTTGAAGCGTTCGATCCAGGTCGACTGCTCGACGAACTGCAGCGCAGCCGTGCTCGAGTCGAAGCCCGTGATCAGCGGGACCGTGACCGCGAGACCGAGCAGCGAGCCGATCAGCGCGACCCAGCGGGCCGTCCCCGGATTTTTGTCGTTACCTACCGCGAGTACCAGGAGGCCGAAAACGATCGGCAACCAGATCGCGGTACTGAGAATCGGAAAAGCGTGCATTGTTCTTGTCCCCTCGCCTTATTTGCCGCCGAGCGTTACAAACAGGGTCAGGAGCCCCAGCATGCCGATGATCATGGCGAACGCGTAGTGATAGATGTAACCGGATTGGAGGAAGCGGATCACGCCGGCGAACCAGCCGATGAACTTGGCGCTGCCGTTGACGAGGCCGTCGATCACGACGACGTCGCCTTCCTTCCACAGGCCGCGGCCGATCGCCACCGAACCACGGGCGAACACCACTTCGTTGATCTTGTCCATGTAGTACTTGTTGTCGAGCAGCGTGTAGATCGGGCCGAACGCGCGGCGGATCACGGCAGGCAGCTCAGGACGCTTCAGGTACAGGAACCACGCGACCACGACGCCGGCAATCGCGAGCCACAACGGCAGCGTCGTCAGCGAGTGCAGGCCCATCGCGGCCCAGCCGTGGAATTCCTTGCCCAGCTCTTCGAGGCCCGGGTGGTTTTCGCCGATGAAGATCACCTTGTCGAAGGCCACGCCATGTTCGAAGAAGCTGCCGTACAGCATCGGGCCGATCGCGATCGCACCGATGATGACCGACGGAATCGCGAGCAGCACGAGCGGCAGCCACACGACCCACGGGGTCTCGTGCGGTTCGTGCGCGTGGTCGTCGTGACCGTGGCCGTGGCCGTGATCGTCGTGGCCGTGCGCGGCCGCCATGCCCATCGGCGATTCAGGATGCTTCGGGTTGCGGAAGCGCTCTTCGCCGTGGAACACGAGGAAGTACATGCGGAACGAGTACAGCGCCGTCACGAACACGCTTGCGACCACGGCGAAGTACGCGAAGCCCGAACCCGCGAGATGCGATTCCTTCACGGCCTCGATGATCGAATCCTTCGAGTAGAAGCCCGAGAAGAACGGCGTGCCGATCAGTGCGAGCGAGCCGATCAGCGACGTGATCCACGTGATCGGCATGTACTTGCGCAGGCCGCCCATGTTGCGGATGTCCTGGTCGTGGTGCATGCCGATGATCACCGAGCCCGCGCCGAGGAACAGCAGCGCCTTGAAGAACGCGTGCGTCATCAGGTGGAACAGCGCGACCGGGTACGCGGATACGCCGAGCGCGACGGTCATGTAGCCGAGCTGCGACAGCGTCGAATACGCGACCACGCGCTTGATGTCGTTCTGGATGATGCCGAGGAAACCCATGAACAGCGCCGTGATCGCGCCGATCACCGTGATGAACGACAGCGCGGTATCCGACAGTTCGAACAGCGGCGACATGCGCGACACCATGAAGATGCCGGCGGTCACCATCGTCGCCGCGTGAATCAGCGCGGAGATCGGGGTCGGGCCTTCCATCGAGTCGGGCAGCCACACGTGCAGCGGGAACTGTGCCGATTTACCCATCGCGCCGATGAACAGGCAGATACAGGCGACGGTCAGCAGGCCCCAGTCGGTGCCCGGGAAGTGCAGGCTGGCGAGCTCGGCACGCTTCGCGAACACTTCGCCGTAGTTCATCGAACCCGCGAACGCGAGCAGCAGGCCGATGCCGAGCAGGAAGCCGAAGTCGCCCACGCGGTTCACGAGGAACGCCTTCATGTTCGCGTAGATCGCGCTCTCACGCGTGAAGTAGAAGCCGATCAGCAGGTACGACACCAGACCCACCGCTTCCCAGCCGAAGAACAGCTGCAGGAAGTTGTTGCTCATCACGAGCATCAGCATCGAGAACGTGAACAGCGAGATGTACGAGAAGAAGCGCTGGTAGCCGTCCTCTTCCTGCATGTAGCCGATCGTGTAGACGTGCACCATCAGCGACACGAAGGTCACGACGACCATCATCATCGCCGTCATCGAATCGACGAGGAAGCCGACTTCGAGCTTCAGCGAGCCGACCCGCATCCATTCGTAGACGGTCGCGTTGAAGCTCGCGCCGCCCATCACGACGTCGGCGAAGACTTTCGCCGACAGGAGGAACGCGATCATTACGCCGAGGATCGTGATCCGGTGTGCGCCCTTGCGCCCGACTGCGTTCCCGAACAGCCCCGCAATCAGCGAGCCGGCCAGCGGAGCGAGCGGAATCGCCAGCAGCAGGTTTTCATTGAGTGTCGTTGACATAACAGCGTTGCCTGAAATTAACCTTTGAGCTGATCGAGATCCTCGACATTGATCGTGTCGAGCTTACGGAACAGGGTCACCAGAATCGCGAGACCGATCGCGGCTTCCGCTGCGGCGACGGTCAGCACGAAGAACACGAAGATCTGGCCGTGCACGTCGCCGAGGTAGTGCGAGAACGCGACGAAGTTGGTGTTCACCGCCAGCAGCATCAGCTCGATCGCCATCAGGATGATGATGATGTTGCGGCGGTTCAGGAAGATCCCGACGATCGCGATCGCAAAGAGGATCGCGCCGAGCACGAGGTAATGAGCAAGAGTCAGCATGGTTTTCCTTTCCTCCGCTTAGCCGTTGGTGCTCGTACCGGCTTCGCTCTGCGCCGTTTCCGGCTGCGGCTTGTCCGCTTCCATCTTCACGAGGCGCACGCGGTCGTCGCGGCGCACCTTGACCTGATCCGACACGCGCTGGCGCTTGCTGTCCTTGCCCTTGCGCTCGGTCAGCCCGATCGCGGCGATGATCGCGACCAGCAGCACCAGGCCGGCGATTTCAAACGCGAAGATGTAGTCGGTGTAGATCACCTTGCCGATCAGACGCGTGTTCGACCAGTCGGCCATCGCGCCCGTCGCCATCGCGTGCACGGTGTGCGTGTCGCCGTAGCCGCGCCACAGGATCAGCGCAGTCTCGACCACGATGATCGCGCCGACGACGGTCGCCATCGGCACGAAGCGCTTGAAGTCGCGGCGCAGGTAATCGATGTTGATGTCCAGCATCATCACGACGAACAGGAACAGCACCATCACGGCGCCCACGTACACCAGCACCAGCAGGATCGCGAGGAACTCCGCTTCCAGCAGCATCCAGATCGCGGCGGCGTTGAAGAACGCCAGCACAAGGAAAAGCGCAGACGCCACCGGGTTGCGCGAAGTGATCACCTTCAGCCCTGATACCACCAGGAGCAGCGCGAAGATGTAGAACAGTACGGTCGTGAATTCCATGATTACCGGTTCATCGTTAGGCCATAGTCAGGCGCGGCTTGCGGGACGCTCTCGCGTGCCGCACCCGTCGCGGCGGCTCGGCCCGTTCATGCCGGGCCGGCACTGCAAACACAATCAACGATACGGCGCGTCGGCAGCCTTCGCCGCAGCGATGTCCTTCTCGTAGCGATCGCCCACCGCGAGCAGCATTTCCTTCGTGAAATACAGGTCGCCGCGCTTTTCGCCGTGATATTCGAGAATCTGCGTCTCGACGATCGAATCGACCGGGCAGCTTTCTTCGCAGAAACCGCAGAAGATGCACTTCGTCAGGTCGATGTCGTAGCGCGTCGTGCGGCGCGTGTTGTCCGCGCGCGTTTCCGATTCGATCGTGATCGCCATCGCGGGGCACACGGCCTCGCAGAGCTTGCACGCGATGCAGCGCTCTTCGCCGTTTTCGTAGCGGCGCAGCGCATGCAGCCCGCGGAAACGCGGCGAAATCGGGGTCTTCTCTTCCGGGAACTGCACGGTGAACTTGCGCCGGAACGTGTAACGACCGGTCAGCGCGAGCCCCTTCAGCAGCTCCGTCAGGAAGAAGGTCTTAAAGAAGTGTTGGATTGCCGTCATGATTTCGTCCGATCTTTACTTCACCCAGATGTTGAGCGGCGACATCATCCAGAAGCCGACCACGACCACCCAGATCACCGTGACGGGCAGGAACACCTTCCAGCCCAGACGCATGATCTGGTCGTAACGGTAGCGCGGGAACGTCGCGCGCACCCAGATGAACACCGACAGCAGCGCGAATACCTTCAGCACCAGCCAGAAGATGCCCGGAATGAACGACAGGAATTCGAACGGTGCGTCCCAGCCGCCGAGGAACAGCGTCGAGGCCAGTGCCGAGATCACGATCATGTTGATGTACTCGGCGAGGAAGAACAGCGCGAACGCCATGCCCGAGTAATCGATCATGTGACCCGCGACGATCTCCGACTCCCCTTCCACCACGTCGAACGGGTGACGGTTCGTTTCGGCGATGCCGGACACGAAGTAGACGACGAACGCCGGCAGCAGCGGCAGCCAGTTCCACGACAGGAAGTTCACGCCGTGGCCGGCGAAGAAACCGTGCTGCTGCGAGCCGACGATTTCCGACAGGTTCAGGCTGCCGGCCGTCATCAGCACGAGCACCAGCGCGAAGCCCATCGAGATTTCGTACGAGACCATCTGCGCCGCGGCGCGCATCGCGCCGAGGAACGCGTACTTCGAGTTCGATGCCCAGCCGGCGAGAATCACCGCGTACACGCCGATCGACGAGATCGCCATCGCGTACAGCAGGCCCGCGTTCACGTTCGCGAGCACGGCTTCGGCCTGGAACGGGATCACCGCCCACACGGCGAACGCCGGCACGACGGTCATGACCGGCGCGATCAGGTACAGCCAGCGGCTGGCGGCGCTCGGCTGAATCACTTCCTTCAGCAGCAGCTTCAGCACGTCGGCGATCGGCTGCAGCAGGCCGGCGGGGCCGACGCGGTTCGGGCCGAGACGCACGTGCATCCAGCCGATCAGCTTGCGTTCCCACAGAATCAGGTACGCGACGCACAGCAGGATGACGACGGAGACGACGAGGATGCGCACGATTGCCCACACCGTCGGCCACGCGACGCCGAGAACCTGGGCGCCGCCCGCGTTGATCGTATCGAACAAGCTCATTTACGCCTTCTCCACCACCAGTTCACCGGACAGGCTGCCGAGCGCTGCGCCGGCAGGCGTTGCCGCCGACACGCGAACGACCGTCTCCGCAAGATTCGCGTCGCGCACGGCCGGCAACTGCACCGCACGCTCGCCCTGGCGCACGCGCACCGCGTCGCCTTCCTTCAAGCCCAGCTTGTCGAACAGCGCGGCCGGCAGGGCTGCGGCGTTCGCTACCTTCGCGGCGGCCGTCAGGTGCAGCGCACCTGCGCGGCGCACGAGTGCGTCGGCATGATAGATCGGCACGTCGGCGAGGCGCTCGAAGCCGCCGTTCGCGGCCGTTGCCGCGACGCGGGCCGGTGCGGCCGACGCCTGGTTCGACAGACGGTTCGCGACGCCTGCGTCGCCGAGCGCCGCGAGACGCACTTCTTCCGCCGTTTCGTATTCGAAGTTCGGCAGACCGAGCAGGCTGCCGAGCACGCGCAGCACCTTCCACGCCGGACGCGTGTCGCCGAGCGGGCGCACGACGCCGTTGAAGCTCTGCACCGAGCCTTCCGCGTTCACGTACGTACCGGCCGTTTCCGTGAACGGCGCGATCGGCAGCAGCACGTCGGCGTAATCGAGGCCGTGCTTGAACGGCGACATCACGACGACCGTCTCGGCCTGGTTCAGCGCGGCAAGCGCCTGCGCCGGATCGGCCGTGTCGAATTCCGGTTCGACGTTCAGCAGCACGTAACCCTTGCGCGGCTGCGCGAACGCTTCGCGTGCGTTCAGGCCGCCTTCGCCCGGCAGTGCGCCGACGACGTGCGCGCCGACCGTGTTCGCCGCTTCCGTCAGGAAGCCGAACGTGGCGCCGGTGTTGTCGGCGATCCACTGTGCGACGGCGTGCAGCTTCGCGAATTGCGGATGACGGACGGCTGCGTTGCCGAGCAGCACCGCGCGGCGCTCGCCGTTCACGAGCGACTGGGCGACCGCTTGCGCAGCCGGCGATGCGGCGACGCCCGCGAGCGCGTCCGGCAGCGCGACGCCGCGCAGTTGCGCGACGGCTGCGGCCACGCCGGCCAGTTCGTCGAGCCATGCCGACGGCGCGGCGACGATGCGCTTCGCGGTCGGGATCAGCGAGTCGTCGGCGGTCGCGTGCAGGAAGTGCAGCTTCGCGCCGTTCTTCGCGGCCTGGCGCAGGCGTGCGGCGAACAGCGGGTGGTCACGGCGCAGGAACGAACCGACGACGAACGCGGCATCCACGTTCGACAGGTCGGCGATCGGCATGCCGAGCCACGGTGCGCCGTGGACCGGCGCCGAGAAATCCTGCTGACGCAGACGGAAGTCGACGTTCGGCGTCTTCAGTTCGTTGGCGAGCTGCTTCACGAGGAACAGCTCTTCAGCGGTGCTGTGCGCGCTCGCGAGCATCGCCAGCGCATTCGCGCCGTGATCCGCGGCGATGCCCTTCAGGCCCTTCGCGACGTATTCGAGCGCGGTCTGCCAGTCGGTTTCGATCCACTGGCCGCCCTGCTTCAGCATCGGCTTCGTCAGGCGCTCTTCGCTGTTCAGGCCTTCGTACGAGAAACGATCCTTGTCCGAGATCCAGCATTCGTTGATCGCTTCGTTCTCGAACGGCAGCACGCGCATCACGCGGTTGTTCTTCACCTGCACGACGAGGTTCGCGCCGACGGAATCGTGCGGGCTCACCGACTTGCGGCGCGACAGTTCCCACGTACGGGCGCTGTAGCGGAACGGCTTGCTGGTCAGCGCGCCGACCGGGCACAGGTCGATCATGTTGCCCGACAGTTCGGAGTCGACCGTCTTGCCGACGAACGTCGTGATTTCCGAGTGCTCGCCGCGGCCCAGCATGCCGAGCTCCATCACGCCGGCGACTTCCTGGCCGAAGCGGACGCAGCGCGTGCAGTGGATGCAGCGCGACATTTCTTCCATCGAGATCAGCGGGCCCACGTTCTTGTGGAACACCACGCGCTTCTCTTCCGAGTAGCGCGACGACGACTTGCCGTAGCCGACCGCCAGATCCTGCAGCTGGCATTCGCCGCCCTGATCGCAGATCGGGCAGTCGAGCGGATGGTTGATGAGGAGGAATTCCATCACCGACTGCTGCGCCTTCACGGCCTTGTCGGACTGCGTGTGCACGATCATGCCGGCCGACACGGGCGTCGCGCAGGCAGGCACGGCCTTCGGCATCTTCTCGACTTCGACGAGACACATCCGGCAGTTGGCCGCGACCGACAGTTTCTTGTGATAGCAGAAGTGAGGAATGTACGTATCCGCCTTGTGCGCAGCCTGGATCACCATGCTGCCTTCGGGCACCTCGACCTTCTTGCCGTCTATTTCAAGTTCAACCATGATGGTGAATGGTCCTTAACCTATTTCCGCCCGTTCGCGCCTTCGCCCGACCGTGCGCTCAAATTCCGCAACCGGTGCTTCGCTTCAGGCTGCCGCCGCGTGCGCGTGGCCGCCGACCATGCAGTGCTTGTGCTCGACGTGGTACGCGAATTCGTCCCAGTAATGCTTGAGCATCCCGCGAACCGGCATCGCCGCCGCATCGCCGAGCGCGCAGATCGTGCGGCCCATGATGTTCTCGGCAACCGAGTTCAGCAGGTCCAGATCCTCCTGGCGGCCTTCGCCGTGCTCGATACGATTCACGACGCGATACAGCCAGCCGGTGCCTTCACGGCACGGCGTGCACTGGCCGCACGATTCCTCGTAGTAGAAGTACGACAGGCGCAGCAGCGAACGCACCATGCAGCGCGTCTCGTCCATCACGATCACCGCGCCGGAGCCGAGCATCGAGCCCGCCTTCGCGATCGAGTCGTAATCGAGATCGGTCTGCATCATGATGTCGCCCGGGATCACCGGCGCCGACGAGCCGCCCGGAATCACGGCCTTGATCTTGCGGCCGCCGCGCATCCCGCCGGCGAGCTCCATCAGCGTCGCGAACGGCGTGCCGAGCGGCACTTCATAGTTGCCCGGACGCTCGACGTCGCCCGACACCGAGAAGATCTTCGTGCCGCCGTTGTTCGGCTTGCCGATCTCGAGGTAATTCTGCGGCCCGATGGACAGCAGGAACGGCACCGCGGCGAACGTCTCGGTGTTGTTGATCGTGGTCGGCTTGCCGTACACGCCGAAGCTCGCCGGGAACGGCGGCTTGAAGCGCGGCTGGCCCTTCTTGCCTTCGAGCGATTCGAGCAGCGCCGTTTCCTCGCCGCAGATGTACGCGCCGTAACCGTGGTGCGCGTGCAGCTGGAACGAGAATTCCGAGCCCATGATGTTGTCGCCGAGGAAACCCGCGGCGCGCGCCTCATCGAGCGCGGCCTCGAAGCGTCGATACACTTCGAAGATTTCGCCGTGAATGTAGTTGTAGCCGACGGTGATGCCCATCGCGTACGCGCCGATGGCCATGCCTTCGATCAGCGCATGCGGGTTCCAGCGCAGGATGTCGCGATCCTTGAACGTGCCCGGCTCGCCTTCGTCCGAGTTGCAGACGAGGTACTTCTGTCCCGGGAACTGGCGCGGCATGAAGCTCCACTTCAGGCCGGTCGGGAAGCCCGCACCGCCACGGCCACGCAGGCCCGACGCCTTCACGTCGGCAATCACCTGCTCCGGCGGAACCTTTTCTTCGAGAATGCGGCGCAGCTGCTTGTAGCCGCCGCGCGCAACGTAGTCTTCGAGATGCCAGTTCTCGCCGTTCAGACCAGCGAGGATCAGCGGTTTGATGTGACGGTCGTGGAGGGACGTCATTTCGAGAGCTCCTCAAGCAGCTGGTCGATCTTCTCGCGGCTCATGAAGCTGCACATTCTGTGATTGTTCACCAGCAGCACCGGCGCATCGCCGCACGAGCCCATGCATTCGCCTTCCTTCAGCGTGAACTTGCCGTCGGGCGTGGTTTCGCCGAAGCCGATGCCCAGCTTCTGTTTCAGGTAGTCGGCAGTCGCTTCCGCGCCGCCGTGCGGGCCAAGCTGGCACGGCAGGTTCGTGCAGAGCGTGATCTTGTGCTTGCCGACCGGTTTGAGCTCGTACATCGTGTAGAACGTCGCGACTTCCTGCACGGCGACGGCCGGCATGCCGAGATAGTCCGCGACGAACTGCATCAGTTCGGGCGACAGCCAGCCGTGCTCTTCCTGAGCGACGGCCAACGCCGACATCACGGCGGACTGTTTCTGATCGGCGGGATACTTCGTCAACGCTCGATCGATTTCCTTCAGGCCTTCAGCTGAGATCATTTTCAGACACGACTCTTTCAATTCCTACCGAACGAACAACCTGCCGCACTGCTGTGCATGGACGGCAGACCTGGCGCTCACTGTTGACAGCTTGCGAAGCTGCGCCGGCTCGGCGCATACCGCATGTGACTTCGCGTGTGACTGACTGCTCGCCGCCCGCTCGCGCAGGCGGCGCAACCATTAGCGATCGATTTCGCCGAACACGATGTCCTGCGTACCAATGATCGTGACGGCGTCGGCAATCATGTGACCGCGCGCCATTTCGTCGAGCGACGCGAGGTGCGCGAAGCCCGGTGCGCGGATCTTGAGGCGATACGGCTTGTTGGCACCGTCCGACACGAGGTAGATGCCGAACTCGCCCTTCGGATGCTCGACTGCCGCGTACGCCTCGCCTTCCGGCACATGGAAACCTTCGGTGAAGAGCTTGAAGTGGTGAATCAAGTCTTCCATGTTGGTCTTCATGCCGACGCGCGACGGCGGCGCAACCTTGTGATTGTCGGTCATCACCGGGCCCGGATTCTTGCGGAGCCACTCAATACACTGTTTCGCGATACGGACCGACTGGCGCATTTCTTCGACGCGCACCAGATAGCGGTCGTAGCAATCGCCGTTCACGCCGACCGGCACGTCGAAATCCATGCGGTCGTACACTTCGTACGGCTGCTTCTTGCGCAGGTCCCAGGCGATGCCCGAGCCGCGCAGCATCGGGCCCGTCAGGCCCATCTGCAGCGCACGCTCCGGGCTGACGACGCCGATCCCGACCAGGCGCTGTTTCCAGATCCGGTTGTCGGTCAGCAGCGTTTCGTATTCGTCGACGCACTTCGGGAAGCGCGTGAAGAAGTCGTCGATGAAGTCGAGCACCGAGCCGCTGCGCGCTTCGTTCATCTTCGCGAGCGCCTTCTCGTTGCGAATCTTCGACGCCTTGTATTGCGGCATTGCGTCAGGCAGGTCGCGATAGACGCCGCCCGGACGGTAGTACGCCGCGTGCATCCGGGCACCGGACACCGCTTCGTACACGTCCATCAGGTCTTCGCGCTCGCGGAATGCGTACAGGAACACGGCCATCGCGCCGACGTCGAGTGCGTGCGCGCCGATCCACATCAGGTGGTTCAGCACGCGGGTGATCTCGTCGAACAGCACGCGGATGTACTGCGCGCGCTCCGGCACGTCGATGCCGAGCAGGCGCTCGATCGCGAGCACGTAGCCGTGCTCGTTGACCATCATCGACACGTAGTCGAGACGGTCCATGTACGGCACGGACTGGATGAAGGTCTTGCTTTCCGCGAGCTTTTCGGTCGCGCGGTGCAGCAGGCCGATGTGCGGATCGGCACGCTGGATGACTTCGCCGTCGAGCTCGAGCACCAGGCGCAGCACGCCGTGCGCTGCCGGGTGCTGCGGGCCGAAGTTGAGGGTGTAGTTCTTGATTTCTGCCATGACGCCCCCTTAATGTTTCAGACCGCCATAGCGATCCTCGCGGATCACGCGCGGCGTGATTTCGCGCGGCTCGATCGTCACCGGCTGGTAGACGACCCGCTTCTCTTCCGGGTCGTAACGCATTTCGACATAGCCCGACACCGGGAAGTCCTTGCGGAACGGATGGCCGATGAAGCCGTAGTCGGTGAGGATGCGGCGCAGGTCGGGGTGACCCTCGAACACGAGGCCGTACAGGTCGAACGCTTCGCGCTCGTACCAGTTTGCGGAGGTCCAGATGTCGACGAGCGACGCCACGATCGGCAGATCGTCGTCCGGCGCGAACACGCGCAGGCGCAGGCGCCAGTTGTTCGTGACCGACAGCAGCTGCGACACGGCCGCGAAACGCGGGCCGTCGTAGGCGCCGTCGCCGTACGTTTGATAGTCGATGCCGCACAGGTCGATCAGCTGCTCGAAACGGAGCTTCGGATCGTCGCGCAGCGTCTTTGCGACTTCGAGGTAATCGCTCGCCTTCACGACGAGCGTCAGTTCACCGATCGCTTCGGTGAGGCTCACCACGCGCGCGCCGAGCGCGGCTTCGAGGTTGGCCTTGAGGGTCTCGATTTTGCTTGCCATATTGAGGGGACGCTCGGGGCTTTATTGACGGGCGATGGTGTTGGTGCGGCGGATCTTCGCCTGAAGCTGGATCACGCCGTAGACCAGCGCCTCGGCCGTGGGCGGACAGCCCGGCACGTAGACGTCGACCGGCACGATCCGGTCGCAACCGCGGACCACCGAGTACGAGTAGTGGTAGTAGCCACCACCGTTCGCGCACGACCCCATCGAGATCACCCAGCGCGGCTCGGCCATCTGGTCGTACACGCGGCGCAGTGCGGGCGCCATCTTGTTGCACAGCGTGCCGGCGACGATCATCACGTCCGACTGACGCGGGCTCGGACGGAACACGACCCCGAACCGGTCCAGGTCGTAACGGGCCGCGCCCGCATGCATCATCTCGACGGCGCAACACGCGAGCCCGAACGTCATCGGCCACAGCGAGCCGGTACGCGTCCAGTTGATCAGCTTGTCAGCCGTCGTGGTGACAAACCCTTCCTTCAAGACCCCTTCGATACTCATTTGCTTTCCACTCCAGACGAGCGGCCCAGCGTGGCCGCCCATGCAAACCGGCGATTAACCCATCACTCCCAGTCGAGGCCGCCTTTCTTCCAGATATAGGCAAAGCCCAGCAGGAATTCGAGCAGAAAAATCATCATTGCGATGAAACCCGGCCAGCCGATGTCCCGGAGCGCGACGCCCCACGGAAACAGGAATGCGGTTTCGAGATCGAAGATGATGAACAGGATGGCGACGAGGTAGTACCGGACGTCGAATTTCATCCGGGCGTCTTCAAAGGCTTCGAAGCCGCACTCGTACGGTGCGTTCTTCTCGACGTCCGGCTTGTTGGGACCAAGGAGCTTGCCGATGCTGACCAGCGCTATACCTAAACCAGTGCCCACGAGGAGGAACAACAAGACGGGGTAATAGGCTGCGAGGTTCAAGGCAATCCTCTATCGGTTGGTTCTGAGCGTCCGGAGAATACCACTTCCGGCGGAAGGAATCATTTCGGAGTGCGTGCAATCACAAGACAATCGCAAGGCACACCCCACAAATGAAAAATGCCAGCCACTAGAAGCGGCTGGCATTGAGTAACTTTGGTGCCGACGGCGAGACTCGAACTCGCACAGCTTTCGCCACTACCCCCTCAAGATAGCGTGTCTACCAATTTCACCACGTCGGCACTGCATGCAACTCGGGTTGTACTGCTCGTTTCCCGCGAATCGCTTCAAGAATTAAATTCTAACCCGAGTTCCAGATTTGTTCAACGCACAACCGCAAAAAATTTAACTTTTTATTTCGGGACGTCCTGGCCCGGCGCGCTTGCGGCCGACCCCGCAACCGCGGCGGACGCCGCGACTGCCGGTGCCGATGCTGCAGGTGCCGATGCCGGCGCGGTCGCTGCCGCGCCGAGCACGCCGGCCGACGGCGTCGACTTGTACGAACCGAGATACGTCAGTGCGAGCGTCGCGACGAAAAAGATCGTCGCGAGAATGCCCGTCGTGCGCGACAGAAAGTTCGCGGAGCCGGTCGCACCGAACAGGCTGCCCGACGCGCCGCTGCCGAATGCAGCACCCATGTCGGCACCCTTGCCGTGCTGGAGCAGCACCAGCCCGATCACACCCAGTGCAGACAGTACCTGCACGACAATAATCAGCGTCTTGAATAACAGCATCACACCCACCCGATTGGATCAGGCGACCGGACCGACCGGCCGCCATCATGGTTCAATTCGACCCCGGACCGCTCAACGCGCGGCCCGGCAGATCGCCAGGAAATCTTCCGCCTTCAGCGACGCGCCGCCGATCAGGCCGCCGTCGATGTCCGGCTGTGCGAACAGCTCTTCCGCGTTGTCCGGCTTCACGCTGCCGCCGTACAGCACCGATACGTCCGCCGCCCCCTTCGCCGCGAGACGCGCACGCAGGAATGCGTGTACGTCCTGCGCCTGCGCCGACGTCGCGCTCTTGCCCGTGCCGATCGCCCAGACCGGCTCGTACGCGACGACGATGCGCGCCGCTTCGTCGGCCGTCAGCACGGCCAGCACGGCGTCGAGCTGTGCACCGACCACCTGCTCGGTCGCACCCGCTTCGCGCTCGTCGAGCGTTTCACCGACGCACACGACGGGCGTGAGGCCTGCCGCGAGCGCGCGCTGCGTCTTCGCAGCGACGGTTTCGCTGCGCTCGCCGTGATACGCGCGGCGCTCCGAGTGACCGACGATCGCATACTGCGCGCCGAACTCCGCCACCATCGCGGCCGCCACTTCACCGGTGAACGCGCCCTGCTCGTGCGCGGACACGTCCTGCGCGCCGAACGCGACACGGCCGCCGGCGAGCTGCGCCTGAACCTGCGCGAGATACGGGAACGGCACGCACACGCCGATCGACGTCTCGGCCGCCACCGCGCCTGCGCCCTGCACCACTTCGTTCAGCAACGCCTGGTTGCCGGCCAGCCGGCCGTGCATCTTCCAGTTGCCGATCACTCGCTTCGTTCGTTGTTTCGACATCGTGTCTGTCTCGTCACTATCTTGTCATTAACGCACCGGAAACCGGCCGTCAGGTTGGATCTGGCGAAGCAAACCCGCGATTTTACTGCGCGCGGCTTGAACCGGTCAAACCGCGCATGTCAAGTCCGGCCGCACGGCCGTCAGGTGGTCGTACCCCAATCGAGCACGATCTTGCCGATGTGCTCGCCGCTTTCCATCAGCGCATGCGCCTGCGCGGCCTCGCCGGCCGGCAGCACGCGGTAGATCACGGGCTTGATGCGGCCGTCCGCGAGCAGCGGCCAGACGCGCGCCTTCAGCTGTGCGGCGATGCGCGCCTTGAATTCGACCGGACGCGGACGCAGTGTCGAGCCCGTCACCGTCAGCCGGCGGCGCAGGATCTCGTTCAGGTTGACCTCGGCCTTCGCCCCGCCGAGCAGCGCGATCAGCACGAGGCGACCGCCATCCGCGAGCGCGGACAGTTCGCGCGGCACGTACGAGCCCGCGACCATGTCGAGGATCACGTCGACGCCGCGATCGTGCGTCAGCGACTTGACGACCTCGACGAAGTCCTCGGTCTTGTAGTTGATCGCGCGCTCGGCGCCGAGCGCCTCGCATGCCCGGCATTTGTCGGCATTCCCGGCCGTCGCGAACACGCGATAGCCGAGCGCGTGCGCGATCTGGATCGCCGTCACGCCGATCCCGCTCGAGCCGCCCTGCACGAGCAGCGTTTCCTGCTCGCCGCCCTCGCCCGCGCCGAGCAGCGCGCGGTCGAACACGTTGCTCCACACCGTGAAGAACGTTTCAGGCAGCGATGCGGCTTCGATGTCGGTCAGCCCGTCGGGAACCGGCAGGCATTGCGGCAGCGGCGCGACCGCGTACTCGGCGTAGCCGCCGCCCGCGAGCAGCGCGCAGACGCGATCGCCCAGCTTCAGGCCGAACGGGTTCAGCGCCGCATCCGACAGGTCGCCGCCGACGATCTCGCCCGCGACCTCGAGGCCCGGCAGATCCGATGCCCCCGGCGGCGGCGCATAGGCGCCCTTGCGCTGGAATACGTCGGGCCGGTTCACGCCGGAAGCCGCCACCTTGATCAGCACTTCGCCGCGCTTCGGTTCGGGGCGCGGACGCTCCGCGAGCTTCAGCACGTCGGGGGCGCCGAATTCGGTGATTTCGATGGCTTGCATGGTGGTCGCTCCAGGATCGGAATCGGGTGGCGCACCCGTGCGCGGCACGGGCGCCTCGCCGGCGCTGCTGCGCCGCACAACGATGCTACAGAAAAAACGGCCGGCACGCTTTCGCACTGCCGGCCGTTCTCACGCCTGTCCGCTTACTGCTGCGGCGGCGTATCCGAATGCGACGCCGCCGCTGCTTCGTTCAGCAGCGCCTTCGCCGACAGACGCACGCGACCCTTCTCGTCCGTCTGGATCACCTTGACCTTCACCTGCTGGCCTTCCTTCAGGTAGTCGTTGATGTCCTTCACGCGCTCGTTGACGATTTCCGAGATGTGCAGCAGGCCGTCCTTGCCCGGCAGCAGGTTCACGATCGCGCCGAAATCGAGCAGCTTGAGCACCGTGCCTTCGTACACCTGGCCGACTTCGATCTCGGCCGTGATTTGCTCGATGCGCTTCTTCGCTTCGGCCATGCCTTCGCTGTTCGTGCTCGCGATCGTCACGACGCCGTCATCCGAGATGTCGATGGTCGTGCCGGTTTCTTCGGTCAGCGCGCGAATCACCGAACCGCCCTTGCCGATCACGTCGCGGATCTTTTCCGGGTTGATCTTGATCGTGATCATGCGCGGCGCGAATTCCGACAGTTGCGTGTTCGCACCCGAGACCGCCGACGTCATCTTGCCGAGGATGTGCATGCGGCCTTCCTTCGCCTGCGCGAGCGCGACCTGCATGATTTCCTTCGTGATGCCCTGGATCTTGATGTCCATCTGCAGCGCCGTCACGCCTTGCTCCGTGCCGGCCACCTTGAAGTCCATGTCGCCGAGGTGATCTTCGTCGCCGAGGATGTCGGTCAGCACCGCGAACTTGTTGCCTTCGAGGATCAGGCCCATCGCGATGCCCGCGACGTGCGCCTTCATCGGCACGCCGGCGTCCATCAGCGCGAGGCAGCCGCCGCACACCGATGCCATCGACGACGAACCGTTCGATTCGGTGATTTCCGACACGACGCGGATCGAATAGCCGAATTCGTCGGCGCTCGGCAGGCACTTGACCAGCGCGCGCTTCGCGAGACGGCCGTGGCCGATTTCACGACGCTTCGGCGAGCCGACGCGGCCCGTTTCGCCGGTCGCGAACGGGGGCATGTTGTAGTGGAGCATGAAGCGCTCGCGGTATTCGCCTTCGAGCGCGTCGATGATCTGCTCGTCACCCTTCGTGCCGAGCGTCGCGACGACGAGCGCCTGCGTTTCGCCACGCGTGAACAGCGCCGAACCGTGGGTGCGCGGCAGCACGCCGGTGCGGATCTCGATCGGACGCACGGTGCGCGTGTCGCGACCGTCGATGCGCGGCTCGCCGTTCAGGATCTGCGAACGGACGATCTTCGCTTCGATGTCGAACAGGATGTTGCCGACGGTCGCCTTGTCGGCCGCGACCGTGCCGGCCGCCAGCGCGTCTTCCTCGAGCTTCGCCGAGGTTGCCGCGTAGACTTCCTTCAGCTTCGTCGAACGCGCTTGCTTGTCGCGCAGCTGGTAAGCGGCGAGCAGGTCGCCGTGCGCCAGTTCCGTCACGCGCGCGATCAGCGCTTCGTTCTTCGGTGCCGGCTGCCAGTCCCACTCGGGCTTGCCGCCTTCGCGCACGAGTTCGTGGATCGCGTCGATCGCCGTCTGCATCTGCTCGTGGCCGAACACGACCGCGCCCAGCATCACGTCTTCCGGCAACTGGTCGGCTTCCGATTCGACCATCAGCACCGCGCGCTCCGTACCGGCGACGACGAGGTCGAGGCTCGATGCCTTGATCTGGTCACGCGTCGGGTTCAGCACATAGGCGTTGTCGATGTACGCGACGCGCGCGGCACCGACCGGACCGTTGAACGGCAGGCCCGACACGGCGAGCGCGGCCGATGCGCCGATCAGCGCGGGGATGTCCGCCGGGATTTCCGGGTTCACGGACAGCACGTGGATCACGACCTGGACTTCGTTGTAGAAGCCTTCCGGGAACAGCGGGCGCAGCGGACGGTCGATCAGGCGCGACGTCAGCGTCTCGTGTTCCGACGGACGGCCTTCGCGACGGAAGAAGCCGCCCGGAATCTTGCCGGCCGAGTAGGTCTTCTCGAGGTAGTCGACGGTCAGCGGGAAGAAGTCCTGACCCGGCTTCGCCGACTTCGCGCCGACGACGGTGGCCAGCACGACGGTGTCTTCCACGTCGACGATCACGGCACCGCTCGCCTGGCGGGCGACTTCACCGGTTTCGAGGCGCACCTTGTGCTGGCCCCACTGGAATTCCTTCACGACCTTGTTGAACATGGACATGGTTGCTCCTTTGAATTCATTCATTTCATTCGCCGTGCGGGCCATCCCGCGCGGCGGCGTCCCGACCGAATCACCCGGAGCAAGGTGTGTTTTTTATGCCATTCCAGCACGCCGCTCGACGAGCGGCGCGCTGGAATGACACAAATCCCGACCCCGGTATCAGCCGTTCCGGCAGCCCGGCACCCACGTGCCGGACGACCTGCGGTGCGCGTGACGCTACGCACCGCGCAAAAACAAAATGCCTGCATCAGCGGACTGACACAGGCATCTTGCTGGCGGCAATCGCCTCGATTACTTACGCAGACCCAGCTTCTCGATCAGCGCGCGGTAACGGTCGGCATCCTTGCCCTTGAGGTAGTCGAGCAGCTTGCGGCGGCGGCTCACCATGCGCAGCAGGCCGCGGCGGCTGTGGTGATCCTTCGCGTGGGTCTTGAAGTGACCCGTCAGTTCGACGATACGTGCGGTCAGCAGTGCGACCTGGACTTCGGGCGAACCCGTGTCGTTGGTACCGCGGGCGAACTGAGCAACGACTTCCGACTTCTTGATATCTGCAACAGACATGAGATTTCCTTTGTTTCCTACTGGCTAACTAACAGGCGGACACGGAAGAATGGCCGTGCCGTGACTTACAACCGGCGGGCATTGTAGCACAACTGCACGCCGTTCCATCGCCTCCTGTCACGGGCGCGTCATCGAGCAGGTCGACGGCATCTGCGTGCGCTGCGCGGGCACCGCGAGGACGGTCCGGAAACCGTATCCCGAGCCCTCGTTGTCGAAGCGCACGCCCGGCGTGCCGGCCTTGTCCATTTCCATCACGTAAAGGGGCTGGATCAACTGGTGATCCTGCGCCCGCATCGACGACGCGTGGAAGCCGTCGTCGAGCGACAGCCCTTCGAGCGCGCGCGCCACTGCGACGGGGTCGGACGAGCCGGCGCGATTCATCGCCGCCGCGAGCATCTCGATCATCAGGCTCATCCGTCGCACCGGATAGTCGTCCGGGGCAGCGGGAAAACGGGTCCGAAACGCGCGGTAGAACGCGTCCGATTGCGCGCCGCCCGCGTTCGGATGCCAGTCCGCGACGGCGACCACCCGGCCCACGCCCGCATCGCCGAGCGCGGCCGGCGCGCCGAGGCTGTTGCCATAGAACGTATAGAACTTCGCGTTCAGCCCCTGCTCGCGTGCAGCCTTCACGAGCAGCGTGAGGTCGTTGCCCCAGTTGCCGGTCACGACGGCGTCCGCGCCGCTTGCGCGGATCTTCGCGATGTACGGCGAGAAATCCTTGATGCGGCCGATCGGGTGGAATTCGTTGCCGGCGATCGTCACGTCGGGGCGCCGCTCGGCCAGCGCCTGCCGCGCCAGCGCGCTGACGTCGTGGCCGAAGCTGTAGTCCTGGTTCAGCAGGTAGACCTTGCGCAGCGGGCGGTCGCGCGCCATCACGTCCGCCAGCGCGGCCATCCGCATCCCCGCGTGCGCGTCGAAGCGGAAATGCCAGAAGCTGCAGCGCGCACCGGTCAGCGCCGGATCGTCGGCCGAATAGTTGAGGAACAGCATCCGGCTGTCCGGATTGCGCGCGTTCAGCTTGTCGAGCGCCGCGACGAGCGCGGCCGCGACCGCCGAGCTGTTGCCCTGCGCGACGAAACCGATGTGCCGGTCCGCCGCTGCGCGCAACTGCACCAGCGCCTCCTCCGGGCTGCCCTTGCTGTCGAGCACGACGAGTTCGAGTGGGTGCGCGCCATCACGCAGCTTCACGCCGCCCGCTGCGTTGACCCGCTCGACGCCGAAGCGCAGGTTGCGCTCGACGGCCGCGCCCGCGTTCGCGAACGGGCCCGACATCCCTTCGATCAGCGCGATCCGCACCGGCTCGCCTGCCGCGAACGCGGACGACGCCAGCATCCACCCGGCGCTCCATGCGAGCGCGTACCGTTTCCACAGCTGCATCGGCTCCCTGCCCTTCAACCTGTCCGAGAAGCGCGGATCATAGGACGCGGGCGGCGCCGGCCGCAAGCCCGGCGCGCAACGATAGCCCGACGACACCCGGCCGGCGATCCGCACCGATTTTTTCGGCACGATGCGCCGGCGCGCGCCGTCCGTGATACAACTGAACGGTTAGAGCGTTCTGGAGGATCCCATGCGCATTCGCATTCCCGCGCGCCTGCCGGTGCTGGTCGCCTGTGCGGCGGCGCTGCTCGCCGGCTGTGCGCAACCGTGGCAGCAATACCAGGCCGGCCAGGACGAGTCGGCGATCGTCGCGCGCATGGGCCCGCCGCGCGAGATCTACGACCTGCCCGGCGGCGGCAAGCGCCTGATGTGGCCGACCCAGCCGATGGGCGAGATCACGGTCGCGGCCGACGTCGACGCGGCCCACCGGATCGTCAACGTGCGCCAGGTGCTGCAGCCGAGCGAGTTCTATCGCGCGGATATCGGCAAGTGGACCAAGACCGACGTGCTCGTCAATTTCGGCCGCCCGGTCGAGACGTCCTACTTCCCGCTGATGAAGCGCGAGGTATGGACCTACCGCTATCTCGAAGACAACGTCTGGTACATGATGTACAGCTTCTACTTCGACCCGCAGGGCATCCTGCGCACCACGCAGAAAACACCGGACCCGCTGCACGATCCCGACCGCCGCAATCTGTTCTGATCGGATCGATTGCGCATTTACGCGCAATTTTCACAATGGCCATTCACGAATCGTTGCGTGAATGGCCATTTCATTTTTTCCGTCATATTCGATTAATTTCGAATTGAAGCAGCAATCCTTTCCGATCGAATATGCGCCCAAAGCATCGCGGCGAGCCCCGCGCCACGCGGCCGCCGGCGGGAAACAGGCATGCACGATACATGTCATGCGTTGCATTGGTGCATTCGGTGCACCTCGCCAGATCGAGTTGAAACAATTTGTATCATTGGCACCGGATGTTAGGGCATACCCCTAATATCGGATGAAATTGAACCTTTCAATTTAGAAAGCATCCTATTGCTCCACTTCGTCCGGTATTTGTTTGTCCTTATCAGAAAGGAGTCCTCATGAATCGCCCCAAGAGCATGCTGGTTGCCAACATCGCCTGGGCCCGCGAGACGCACGAGCACACGCCCGGTGTCTTCGACGCACTCGCGCGCGGCCAGAATCCGCGCGTGCTGTGGATCGGCTGCGCCGACAGCCGGGTGCCAGCCGAAACCATCACGCATTGCGTGCCCGGCGAGCTGTTCGTCCATCGCAACATCGCGAACCTGTTCCATCCCGACGACGACAATTCCGCGAGCGTGCTCGAGTACGCCGTGCGCGTGCTCGAAGTCGACCACGTGATCGTGTGCGGCCACTACGGATGCGGCGGGGTGCGCGCGTCGCTGCTGCCGCCGCCGGCCGACCTGCCGCACGTCGCGCGCCGCATCGCGCCGCTGTGCGCGCTTGCACGGCGCCATCGCGACACGCTCGACGGACTCGACGACACGGCCGCCGCCGACCGCCTGGCGGAACTCAACGTGCTCGAACAGGTGCGGCTGCTGCGCGCTTCGCCGATCGTGCATGGCCGGCAGCGGCCGCCGCTCGTGCACGGCTGGATCTTTTCGCTCGCCGACGGCCGCCTGAAGGAACTCGATTCCGGCTACACGACAGCGCCGGCCGAAGCCGAACCGGAGCATGCCGCCATGGCCGTCGCTCTCGGCTGATCTGCCCCTCCCTACGCCAATGAAATCACCCCAACCATGAAACTGAACGACCGCCTGTCCACCCTGCCGCGCGACATCGTCGCCGGCATCGTCGTGTTCCTCGTCGCGCTGCCGTTATGTCTCGGCATCGCCAATGCGTCCGGCGTCGAGCCGTTCGCCGGGCTCGTGTCCGGCATCGTCGGCGGGATCATCGTCGCGCTGTTGAGCGGCTCGTCACTGTCGGTCAGCGGGCCGGCCGCCGGCCTCGTCGTGATCGTCGTCGAAGGGATCGCGCAACTCGGCAGCTTTTCCGCGTTCCTGCTCGCGGTGCTGCTGTCCGGCGTGCTGCAGTTCGGCTTCGGCATGCTGCGCGCCGGCCGCTTCGCCGCGTACGTACCGTCGCCCGTCATCAAGGGCATGCTCGCGGCGATCGGCCTGCTGCTGGTCGTGAAGCAGATTCCGTTCGCATTCGGCATCGGCGGGCCGGCCGCGCAATCGTTTGCATCATGGCCCGGCCTGCCGACCGCCTGGGCCGCAACGGCCATCGCGCTCGCCTCGCTCGCGCTGCTGGTCGCGTGGGACACGCCCGCGCTCAAGCGCTTCGGCTGGGTACGCGCGGCGCCTGCGCCGCTCGCGGTCGTCGTGTTCGGCATCGGCGCGACGCTGGTGCTCGGCGTCGTTGCACCGTCGGTCGCGCCGGGCGCCGCGCATCGCGTCACGCTGCCGGAGCTCGAATCGTTCGCGGCGCTCGCGGCATCGCTGAAGCATGCCGAGCTCGGCCCGAACTTCGCGCAACTCGTCAATCCGGACGTGTGGCGCGTCGCGATCACCCTCGCGGTCGTCGCGAGCCTCGAGACGCTGCTGAGCCTGGAGGCGGTCGAACAGATCGATCCGAAGCGCCGGCCGACCCAGCCGGACCGCGAACTCAAGGCCCAGGGCGTCGGCAATCTCGTCGCGGGCGCGGTCGGCGGGCTGCCGATCACGTCGGTGATCGTGCGCAGTTCGGTCAACGTGAACGCGGGTGCCCAAAGCCGGATGTCGGCGATCGTGCACGGGATCCTGCTGCTCGCCAGCGTGTTCGCGCTCACCGGGCTGATCAACCTGATCCCGCTCGCGAGCCTCGCGGCGATCCTGATCCACACCGGCTTCAAGCTCGCGAAACCGGCGCTGTTCCGCTCGGTGCTGAAGCAGGGCCCGGCCGCGTTCGTGCCGTTCGCCGCGACGATCGCGGGCGTGCTGGCGGTCGACCTCCTGTTCGGCATCGCGCTCGGCCTCGCCTGCAGCGTGCTGGCGGTCGCGGTGGCGAACCTGAAGAGCCCCGTCACGCTCGCGCAGCACGACGACCACTTCCTGCTGTCGTTCCGCAAGGACGTGTCGTTCCTCGGCAAGGTGCAGGTCAAGCATCACCTGCGGCACATTCCGGACCGCGCGGCCGTGATCATCGACGCGACGCGCGCCGACTACATCGACCACGACGTGCTCGAACTGCTCGACGCGTTCATCGCCGATGCGCCGCGGCGCGGGATCGCGGTCGAATTCCGCCGCCGCAGCCCGGCGCCCCGCCCGGCCGCGCGCCGCTGGTCGTTCCGCGCGCCGGCCGCCGAATGAGCGGCGCATGAAAAACGCCCCGCGCGGCGCGAGGCCGCACGGGGCGTTTCGTGTGCTTCGGGCGCTCGACGCGCAGCGCTTACGCGCGCTGCGGGTTGACCTTGTCGTCCTTCGAATGCAGCTTGTTCAGCGCCGAGATGTACGCCTTCGCGGACGCGGCGACGATGTCCGGATCGGTGCCGACACCGTTGACGATCCGCCCGCTCTTCGACAGCCGGACCGTCACTTCGCCCTGCGCCTGCGTGCCGGTCGTGATCGCGTTCACCGAGTACAGCAGCAGTTCGGAACCGCTGCCGACTTCACCCTCGATCGCGTTGAACGTCGCGTCGACCGGCCCGTTGCCGCGTGCCTCGCCGGTCACTTCCTTGCCTTCGACCGCGAACACGATCTTCGCCTGCGGCTGCTCGCCCGTCTCCGAACGCTGCGACAGCGACACGAACTTGAAGTGCTCCTGCTCGTGCGCGAGCGCCGATTCTTCCGAGACGATCGCGATGATGTCTTCGTCGAAGATCTCGGCCTTGCGGTCGGCGAGGTCCTTGAAGCGCATGAACGCGGCGTTCAGTTCGGCTTCGCTGTCGAGCGACACGCCGAGTTCCTGCAGGCGCTGCTTGAACGCGTTGCGACCCGACAGCTTGCCGAGCACGATCTTGTTCGCGGTCCAGCCCACGTCTTCCGCGCGCATGATTTCGTAGGTGTCGCGCGCCTTCAGCACGCCGTCCTGGTGGATGCCCGACGCGTGCGCGAACGCGTTCGCGCCGACCACCGCCTTGTTCGGCTGCACGACGAAACCGGTGATCTGCGACACGAGCTTCGAGGTCGGCACGATCTGCGTCGTGTCGATGCCGACGTCGAGGCCGAAGTAGTCCTTGCGGGTCTTCACGGCCATCACGATTTCCTCGAGCGACGTGTTGCCCGCGCGCTCGCCGAGACCATTGATCGTGCACTCGACCTGGCGCGCGCCGCCGATCTTCACGCCGGCGAGCGAGTTCGCCACCGCCATCCCGAGATCGTTGTGGCAATGCACGGAGAAGATCGCCTTGTCCGAGTTCGGAATGCGTTCGCGCAGCGTCTTCACGAGGTTGCCGTAGAGTTCCGGCACGCCGTAGCCGACCGTGTCGGCGATGTTGATCGTCGTCGCCCCTTCGGCGATCACCGCTTCCAGCACCCGGCACAGGAAGTCGAGATCCGAACGGCTGCCGTCTTCCGGCGAGAATTCAACGTTGTCAGTGAACTTGCGCGCGAAGCGCACCGCGAGGCGCGCCTGCTCGAACACCTGGTCCGGCGTCATGCGCAGCTTCTTTTCCATGTGCAGCGGCGACGTCGCGATGAACGTGTGGATCCGCGAGCTGTTGGCCGGCTTCAGCGCGTCGGCCGCACGCTGGATGTCCTTGTCGTTGGCGCGCGCCAGCGAGCAGATCGTGCTGTCCTTCACGAGACCGGCGATCGTGTGGATCGCGTCGAAATCGCCGTTCGAGCTGGCCGCGAAACCGGCCTCGATCACGTCGACCTTCATCCGCTCGAGATGCTTCGCGATGCGGATTTTCTCTTCCTTCGTCATCGACGCGCCGGGCGATTGTTCACCGTCACGCAACGTCGTATCGAAAATGATCAGCTTGTCTGTCATGGGGGGCTCCAGGGCTCTTTATACGGGAATCGAACGTAATGAGATCGCGCCACCGCTGGCGACGCTCAACAACAGACGAGGCTTGACGGAGGGCGAGAACGGTCAGCGCGGCAGGCGCGCCAAAGCTAGCGCGCGTAGCGGCGCACCGGCTAGAAGGAGGGAGAGGCGGGGAAATGCAGTCATGCCGAAGACTATAGCGACATTCCGTCGGGTGCGCAATCGGACGGCACCCGGGATACCGGGCTCCGACGCACGAAAAAGGGGCAAATGAAAACGGCGGCCCGGAATCATCTCCGAGGCCGCCGTTTCCGGACAGGTTGCGCGTCAGTGGTCGCGTTGCGACGAGCGCGCGGGATTCGCCCGTCCGCGCACGGCCATGTAGGCCCAGAACACGTAGCCGGACAGTCCGTACAGCACGAACAGGCAGAACAGCATCAGCGGCGGATCGGACGACACGAGCACGAACGCGACGACGACCAGCAGGATCGCCGCGAACGGCACGCGGTGCCGCACGTCGAGCGCCTTGCCGCTGTAGAACGGTGCGTTCGACACCATCGTCACGCCCGCATAGATCGTCAGTGCGAACGCGACCCACGGCAGCCAGCCGAGCTTCATCGGCACTCGGTTGTCGGTCGCGAGCCAGACGAAGCCGGCGATCAGCGCGGCGGCGGCCGGGCTCGGCAGGCCCTGGAAGAAGCGCTTGTCGACGCTGCCGATGTTCGTGTTGAAGCGCGCGAGACGCAGCGCGGCGCCCGAGCAATAGACGAACGCGGCGAGCCAGCCCCAGCGGCCGAGATCCTTCAGCACCCACTCGTACATCACGAGCGCGGGGGCGACGCCGAACGACACCATGTCCGACAGGCTGTCGAACTGTTCGCCGAACGCGCTTTGCGTATGCGTCATCCGCGCGACGCGCCCGTCCATCCCGTCGAGCACCATCGCGACGAAGATCGCGATCGCGGCGATCTCGAAGCGCACGTTCATCGCCTGCACGACCGCGAAGAAGCCGCAGAACAGCGCGGCGGTCGTGAATGCGTTCGGCAGCAGATAGATGCCGCGCGTCTTCAGGAACCGCTGGCGCGCGGCGCGGCGGCTCTCGAGCGGCGCGGGATCGGGCGCCATTCCCTTGTTGCGGCGGAACGGACGTGGCGTCTGGCCGGAGCCGTTACGCGGCCGACGCGGTTTGAATGCGGCCATCGTGCGCCCCGCCGCTTACTGTTCGAGCTCGGCGAGGATCGTCGACGACGCGTAGACCTTCTCGCCGATCGACACCTTCGCGCGGCTGCCGAGCGGCAGATACACGTCGACGCGCGAACCGAAGCGGATGAAACCGTAGCGCTGGCCGCGCGACAGCGGCTCGCCGGCGCGCACGTAGCAGAGGATCCGGCGGGCGACGAGGCCGGCGATCTGCACGGCGGTGACGGTCTTGCCGCTCGCCGTCTGGATCACGACCGCATTGCGCTCGTTCTCGGTCGACGCCTTGTCGATCGCCGCGTTCAGGAACGCGCCCGGGAAGTACTCGACCTTGGAGATCGCGCCGTCGACGGGCGAACGCTGCGAGTGAACGTTGAAGACATTCATGAACACGCTGATCTTCAGCGCTTCGCGGTTCGCGTACGGATCTTGCGTGGTCTCGACCGCGACGATGCGGCCGTCGGCCGGGCACAGCACCGCATTCGGCTGCGCCGGGATCGGGCGCTGCGGATCGCGGAAGAACTGGACGACGAAGACGAGCAGCAGCCAGAACGGCCACGCGAAGCCGAAGCCCCCGACGGCGTGGATCAACAACGCGATGACGGCTGCAATCGCGATGAACGGCCAGCCTTCGCGCGCGATGATCGGATGAGGATAGTTCATGGGTTCGTTCGGTGTTCGGTGAATTGGTAGGGTAGCCCCCTCTCCTTGCGGAGAAGGGGCCCCCTAGGAACCGTACGTGCGAGTTTCCCCGCATACGGCTCGAGCCTACATGTAGATCAAAGTCCGACCTGGGGTCGGACCGGCTTAGTTACCGCAATTTTACCGGCGTGCACCTGCCGGTGACAGTCGGGGTGAAGCAAAACCCGGTTGGACAGAGCATCGGTGCCGCCATTCATCCGGTATTCCAGATGATGGTCATGCCATCCCGTCTCGTCCGACAGGGCACAGCCGCAGTGCGCACACAACCCGCCCTGCGACATGTACAGGCTCGCCCATTGTTTTCGGTAGCGCATGGTGTCTCCCATCCGCCCCTGCCGCAACAGCTCGCCGTACTGCTCCCACTCCGGATCAAAGGGGTTGTAGCCGCCCTTGATCTTCTTGTGCCGTTTGATTTCCGTACCACTGAGGTGGTACAGCTCATTCAGCCCCTGACTACCGTCTTCGCGAACCGCTCGGACAGCGAATACCCAGTGTCGAGTTCCAACCGTGTGGAAATATTTCTTTCTCACCCAGTCAGCCCTCTTCTTCGGGTGCCGCCTCCTCGCCCACCGCCAGAGCCTCTGAAAGACCAAAGACTCCATGCGGCTGTACGCCTGCTTTGCCACCACGGGGCGGTGATACTGCGCCCACCCTCGTAGCATCGGACTCAGCAATCGAATCAAGTCCGACTGCTTTGCCGCCTTGTTGCCGCCGATCGTTTCCGCAACCTTGCGATAGAACGTCTGCACGTTCTTCTTGCTCGGTTTGATGAGTAGCGTTCCCGAGTACTTCCGGAAATTCCACCCAAGGAAATCGAAGCCTTCGTCAATGTGCACGATGCGCGTCTTCTCCTCGGAAAGTTGCAGTCCTCGCTGCGCAAGGAATGCTTCAACCCAAGGCTTGACCTCGCTCGCCAGTATCTCTTGCGAGTCACCGGTGATCACGAAGTCGTCTGCGTATCGCACCGCATTTACTTTCAACTTCTTGGTTTTCGCGATCCCGAATCTCGCACGCAAGTGCTCGATCAATTCACGCTCCAACCCGTTCAGCGTCACGTTGGCCAGCGTCGGGGAAATGATGCCTCCCTGTGGCGTACCGGCCTCGGTTGCCTGTAGCTGCCCCTTGTAAATCAGGCCAGCCTTCAACCACTTGCGGAGGATCTCCTTGTCCATCGGGACATGGTTCACCAGCCAGTCATGGTTGATGTAGTCGAAGCAGCCTTTGATGTCCGCCTCCAAGACCCATTGGGCCGAAGCCTTCTGAGACAGCGAGACAAACAACTGCGACATAGCGTCGGCCGTTGAGCGATTGGCCCGAAACCCATATGAGTTCGGGTCGCTCGTCGACTCCGACACCGGCTCCAAAGCCAGCAAGTACAGGGCTTGCATCGCCCTGTCCCGCATGGTCGGTATGCCCAGAGGGCGTAACTTCCCATTGGCCTTGGGGATAAAGACTCTCCGTAATGGCAGAGGCTTGTATCCGCGCCGCTTCAACTTGCCGACAGCTTCCCATCGGCTCTCAGGCGTGTCCCACAGTTCGCGATCGACTCCAGCCGTTCGCGCACCTTGGTTTTGCGTAACACGTCGTACCGCGTACAACTTTGCGGACAACGTGCGGGTCAGCATCCGTTGCAGGGCTTTCACCCTGCGCCAGTCACCTTCCCGCGTTGCCTTCGCAATTCGAATCTGCATCCCTCTCACGTTCCGTTCCACGCGACGCCAATCGACGTCGTGCCAGTGGTCCAGCGCGTGGGAGAGCGCAGACCCACCCTCACGGGCAGATACTTTCATGCTGCTCTCCTGCTCAAAGAAGTGAATCCCTTCGCGGAAAGCAACACGCCCCTTGCGGGAGCGTTTTGCTCCCACAAGGGAAAAGAACAACACTGATGGCTAAGAAGCCACCAGCAATCACAATTTCAGCTTGAGGGTTAGTCAGCCGTCTTGCGACGGTAGACCAGACGGAAGTCTGCCCGCTTTCGCGTGAGGTGATGTCTCAACCTCTATCCGGACCATTACCGCCCGGCGTTCGCTTTCTCCGTCCTCCCATACCCGCACTGCCAACAGCGTTCCTCACGGTTCGCCTGCCAACGCTCACGCGTTGGCAGCAATACGGGCTTACCACGTTCCCGGCATGTCACACGACCGATTTAGGTTCTGCCTCTCCCCCGGCGGTCCAGCGACGACGTAACCCGAGCTTTGAACGGGTTATCCGACCGCACACCTTTTGGTTCATGCCTGACAGCAGCTTAGGCACTTCCACTACTTACGAGGTTTATCAGCAGTTCACTTACGTTAACCATGTCGGTCAGCCTAGCTCCTTGACCCCATCGCTGCTGGGAGTCTCCACGCACGTGTCTCGCGACTCATGCATGCCCGAAACTTCCGGAGGCTACATTGTCAGAAGAGCTTCACACCCCACCGTTACCAGTGGCGCATGTCTTCCTAGGCTACTGCTGGTCGTACAGCAGGTTCCCTTCACTCACCTTTGCTGCTGGTGAGGCCGAACAATGACACACCGAGCTATCGCTCGTATCGCGTAACGAATCCGTAGCCCGAGGGCGCGGGATTTGCATACTCCAATCCGCTTGGTCAGCGGAGATGAAGCCGCTGACTGGGCGGAACCTGACGGTAATCAGGTCAATGCAATGCGAAGTCCGGCGTAGTTCAGCACACCGGACGTCGCCTATGGCGATACCCGGCATACCCATACCGGGTTCGTCTCGTTACCAGAAGTGCAAAGACTGCCGGGCTTCATGAGGCCCACATTGCACTTTTCGCGGCTGGTAAGGCTCGTACTGACGCCTCCTTAACACCGCTAGTCGATGTCCCTTACGTTGGGACTGCCCGGACACGAGCGTGCGTGTCGCACCAAAGCCCGTAGGATAGCAAAAGCCGCCCGGGGCACTGCTGCCTTCGGACGGCTTTTTGAAACCGACCCTCCACTCGAAGGGCCGGAGCAGCACGCGGTGCTTAGTTCTTCGTCTGGTCGACGAGCTTGTTCTTCGCGATCCACGGCATCATCGCGCGCAGCTTCGCACCGACCTGCTCGATCTGGTGCTCGGCCGTCAGGCGGCGGCGCGACTGCAGCGTCGGGGCGCCTGCCTTGTTCTCGAGAATGAAGCTCTTGGCGTACTCGCCCGTCTGGATGTCGGTCAGGCACTGCTTCATCGCCTTCTTCGTCTCTTCCGTGACGACGCGCGGGCCCGTCACGTACTCGCCGTACTCGGCGTTGTTCGAGATCGAGTAGTTCATGTTCGCGATGCCGCCTTCGTAGATCAGGTCGACGATCAGCTTCAGTTCGTGCAGGCACTCGAAGTACGCCATTTCCGGCGCGTAGCCGGCTTCGACCAGCGTCTCGAAACCTGCCTTGATCAGCTCGACGGTACCGCCGCACAGCACGGCCTGCTCGCCGAACAGGTCGGTTTCGGTCTCTTCACGGAAGTTCGTCTCGATGATGCCGGCACGGCCGCCGCCGTTCGCTGCCGCGTACGACAGCGCGATGTCGCGTGCCGCGCCCGACTTGTTCTGCGCAACCGCGATCAGGTGCGGCACGCCGCCACCTTGCGAGTACGTGCCGCGCACGGTGTGGCCCGGGGCCTTCGGCGCGATCATGATCACGTCGAGGTCGGCGCGCGGGATCACCTGGCCGTAGTGGACGTTGAAGCCGTGCGCGAATGCCAGTGCGGCGCCCTGCTTGATGTTCGCGTGCACTTCCTTCGCGTACACGTCGGCGATCTGCTCGTCCGGCAGCAGCATCATGACGACGTCCGCGCCCTTCACCGCTTCCGCGACTTCCTTGACCGCGAGGCCTGCGTTTTCAGCCTTGCTCCACGACGCGCCGTCCTTGCGAAGGCCGACCGTCACGTTCACGCCGCTGTCCTTCAGGTTCAGTGCGTGTGCATGGCCTTGCGAGCCGTAGCCGATGATCGTGACTTGCTTGCCCTTGATGAGGGAGAGGTCAGCGTCTTTGTCGTAGAAAACGTTCATGATGGTTCCTTCGCTAATTCAAAAATTCAACAATTCGTTCAGATGGAGTACTGCGGGCCGGGACATGACGGCGCACCCGGCGTGCCTCTTTGGCAATTTCTGCATCACACCTTCAGGATGCGCTCGCCGCGTCCGATGCCGGAGCTGCCGGTACGCACGGTCTCTAGGATCGCGGTGGCGTCCAGCCCCTGGATGAATGCGTCGAGCTTGTCGCTCGCGCCCGTCAATTCGATCGTGTAGGTCTTTTCGGTCACGTCGATGATGCGGCCGCGGAAAATGTCCGACATCCGCTTCATTTCTTCGCGCTCCTTGCCCACTGCACGTACCTTGATCAGCATCAGCTCGCGTTCGATGTGTGCACCGTCGGTCAGGTCCACCACTTTCACCACCTCGATCAGGCGGTTCAGATGCTTCGTGATCTGTTCGATCACGTCGTCGGAGCCAATGGAAACGATGGTGAGCCGCGACAGCGATTGGTCTTCGGTCGGCGCCACCGTCAAGGTTTCGATGTTGTAGCCGCGTGCGGAAAACAGACCGACCACGCGCGACAGCGCGCCCGGTTCGTTTTCCAGCAGGACGGAAATGATGTGTCTCATGTTCGCTTCTTCCAGAATGTGTCCGTGTCGATTCACTCGCGCCGCGCGCCGCCCGGTGCCGCACCGCCCTTCGTGAAGGCGGCCGCTCCCGGCCTGGACGCGCGTCGCGCCGTTACAGATCTTCCGATCCGAGCAGCATCTCGGTGATGCCCTTGCCGGCCTGTACCATCGGCCAGACGTTTTCGGTCGGATCGGTCTGGAAGTCGAGAAACACGGTGCGGTCCTTCAGGCGCAGCGCTTCCTTCAGCGCCGGCTCCACATCCGAGGTCTTTTCGATCCGCATGCCGACATGGCCGTACGCTTCGGCGAGCTTCACGAAGTCGGGCAGCGCATCCATGTACGAATGCGAATAGCGCTTGCTGTATTCGATCTGCTGCCACTGGCGGACCATGCCGAGATAGCGGTTGTTCAGCGAAATGATCTTCACGGGCGTGTCGTACTGCAGGCAGGTCGACAGTTCCTGGATGCACATCTGGATCGAGCCTTCGCCCGTGATGCACAGCACGTCGTCGTCCGGGTGCGCCATCTTGACGCCCATCGCTGCCGGCAGGCCGAAGCCCATCGTGCCGAGGCCGCCGGAGTTGATCCAGCGACGCGGCTTGTTGAAACGGTAGAACTGCGCAGCCCACATCTGGTGCTGGCCGACGTCCGAGCACACGAACGCGTTGCCGTCCGTCAGCTCCCACGCCTTCTCGACCACGTACTGCGGCTTGATGATCTCGCTGTCGCGGTCGAACTTCAGGCAGTCTTTCGCGCGCCAGCTTTCGATGTCCTTCCACCATTGCGCGAGCGCTTCGGTGTCGGGGCCATGCTCGGCCGTCTGCAACTGCTCGATCAGCTCCTTCAGCACTTCCTTCACGTCGCCGACGATCGGGATGTCGACCTTCACGCGCTTCGAGATCGACGACGGGTCGATGTCGATGTGAATGATCTTGCGCGGACGCGATGCGAAGTGCGCCGGGTCGCCGATCACGCGGTCGTCGAAGCGCGCGCCGATCGCGATCAGCACGTCACAGTGCTGCATCGCCATGTTCGCTTCGTAGGTGCCGTGCATGCCGAGCATGCCGAGGAATTTCTTGTCCGACGCGCGATAGCCGCCGAGGCCCATCAGCGTGTTCGTGACCGGGTAGCCGAGCAGGTCGGCGAACTGGTTCAGTTCGCGTGCCGCATCGGCGAGGATGATGCCGCCGCCCGTGTAGATATAGGGACGCTTCGCCGACAGCAGCAGCGACACGGCCTTGCGGATCTGGCCCGAATGGCCCTTCGTAACGGGGTTGTACGAGCGCAGCGACACGCTCTTGACCGGCTCGTACTGGCACGGCGTCTTCGAGATGTCCTTCGGGATGTCGATCAGCACCGGGCCCGGACGGCCGGTGCGGGCGATGTAGAACGCCTTCTTGACGGTTTCCGCGAGGTCGCGCACGTCCTTCACGAGGAAGTTGTGCTTCACGCACGGACGCGTGATGCCGACCGTATCGCATTCCTGGAACGCGTCCTGGCCGATCGCGGCAGTCGGCACCTGGCCGCTGATCACGACCATCGGGATCGAATCCATGTAGGCCGTCGCGATGCCGGTCACCGCATTGGTGACACCGGGGCCGGACGTCACGAGACAGACGCCGACATTGCCGGTGGAACGCGCATACGCATCGGCTGCGTGCACGGCCGCCTGTTCGTGGCGCACCAGCACGTGCTGAATCTTGTCCTGCTTGTAAAGCTCGTCGTAGATGTAGAGTACCGAGCCGCCGGGGTAGCCCCAGATGAATTCGACGTTTTCGTCGGCCAGTGCCTTCATGAGCACGGTGGCGCCGATGGAGTCGCTATCGGGAGGGGAAAGGGGTTCCGACGTGGAGAATTCCGCGCTGGGCATGTTCATTTTGACCTTTCGAATTTTCGGCAAAAAATTGATCGGGTGCTCTCTGCCGGGCTTGTGGCTCGGGTTCAAGCGGCGCGTCCAGTTTGAAGGGCGGGCTTCTTGGGCCAGCCTCAAATGAGACCATCACTTCATGTTGCGAATCGCTGACGATAGCGGGTCATGATTGGGTCGTCAAGCAAAATATCCCGCAGCGCATCATGGGCCCCGCCCGGCGGGCCGCGGACGCGGCTCGCAAGCAACGGGGCGAGCCGCAACCGGTGCCAAGTCGCGCGAAAATTTGTTAGCATCCGCGGGTTTTACGAAATTTTTCGACCTTTCACACGCCGCAGTCCGCAGCGCATACCTTTACGGAATGGCATCAGACAAGGAACTCGCCGACTTTCTGGCGGGCGTCGAAAGGCGCGCGTTCAAGCAGGCTGCGTACGCCGTGCGTGACGACGATGCGTCGCTCGACATCGTGCAGGACGCGATGATCAAGCTGGCGGAGAAATACGGCGACCGGCCGGCGGCCGAACTGCCGCTGCTGTTCCAGCGGATCCTGCAGAACGCGATCCACGACTGGTTCCGCCGGCAGAAGGTCCGCAACACCTGGGTCACGCTGTTCTCGTCGCTCAACAATACGGACGACGAGGACTTCGATCCGCTGGAAACGCTCGAGTCCGCGGACGACAATGCAGGTGTCGAGAGCACCGAGCACCGCCTCGAGCGGGAGCAGGTTCTGGCCCTGATCGACGAAGAAATCCAGAAACTTCCGACGCGTCAACGGGAAGCGTTCCTGATGCGTTATTGGGAAGATATGGATGTCGCCGAGACTGCCGCCGCAATGGGGTGCTCCGAAGGCAGCGTCAAGACGCACTGCTCGCGAGCCACCCATGCCCTGGCGCAAGCGCTCAAGGCCAAAGGAATCACGCTATGAGCTCCGCTCCCGTAAATCGAGAACACGAATTCGCGCTGAAGGTCCGCCGCGCACTGGACGAACGTGCCGCGGCGCTGCCTGCCGCGACCACCGATCGTCTGGCCGTCGCGCGCCGGGCCGCGCTCGCGCGCAAGAAGCCGGAAGCCGCCACCGCGCCGGTGTTCGTGCCCGCCTTCGCCGGTGCCGCCGCCGCATACGGCACGCCGCCCGCGAGCCGTCCGCAGACGTCGTTCGCGCGCCGCCTGCTGCGCGCGTGGCCGCTCGCGCTGCTGCTCGCGGGGCTCGTCGGCATCGCGTACTGGGAAGACATGCAGCGCACCGCCGAACTCGCCGACATCGACGCGGCGATGCTCAGCGACGACCTGCCGCTCAACGCGTATCTCGATCACGGGTTCAACGCGTATCTTTCGCACACACGCTAACAAACAGACAATAACGAGGGGATCGCACGGGTGAGTCAGAAACGCGGCCTGGCCGTATTTTTCGGATGCGTGATCGCGATCGCCATTTCCTACGTCGCCACCTATTCCCGATTCAACCCGCCCCCCGCGACGGTCTCCGCCGCGGCCAGCAGCGCGCCCGCGCCGACCTCGGCCGCAGCCGGCCTGACCACCGAACTCGCCCCGCTGCCCCTGCCGCTGCCGGCCGCCAACGGCCCGCTCTCGTGGGCGCGCCTGACGCCCGCGCAACGCGAGGCACTCGCGCCATTCGCCGATCAGTGGGATGGCTTCAGCGATGCGCGCAAGCGCAAATGGCTGAAGATCGCGTCCCGTTTCGCGAAATTGACGCCCGATGAGCAGAAGCACCTGCAGGACAGGATGTCCGAGTGGGCGCGGATGACGCCCGAGCAGCGCCGCGTCGCGCGCGAGAATTACCAGAGCGCGAAGGAGCTTTCCGCGCAGGCGCGCGAGCGCGCATGGAAGGCCTACCAGCAACTGCCCGAAGAACAGAAGCAGCGCCTCGCCGCGACCGAGCGCCGGCGCCGGCCGAGCGTCGTCAGCGCGCCGCCGACCGTCGCCGACCGCGACGTGCGCCGCCTCGTCAATTCGCACGAACATCCGGCGAGCAACCCTGTTGCGGCACCGGCGCCCGCATCGGTCGGCGCCGGCGCGCCGCCGGTGACCGCATCGGCCACGTCCGGCACCGCCCCCGCACCCGCGACCGTCACGCCCGTGTCGCCGGCCGACGCGCCGTCGATGTTCAAGGGTTCCTGACCCGCCGTGGCAAGCGCCCCCGCACCCGAGGCCCCGGCCGTCGCCGCCGCGCCGTCCGTGCGGCGGCGCCTCGCGGCGATGCTGTACGAAGCCGTGCTGCTGTTCGGCGTCGTATTCTTCGCCGCCCTCGCCTTCAGCCTCGCGACGCAGCAGCGCAACGGCCTCGTCCATCACAACCTGCTCGCCGCGTGGATCGCACTCGTCGTCGGCGCGTACTTCGTCTGGTTCTGGACCCATGGCGGCCAGACGCTGCCGATGAAGACCTGGCGGCTGCGGCTCGAATCGTCGAGCGGCCGGCCGCTGAACGCCGGCCACGCGCTCGTCCGCTACGCGCTCGGCTGGCTGTGGTTCCTGCCGCCGCTCGCACTGCATCCGCTCCTCGGCCTGTCGGTGCCCGTCACGCTCGCGCTCGCCGCCGCATGGATCGTCGTATGGGCCGGCGCCGCCCGCCTGCATACCGATCGCCAGTTTCCGCACGACCGCATCGCCCGCACACGCATCGTCGCGATTCCGCGCTGACCCGCGCGGTTCGCGTGATCGCGGGACGGCTCCGTGCATCCGTGCATCCGTGCATCCGTGCATCCGTGCATTCGTGCATTCGTGCATTCATCAGATAAAACCCCTCGAAACCGCCCACACGCCCGCCCCGCGCGGCTTGCACGGTAACCGCAGGCCGGTCGGTTCGGCAGATTACGCAACACCGCCACATTCACTGCTAAACACGCCGCGACGACAGTAATAAGAACGTCTCGTGACTGTCACGGCATGGTCACGCCCGCATGGCGCAATGCCGGTAATGTCAACCGGCGCGAGTCATGCATGGGCCAGAAAACGTCCGCGACCTCCCTGTTCCGTCAACCGCTCGGCGCCCGCGCCGTCACCGCCTTCCTGTCCGGCTCGGCCGCAACCGATGCCCTTTCGCCGCACGAACCGGCGGCCGCACACGTCACGCAGCGCGACGACCCCGAGCCGTCCACGCATCGCTACCGCACGATCTGGCTGTCCGACATCCATCTCGGCTCGAGCGGCTGCCAGGCGCCGTACCTGCTCGATTTCCTGCGCCACAACGATTCGGAATACCTGTACCTCGTCGGCGACATCATCGACGGCTGGCAGCTGAAGAAGGGCTGGTACTGGCCGCAGGCGCACAACGACGTCGTGCAGAAGGTGCTGCGCAAGGCGCGCAAGGGCACGCAGGTCGTCTACATCCCGGGCAACCACGACGAAGGCGCGCGGCAGTTCTGCGACCTCGCGTTCGGCGACATCCAGGTGCGCGGCGAGGCGTTCCACACGACGCTCGCCGGCAAACGTTTGTGGATCGTGCACGGCGACCTGTTCGACGGCGTGATCCAGCACGCGAAATGGCTCGCGTATCTCGGCGACACGCTCTACACGCTGATCCTCGTGCTGAACCGCTGGTTCAACCGGATCCGCAGCCGGCTGGGCTTCCAGTACTGGTCGCTGTCGCAGTACCTGAAGCATCAGGTGAAGAACGCGGTGAACTTCATCTCGCAGTTCGAGACGGTGATGACCGACGAGGCGCGCCGCCGCGGCTGCGACGGCGTCGTGTGCGGGCACATCCACAAGGCGGAGATCCGCGACATCGACGGCGTGCTGTACTGCAACGACGGCGACTGGGTCGAGAGCCTGTCCGCGCTCGTCGAGACGATGGAAGGCGAACTGAAGGTCGTCTACTGGACGGCGATGCGCACCGCGCCGTCCGCTGCCCCGTCGCGCAAGGCCAAGGCCACTGCCTGACACAACTCCACTTACAGGACACATGCCGCGATGAAGATCATGATCGTCACCGACGCGTGGGAACCGCAGGTCAACGGCGTCGTGCGCACGCTGAAGAGCACCACCCGTGAACTCACCGCGCTCGGCCACCGGGTCGAAATGCTGACGCCGCTGGAATTCCGCACGGTGCCCTGCCCGACCTATCCCGAGATCCGCCTGTCGATCCTGCCGTACCGCACGCTGCGCGCGCGGATCGATGCGTTCGCCCCCGACGCGCTGCACATCGCGACCGAAGGCCCGCTCGGCCTCGCCGCGCGACGCTATGCACGCGCGCGCAAGCTGCCGTACACGACCGCGTATCACACGCGCTTTCCGGAATACGTGCAGGCGCGCTTCGGGATTCCGCTGTCGGCGACCTACAAGTTCCTGCACTGGTTCCACGGGCCGTCGCTCGCGGTGATGGCGCCGACCCCGGTCGTGAAGCAGGATCTCGAGAAGTTCGGCTTCACGAACGTCGTGCTGTGGACGCGCGGCGTCGATCTCGACATCTTCCGGCCGATGGAGTCGAAGGTGCTCAACACCGCCCGGCCGATCTTCCTGTACGTGGGCCGCGTCGCGATCGAGAAGAACGTCGAGGCGTTCCTGCGCCTCGACCTGCCCGGCTCGAAGTGGGTCGCGGGCGAAGGTCCGGCGCTCGCCGAGCTGAAGTCGCGCTACCCGGAAGCGAACTATCTTGGCGTACTGTCGCAAGCCGAGCTCGCCAAGGTGTATGCTGCGGCCGACGTGTTCGTGTTCCCGAGTCGCACCGACACGTTCGGCCTCGTGCTGCTGGAAGCGCTCGCGTGCGGCACGCCGGTCGCCGCCTACCCCGTCACGGGCCCGATCGACGTGCTCGGCGGGGGCGCTGCCGGCGCGATGCACGAAGACCTGCAGGAAGCCTGCCTGGAGGCGCTGAAGATTGAACGCGAGACGGCCCGCGCGTGGGCCGAACGCTTCTCGTGGCGCGCGGCGTCCGAGCAGTTCGCGTCGCATCTGAAGCCGCTGCCGAAGACTGCGTACTCGCCCGCCGAAGGTGCCGCCGTTTGAAACGAGACCTGAACGACAAGACTCCGTCCCCTGCCATCACGGCGCCACTGCATCGTCCGTTCGACGAAGAAGAGCCGCACGCCGACGCGGACGTGCACCCGCACGAACCGCTCGGCCCCGACGATCGCCTGGCGCCGCTGCCGCCGAACCCGTACAAGCGCCACCGCGGCATCACGCGCGCGTGGTACGCGCTCAAGCATTCGCTGAACGGGTTTCGCGTCGCGATCCGCGAGGAGAGCGCGTTTCGCCAGGAGCTCACGCTCGCCGCGCTGATGCTGCCGATCGGTGCGTTCTCACCGGTCCCCGCCGCATCGCGCGCGCTGCTGATCGCGTCGGTGCTGCTCGTGCTGATCGTCGAGCTGCTGAACTCGAGCGTCGAGGCCGCGATCGACCGCATCTCGCTCGAGCGCCACGAATTGTCGAAGCGCGCGAAGGATCTCGGCAGCGCGGCGGTCACGGTCGCGCTGTTCGCGTGCGTGACGACGTGGGGCTTCGTGCTCGGGCCGGTGATCGCCCGCTGGCTCGGCTTCTAGCAACCCCCGCGACGCCGCCCGCGTGCGGCGGCGCACCATGCGCGGAACGCATCGCGATCACGAAATGCGCCCGATGCAAGGAAACCGCGGTTTATAATCGTCCGCCAGACTTAGAACAGCAACCCGCGCCGGACGAATCCCGCAGCATCGATTGCAGCGCCCGCCAGTCCGGCACACACAGGGCCGGACGACATGGAAGCGAAACCTCCCCGCCGCACCCGCGAACGGATTCTCGAGTTGTCGTTGAAACTCTTCAACGAGATCGGCGAGCCGAACGTCACGACCACGACGATCGCCGAGGAAATGGAAATCAGTCCAGGCAACCTGTACTACCATTTCCGCAACAAGGACGACATCATCAACAGCATCTTCGCGCAGTTCGAGCAGCAGATCGAACGGCGGCTGCGCTTCCCCGAAGATCACCGTCCGACGATCGACGAGACCTGGTCGTACCTGCAGTACATGGCCGATTTCATGTGGACCTACCGGTTCCTGTATCGCGACCTCAACGACCTGCTCGCGCGCAACCGCACGCTCGAGACGCACTTCAAGCAGATCATCAGCCACAAGGTGCGCTTCGCGCACGAGATGTGCGAACTGCTCGTGTCCGACGCCGAAATGGTCGCGACGCCCGCCGAGATCGAAGTCATCGCCACCAACATGGCGGTGATCTCGACGTACTGGCTGTCGTATCAGTACGTGATGCATCCGCGCAAGTACAACGACCAGGACGCGATCCGCGAAGAGCTGCACCAGGTGAGCATGCACGTGATCTCGATCATGGCCCCGTACCTGCGCGGCCGTTCGCGCCAGCTGTTCGACGATCTCGTCTCCGGCAAGCTGCCCAAGCGCCAGTTCACCGACTACCTGCCGCCGCGCGACGGTTCGCCGCGCCCCGCGGGCAGCCCGGTCGCCGCCAAGCCCGCCGCGAAGGATACGAAACAATGAAGGCAGTCTGTGTGTACTGCGGCTCGTCGTCCGGCGTGCGGCCCGTCTATGCGGACGCCGCGCGCGCATTCGGCCGCGCGCTCGTCGATGCGGGCCTCACGCTCGTCTACGGCGGCGGCCGCGTCGGTTTGATGGGCGTGATCGCCGATGAAGTGATGGCGGCCGGCGGCCGTGCGGTCGGCGTGATCCCCGAGTTGCTCGTCGACAAGGAAGTCGGCCATACGGGGCTGTCCGAACTGCACGTCGTACCCGACATGCACCACCGCAAGAAGATGATGGCCGACCTGTCCGACGCGTTCGTCGCGATGCCCGGCGGCGCCGGCACGCTCGAGGAATTCTTCGAGGTCTATACGTGGGCGCAGCTCGGCTATCACCGCAAGCCCGTCGCGCTGTACAACATCGATTCGTTCTACGATCCGTTGATCGCGCTGCTGCGCCATACGGTCGACGAAGGCTTCATGCGCCCGGCCTACTTCGACGCGCTGTGCATCGACGCCGAACCGGTCGCGCTGATCGAACAGCTGCGCCGCTACCAGCCGCTCGCCCAGGACAAGTGGGCAACCGACGCGGCCAAGTAACCTTCATCAGGAGCCGCACGCGATGCCCGCACCGTCCGAGCGCAAGGCTGTCCTCATCACCGGCGCGAGCCGCGGCATCGGCCGCGCGACCGCCGTGCTCGCGGCCGGGCGCGGCTGGGACGTCGGCATCAACTACGCGCGCGACGCGGCGGCCGCCGAACTGACCGCGCAAGCCGTTCGCGACGCCGGCGCCCGCGCGTGCGTCGTCGCCGGCGACGTCGCGAACGAAGCGGACGTCATCGCGATGTTCGATACGGTCGCGACCGCGTTCGGTCGCCTCGACGCGCTCGTCAACAATGCGGGGATCGTCGCGCCGTCGCTGCCGCTCGCCGACATGCCGGTCGAACGGCTGCGGCGGATGTTCGACACCAACGTGCTCGGCGCCTACCTGTGCGCGCGCGAAGCCGCGCGCCGGCTGTCCACCGATCGCGGCGGGCGCGGCGGCGCGATCGTCAACGTGTCGTCGATCGCGTCCCGGCTCGGCTCGCCGAACGAGTACGTCGACTACGCGGGCTCGAAGGGCGCGGTCGATTCGCTGACGGTCGGCCTCGCGAAGGAACTCGGCCCGCACGGCGTACGCGTCAACGCGGTGCGCCCCGGCCTGATCGAGACGGAAATCCACGCGAGCGGCGGCCAGCCGGGCCGCGCGGCACGCCTCGGCGCGCAGACGCCGCTCGGCCGCGCCGGCGAAGCGCAGGAGATCGCGGAAGCGATCGTCTGGCTGCTCGGCGACGCGGCGTCTTACACGACGGGCGCCCTGCTCGACGTCGGCGGCGGCCGGTAATCCCGCCCCAAAAGGCGGAAAAACGGCCGACCGCGGCCGTCCGTGGTCACGACACCACAAATCTCCACAATATCGCGGCTGTTTCGGTAAACATCCGTAACGGTTCCGTGTTCTACTAGCGCCAAGCCAAAAACGGCCGGTCATCCGGCTGTCATTTCGCCTCGATGCGACCCTTATTGGTCCCGGCCCATGTCGCCGGACCGGCTTGACCCGACCGAGATCTTTTCCATGCCAGGAACCGCAGCGCCCGGCCGGCGACGCACGGCCGTGCCCGCTTCGGCCGCGCACGCACGCTCAGCCGCCGATCCCAACCTCAGCGCGACACTCGATGGCGCCGGCACGCCTGCCGTGGCCGGCGCCGCCGCACCGAACGCCACCCGCGATCGCGTCCTCCGGCTCGGCTGGCGCGTCTGGCTGCTGGTTGCCGCGCTGGTGTGCGCGTATACGCTGCCGGGCGTGCTCGGCCACGATCCGTGGAAGCAGGACGAAACCTATACGTTCGGCATCATCCAGCACATGCTCGAGACGGGCGACTTCGTCGTGCCGACCAGCGCCGGCCAGCCGTTCATGGAAAAGCCGCCGCTCTACGCATGGGTCGCGACGAGCCTCGCGTGGCTGCTGCAGCGGGTAATGCCGCTGCACGACGCGGCACGGCTCGCGAGCGCGCTGTTCGCGGCGCTCGCGTTCGGCTTCATCGCTCGCGCGGCCCGCAGTGCCGGCCGGGCCGACAGCTGGCTCGACCTGCGCGTGATCGGCCCCGTCGTGCTGAGCGCGGGCACGCTCGTCGTGATCAAGCACGTGCACGACATGATGACGGACGTCGCGCTGTTCGCCGGCACCGCAATGGGCTTCTGCGGCCTGCTCGAGCTCGTGATGCGGCACGTCGCGCAGGCGCGGCAGCTGCGGCACGGGCTGCCGGTGCGGCCGTCCGGCCGCTGGGCCGCGCCGCTCTTCGGCGCGGGTGTCGGCATCGCGCTGATGGCGAAGGGGCTATTCGTGCCGCTCGTGTTCGCGGCCACGCTCACGGGCGCGCTGGTGCTCTACCCCGCCTGCCGTACGCGCGCGTTCGCACGCTCGCTCGGCGTCGCCGCGCTGGTGTTCGCACCGTTCGCGCTCATCTGGCCGACCGCGCTGTTCCTGCGTTCCGAGACGCTGTTCATGACGTGGTTCTGGGACAACAACGTCGGCCGCTTCTTCGGTTTCTCGGTGCCGGAACTCGGTGCGGAAAACGACAAGCCGTTCTTCATCCTGCGTGCGTTCCTGCTGCTCGGCTTCCCGGTCGCGCCGCTCGCGATCGTCGCACTGGCGCGCGGCGCATGGCGCGACTGGCGCACGCCGCGCATCGCGCTGCCCGTGCTGTTCGCCGGGATCGGCCTCGCGGTGCTGCAAGTGTCCGCGACCTCGCGCCAGCTCTACATCCTGCCGTTCTTCGCGCCGCTCGCGCTGGTCGCCGCGCAGGCGATCGAACGCCTGCCGCGCGGGCTGCATCTCGCATGGGACTACCTGAGCCGCCTGCTGTTCGGCACCGTCGTCGCGCTCGCGTGGATGATCTGGGCGGTCATGGCCGATCCCGGTGCATCGCGTGCGAACCTCGCGGTGCTCGGCCGCTGGCTGCCGCTCGACTGGACCATGCCGATCGTGCCCGGGCTCGTGATCGGTGCGCTCGCGCTGACGGTCGGCTGGCTGTCGCTGCTGCCGAAGCTGCGCACGACCGGCCTGTGGCGCGGCGCGCTGTCGTGGGGCGCAGGCGCGCTGGTCGCGTGGGGTCTCGTTTATACGCTGCTGCTGCCGTGGCTCGACGTCGCGAAGAGCTACCGATCGGTGTTCGACGACCTGAACGCGCATCTCGCGCTCGAGTGGAGCGACGGCGACTGCATGGCGAGCCTGCACGGGCTCGGCGAATCGGAAGCGCCGATGATGTACTACTTCTCCGGTATCCAGCACACGCCGATCGACGACGCGAAGACGACGCGCTGCACGTGGATGATCGTCCAGGGCGTGCGGGCCGTCGATCCGGCACCGGGCAGCGAATGGAAACTGTTCTGGACCGGCGCCCGCCCGGGCGACGACGAGGAGCTGCTGCGCGTCTACGTGCGCACGCCCGAAGCGCACGAAACGAAGTAATGCAAGGCGGCGCCGCGAAACGGCGCCGTCGTCATTTCCACAAGACCAGGCAAGCGGCGCGCGAGCACGGCTTCATGCCCGCCATCCCGCCCGTCAAAACGACGAGCCGGGCTCGCGCAGGAATGCCGCCTCCGCATCGGTCGATGCACGGCCGAGAATCGCGTTCCGGTGCGGAAAACGGCCGAAACGCCCGATCACGGCCGCATGACGCAACGCGAAGTCGTGATAGCTCGCACACCCGGCCTCGCCGCGAATGCCAGCGCACAGGCGCACGGCCTCGCGCTGGCTCGCGTCCGACTCGTCATGTTCGAACGGCAGGTACGCAAACGCGCGGTGATGGCCGCTCGGCAACTGCGCGTCCCACCCGGCCGCGACGACGCGCCGCGCAAGGGCCAGCGCTCTCGGATCGGCGGCGAACGCGCGCGGCGTGCCGCGATGAATGTTGCGCGAGAACTGGTCGAGGACCACGATCAGCGCGAGCGCGCCGAGCGGCGTGTCGGCCCAGTGATCGCACGCGCCGTCGCACGCGGCGTCGAGCAACGCACCGTAGCGCGTACGAAGCACGTCGTCGAACGCCGCGCCGCCGTTGAACCACACCTTGCGCGCATGGCCGAACGCCGCCGAATCCGGTTCGCCGAACCAGAAATCGAGAATCTCGCGCGCTTGCGGATCGAGCGCCGCGGCGCTGTCCGTCAGGTTGTCGATCGTCATGCAAACTCCAGCACGAGGCGCCGTGTCCGCGCACTCTTCTTTTCAAGTCTGGCGACCCGCAGGTCGCCGATTTCCGACGAATTGCGCACATGCGTGCCGCCGCACGGCTGCAGATCGACACCTTCGATGCGCAGCAGCCGCACGCGGCCCAGCCCCAGCGGCGGCTTCACGCTCATCGTGCGCACGAGCTCGGGGCGCTCGGCCATCTCCGCGTCGGTGATCCATTCGGTCGTGACCGCATGCGCGCCGTGGACCAGTTCCGCGAGACGGCGCTCGACGTCGACGCGGTCGATCGTGTCCGACGTCGCGAAATCGAGCCGCACGTAGTCGGCCGTCACGCTGCAGCCGTCGACCGGGTAAGGCAGCACCGCGCACATCAGGTGCGCGGCCGTATGCAGCCGCATGTGCCGGTAGCGGCGCAGCCAGTCGATGTCCGCGACCACGCGCGCGCCGGGTGCGAGCGCCGCGACGCGCGCTTCCTGGCCCGCCTCGGGCACGTGCACGGCATCGTCGGGGGTTGCGCCTTCGAACTTCGCCTTGCGCGTGTCGACGATCGCGATCGTGCTGCCGTCGGGCAGCGTCAGCGTGCCGCTGTCGCCGGCCTGCCCGCCGCCGAGCGGATAGAACACGGTGCGGTCGAGCCGGATGCCGTCTTCGCCGACGGCCGCGACGACGGCCTCGCACTGCGTCAGATAGGCATCGTCGCGAAACAGGGCCTGGGTCATCATCGGGCGAACCTCGTATCGATGGGGAAACGACCAGTGTCGCGCCGCACCGCGCCGGCCGCCCAGACGCAGTTCGCCCGGCGTCCGGACAGCGGCGTACCGGTCGATCAACCGGGCCGGTTGCGCATCCAGTCGGCCGTGTCGTAGAACGAATGCATGAGCCGTTCGCGCAGCGGCTCGGGCAACCCGACGTCCTCCATCGCCCACGCCATGCAGCGCAGCCACTGATCGCGCTCGACCGACGCGATCGGGAACGGCAGGTGCCGGGCGCGCAGCCGCGGATGGCCGAACCGGCTGATGTAGTGATCGGGGCCGCCGAGCCAGCCGCACAGGAACCAGAACAGCTTGTCGCGCGAGCCGTCGAGCGACGCCGGATGCAGCGCGCGAATCTCCGCGAACTCGGGCTCGAGGTCCATCAGGTCGTAAAAACGGTCCACCATCTCGCGCACGCGGGCTTCGCCGCCCACGAGCTCGAACGCCGTCGGCTGCGACGGCGCTTCATCATTCACATCGGTCATACGGATAATCGGAAACGGGATAGTCGGGGCCGCCGGCGACGCTCACGCGTCGCGCAGCGACTGCAGCGCCGGGCGCCGCAACACATTATGCAGGCTCAGCCAGCCGGCCGCACCGGCGCACGCGACGCCGGCCGCGATGCCGGCCGGCACGAGCCACGGATCGATGGCGAGCCGGAACTCGAACACGCGCGACGCGAGCACCCAGCCGACCGCGATCGCCCCCGCCGCAGCCAGTGCGCCGGCCAGCGCGCCGACGACGATGAATTCCGCGCGCTGCACCGCATTGACCTGCGCGCGCGACGCGCCGAGCGCGCGCAGCAGCGCGGCCTCGCGCACGCGCTCGTCGCGCGAGCCGGCCAGCGCCGTGTACAGCACCAGCACGCCCGCCGCGAGCGTGAACGCAAACAGGAACTGCACCGCGCCGACCACCTGCAGCATCATCCGTTGCAGCTGCGCGAGGATCGGCGCGATGTCGATCGCGGTCAGGTTCGGGTAGCGCGCGATCAGCGGATCGAGCAGCGCCGCCTGCTCGGCCGGCTGGTGGAAGCTCGTCAGGTAGACGGCCGGGAAATCCTTCAGCACCGGCGGCGGCATCAGCACGAAGAAGTTGACGCGGAACGTGCCCCAGTCGAGCTTGCGCACGCTGGTGATCGGCGCATCGACCGTCAGCCCCGTCACGTCGAAGCGCAGCGTGTCGCCCGGCTTCACGTTCAGCGTCTGCGCCAGCCCGGCCTCGATCGATATCTGCGGGCTGGCCGAATTGCCGAACCAGTCGCCTGCGACGATCCGGTTGTCGGGCGGCAGCTCGGTCGTATACGAAAGGTTGAATTCGCGGTCGACGAGACGGCGCGCCTCGTCGGACGGATACGCTTGCGGGTTCACCGGCTTGCCGTTGATCGCGACGAGCCGGCCGCGCACCGTCGGCGCGGGCACCGCATCGCGCACGCCGTGCGCGGCGAGCCACGCCGCGACGTCGTCGCGCTGGTCGGGCTGGATGTCGATCAGGAACTGGTTCGGTGCATCGGGCGGCATCGACTGCCGCCAGCCGGCGACGAGATCGTTGCGCGTGATCGCGATCAGCAGCAGGCACATCAGGCCCAGCGCGAGCGCGGTGATCTGCAGCGCGCTCGCCGTGCCGCGCCGGTGCAGCGACGCGAGCGCATAGCGCCAGCCGATGCCCGCCGCCACGTGCGCATCGCGCACCGCGCGCGCCGCCGCGTACAGCACGAGCCGCGCGATCAGCGAGAAACCGACCAGGGCGCCGGCGAACCCGCCCGTGACGATCAGCCCGAGCTTCAGGTTGCCCGCCGCGACGATCAGCAGCCCCGCGAACAGCACGACACCGAGCGCATACGCGGCCCACGCGGTGCGCGACGCGTCGCCCCAGTCGCGCCGCAACACGCGCACCGGCGGCACGCGCGTGAGCGGCGCGAGCGGCGGCAACGCGAAGCCGAGCAGCAGCACGAGCGCGGTGCCGATACCGACGAGCGCGGGCCAAAGCGTCGGCGGCGGCAGCGCGACGTCGATCAGGCCGCCGAGCGCCGCCAGGAGCGCCCAGTGGCCGCCGTAGCCGAGCACCGCGCCGGCGACGCCCGAGACGATGCCGAGGCCGGCGAATTCGAGCGCGAACAGCGCGCCGAGCGTGCGCCGGCTTACGCCGAGGCAGCGCATCGTCGCGCAGCCGTCCAGATGGCGCCGCATGTAGCGCTGCGCGGCCATCGCGATCGCGACCGCCGCGAGCAGTGCGGTCAGGAGCGCGACGAGCGTCAGGAAATGGCGCGCACGATCGAGCGTCTGGCGCACTTGCGGCTGGCCTTCCTGCAGCGATTCGAGACCGACGCCGCGCAGCTTGCCGCCGTCGACGCGCCCGTGCGCATAGGCCTCGAAGCGCGCGACGGCCGCCGGGTCGCCGGCGACCAGCAGCCGGTACGTGACGCGGCTGCCGTAGCCGGTGAGTCCGGTCGCGGCAAGCTCGTCCGCGCGCATCATCAGCCGCGGCGAGAAATTGACGAACGAGAAGCCGCGATCGAGTTCGCGGGAGATCGACGCGGCGACCGTGAACGTGCGCAACCCGACACGCACGGTATCCCCCGCCTTCAGATGCAAAGCATCGAGCAGCGCGGGATCGGCCCACACGGTGCCGGGCGCGGGAATCGCGGCCGCCTTGTGCGCGGCGGCGGTGCCGGCCGGCACGATCTCGACCGCGCCGCGCAGCGGATAGCCGGGCGACACGGCCTTCACGGCCGCGAGGCGCGCGGGCGCCGCGTCGCTCGCCTGCCGGCCGGCGGCCGACGCGATCATGCTCGGGAAGATCGCGGTCGTCGCGGTGCGCAGGCCGAGCGCGCGCGCCTCGCGATCGAACGACGGATCGACGGGATGGTCGGCACGCACGACGAAATCGGCGCCGAGCATCTGGCGCGCGTCGCGCTCGAGCCCCTGGCGCAACCGGTCGGCGAGGAAACCGACGCTCGTCAGCGCGGCGACCGCGAGCACCAGCGCGAGCACCAGCAGCGTCAGTTCGCCGGCACGCCAGTCGCGTGCGGTCATCCGTGCGGCCTGGCGGATCAGGTCGTGCCAGCCGAAGCGGCCGGCATGGCCGGGCCGCCCGGCCGGCGAAGGGTCAGGACGCTGTCGCTCGGCGGTTGACGGCGCCTTCAATCGCGCTTGCCCCCGATCGAGTTGAGCCGCGACACCATGTGGTTCGCCATCCCGCGGAAGCCGCCCGACACGCCGCGCCACAGACGCGGCAGCGCCCAGGCCGACGCCGCGATGAACGCCGCGAGCAGCACGAGGAACGCGAGCGGAACGAAGAACGCGAGTGCGAGGCCGCCGAACACGAGGCCGTCTTCGGTGGACGATGCGACCCAGTTCGAGATCGGCTCGGGAGACAGGTTGATCAGCGCGCGCGTGCCAGCCTTCGCGACGTGCGCGGCACCGGCGAGCGAGCCGCCGGCCAGCCCGGCGACCGCGAGCACGGTCGGGTCGGCATGGCCGAGCGCACCGGCGGCCAGCACCGCGCCGGCCGGAATGCGGATGAAGGTGTGGACCGCGTCCCACAGCGAATCGAACGCGGGAATCTTGTCGGCAAGGAATTCGGTGACGGCGAGCACGGCGGCGGCGCCGATGACCCACGGCGACGTCAGCACCGCCAGCGTGTCGGGCAAATGGAGCCAGCCGACCCGCGCGAGCACGCCGGCGATCAGCACCGTCAGGTAAAGGCGCAGCCCGCTCGCCCACGCGAGCCCCGCGCCGAGCGAAATGGCTTCGATCATGGCCGTCTCCTTGCACTTTCCGTGCGCTTTGCCGATTGATCGGATCGAGTCGGTATGACCGGCCGCGCGGCGCGTGGCAACCGGTGCCGCCTGCCGGGAACGGCGCAGCGGCATTCAGGCCCGAATGCGTTCCATTATAGACAGGCTGGCAGGCGGGCCGCCGCAATTCCGCAGTGCGTCATGGCCGGGCGCGGGCGCCGGCCGGCGTCCGGCACGGCGGCGTCACGCAGCCGACGACAGCTTCAGGCCGATCAGCCCGAGCACGATCAGCGACGCGCTCGCGACGCGGGCGGCGGTGAGCGCCTCGCCCATCATCACGATCCCGAACACGAACGCGCCGATCGCGCCGATGCCGGTCCATACCGCATACGCGGTGCCGAGCGGCAACTGGCGCATCGCGACCGCGAGCAGCCCGAAGCTGGCGAGCGCCGCCACGATCGTCAACACCGACGGTCCGAGCTTCGTGAAACCCTCGGACGATTTCATGCCGGCCGCCCAGGCCACTTCCAGCAAACCGGCGATCAACAACCATACCCACGCCATCTCGACGTACTCCGGATCGGATGGGGCCGTCCCCGTTGAAGCGAATGGCCCGGGGTCGTCCCCGGGCGGCGCCGAGTATAACAAGACGCTTACGGGCATGCCGGATGCACCGGCCGGGGGCGAACGGAGGGATCGCTGCGACGCGTGGCCCGCGCACCGCCGCCCGGCCTGCCCGGTCTCAGTTCGACACGCGTTTGGCGCCGCCGCCGCCGACGCAACGGTCGTCGCGGTACAGCGCCCATTCGTCGCACACCCGGCCGTCCTTGAACACGCACATGCCGACCTGCCCGCTCGACAGGTTGCGGATCACATGGCGGCCGCCGAGCTTCTCGCAGTTGACCGACGCGGGATTGGCGAGCGCCTGTTGCGGCGCCGAAGGCTGCTGCCCGGGCGGCAGCGGCTGGGCAAACGCGCCGGGCGCAGCGAGCGCCAGCGCACAGATGACGACCAGACGGACGGACATTGCACGCTCCTCGATTTCGTTCGCGGAACGGTCAGCATAGCGGGGAATCCGTGGCCGGTGTGCGCGGCCCGCGCATGCGGCGGCAATGTCGCGCCGAAGCAACTTCACCGGCGTGCGGCCTTGCATTCCGGCCGCATCGCGCGGCGCGCCACGGACGTCACGCAGCGCCGACGAGCCGGTAGCCGACGCCCGTTTCGGTGACGATATGCTCGGGCTGCGCGGGATCGCGCTCGAGCTTCTGGCGCAGGTGCGCCATGTAGATGCGCAGATAGTGATGGCTCTCGACGTGCGACGGCCCCCACACGTCGCGCAGCAGCTGGCGATGCGTGAGCACGCGCCCCGCGTGCCGCACGAGCGTCGCGAGCAGCCGGTACTCGAGCGGCGTCAGGTGCACGATCTCGCCGTCGCGCCACACCTGGCGCAGCGCGAGATCGACGCTCACCGTGCCGAAGCTCACCTTCGGCGACTCGTTCGCGCCGCCCTGGTTGCGCCGGCGCAGTTGCGCGCGGATCCGCGCGCGCAGCTCGGACACGCCGAACGGCTTGGTCAGGTAGTCGTCGGCGCCGGCATCGAGCGCGGCGACCTTCTCCTCTTCCTGGGTGCGCGCGGACAGCACGATCACCGGCACCTCGGACCAGCCGCGCAGCTCGCGGATCACGTCGAGGCCATCGGTGTCCGGCAGGCCGAGGTCGACGATCACGAGATCGGGCTTGCGGGTCGCCGCGTCGATCAATCCCTGCTTGCCCGTCTCCGCCTCGAACACGGCGATGTCCTCCTCTTCGAGCGCGGCGCGCACGAAGCGGCGGATCTGTTTTTCGTCCTCGATCAGGACGACGGTCAGGCTCGGTTCACTCATGGTCTGGCAATGGCTCGGAGGGAGACGACGCGCCGGGCACGTCGATTTCGTCGTCGGGTACGGCAGGCACGGCCGGCGGCGTGTCGACCGGCAGCGTGAACCAGAAGCGCGCGCCCGTCACGCGGCCGTCGGGCGCGGTACGGTTGAGCGCGCCGATTCTACCGCCATGCGCCTCGACGATCGCGCGGCAGATCGCGAGACCGAGCCCGATGCCCGGCGTCGCCGATTCCTTTTCGCCGCGCGTGAACTTGTCGAAGATCCGCGTTTCCATCCCGGCCGGCAGGCCCGGGCCGTGATCGTCGACGTGCACGCGCACGAAGGGCTGGCCGTCGTCGGTCACGCGTTCGGCGCCGATGTCGATCGGCGCGTCGGCCGGTGTGTATTTCGCCGCGTTCTCGAACAGGTTGGTGAACAGCCGCTCCATCAGCACCGCGTCCATCTGCAGGAGCGGCAGGTCGGCCGGCAGCGACACGCGCGCCGGATGCCGCGCGAGCACGCGCTTGCACGCGGCGAGCGCGGCGCCGACGGTTTCCTCGAGCAGCGACCACTGGCGCTTGAGCTGCAGGCTGCCGGCCTGCAGCCGCGCCATGTCGAGCAGGTTGGTGACGATGCCCGTCATCCGCAGCGCCTCGTCGTGGATCGCGTCGACCAGCTCGCCCTCGCGCTGCGCGAAGCGTTCGGCCGCCGCGGCGTCGCCGTCCTGCGCGGCCGCGCGACCGTTCGCGAGCATCGACGAAAAGCCGACGATCGTCGTGAGCGGCGTGCGCAGGTCGTGCGAGATCGCCGACAGCAGCGAGTTGCGCAGCCGCTCGGATTCCATGTTGACGAGCGCGTCGCGCGCGATCTCGACGTAGTGCACGCGCTCGAGCGCAAGCGCGATCTGCGCGGCGAACGCGTCGAGCATCCGCTGCTGCTCGGGCACCTCGAGCTCGCGCGGCTCGCGCGACGCGACCGCGAGCACGCCGCGCGTACGCATCGGCGCCTTCAGCGGCAGGTACAGCGCGGCGGCGGCGGGCAGCGTGTCGGTGCCGCGGCCGGCCGGCTTCTGCTGGTCGTACACCCACTGGCCGACGTCGCTGTCGAGATCCGCGCCCGTCAGCGTGACGGCCGCGTCGGGTTCCTCGATCTTCTGCCGCACCTGGTCCGCGCTGTCGGGCAGCAGGAACGCGACGCGCGCGCGGAACACCTCGCCCACGTGGCGGCTGCCGATCTCGACGATCTGCTCGGTCGTCAGCGCCGCGCCGAGCTCGCGCGCCATCGCGTAGATCGCGCCGGTGCGGCGCTCGCGGCGCTGCGCGATGCTCGCCTGGCGCGTCAGCGTCGACGTCAGGTGACTGATCACGAGCGACGTCAGCAGCATCCCGAAGAAGGTCAGCAGGTACTGCGTGTCGCTGACCGAGAACGACATGCGCGGCGGCACGAAGAAGAAATCGAACGCGGCGACCGACAGGAACGACTGCAGCACGCCCGGGCCGCGCCCGAGTCGCACGGCCGAGAACACGACGCCGAGCAGGTACAGCATCACGAGGTTCGTGAGGTCGAGCCGCTCGGACACGACGCTCGCGACACCGGTGATCGCCGCGCAGATCGCGGCGGCGTACAGGTAGTGGCGCGGCGGCGAACGCCGCAACCCGAATTGCGCGAACGCGTCGCGCCAGTCGCGTGCGCGCGCGTCGAGCGGCGCCGCGCGCACTTCGTCGCTCGCCGACGCGCGGATCAGCATCAAGTCGACGTCGCCCGCGCGTTCGGCGAGCTGTTCGCCGAACGGCCGCGCGAAGCGGCGCGCGAGCCCGACCTTCGGCGAGCCGCCCGCGACGAGCTTCGACACGTTGCGCACCTTCGCATAGCCGATCAGCGCGGCGACCGCGTCGTCGCCCGCGAGCGTGGCCGTCTCCGCGCCGAGCTCGGCCGCGAGTTTCAACGCGTCGAGCGTGCGCTGCCGCCGCGCGTCGGGCAGCCGCTGCAGCCGCGGCGTCTCGACGTACACGGCGATCCAGTCGGCCTTCAGGCTCGCCGCGAGCCGCGCGGCCGCGCGCACGAGCGTCGGCGCCTCGGGGCCCGGCCCGACGCACACGAGCAGCCGCTCGCGCGCCTGCCAGATGCGCTGGATCGAACGGTCGGCGCGGTACTCGCGCATCTGCGCGTCGACGCGATCGGCCGTGCGCCGCAGCGCCAGCTCGCGCAGCGCGATCAGGTTGCCCTTGCGGAAGAAGTTGCGCACCGCGCGCTCGGCCTGCTGCGCGAGATAGACCTTGCCGTCGCGCATCCGCTCGAGCAGCTCCTCGGCCGGCAGGTCGACCAGCGTGACTTCGTCGGCCGCGTCGAACACGCGGTCGGGCACGGTCTCCCACACGCGGATGCCGGTAATCGCGCCGACCACGTCGTTCAGGCTTTCGAGGTGCTGGACGTTGACGGTGGTGTACACGTCGATGCCCGCGTCGAGCAGTTCGTAGACGTCCTGCCAGCGCTTCAGGTGGCGCGCGCCCTGCACGTTCGAATGCGCGAGTTCGTCGACGAGGATCAATTGCGGCGCGCGCGCGAGCGCGCCGTCGAGATCGAATTCGGCGAGCGTGCGGCCGCGATACTCGATGCGCGCGAGCGGCAGCACGTCGAGGCCGTCGAGCAGTGCGGCGGTTTCGCCGCGGCCGTGGGTCTCGACGATGCCGACGACGACGTCGACGCCGTCCTGCAGCCGCTGGCGCGCGGCCTGCAGCATCGCATAGGTCTTGCCGACGCCGGCGGACGCGCCGAAGAAGATCTTCAGCTGGCCGCGCCGCTGCTTTTCTTCGTCGCGCTGCAGCTTGTCGAGGAGTTGGTCGGGATCGGGGCGGTTCATGCGTCAGGAAGGCGAAACGCGGGATGGCGAACGAGTACTGTCATTGTGGTTCCAAATCGCCGCAAAAGGCAAAGACGGCGCATGCGCCGTCGAACAAGCGCGTGCGGCGCGCATCAGGCCGCGCCGCACGCCGGTTGCCGCGCCGGGAGCCCGGCCGCGCGTTCAGTGCGCGGCCTGCGCCGCGTCGAGCGCGAGGTTCAGCTTCAGCACGTTCACGCGCGGCTCGCCGAGCACGCCGAACTGGCGGCCCGCCGTGTTCGCGGCGACGAGCTGCGCGACCGCATCGGCCGTCAGGTTGCGCGCCTTCGCGACGCGCTCGACCTGGTACGCGGCGGCGGCCGGCGTGATCTCCGGATCGAGGCCGCTCGCCGACGCCGTCACGAGGTCGACCGGCACGGGCTTCGACATGTCGGTGCCGGCGTCGCGCAGCGCGGCGATGCGCGCCTTCACCTGGTCGGCGAGCGACGGGTTCAGCGGGCCGAGGTTCGAGCCGCCGGAGCCGGTCGCGTTGTACGGCATCGGCGCGGTGGCCGACAGTCGGCCCCAGAAGTACTTCGGCGCGTCGAACTGCTGGCCGATCAGCGCGGAGCCGACCGTGCGGCCGCCCTGCTCGATCAGGCTGCCGTTCGCCTGCGACGGAAACACGGCCTGGCCGAACACGGTCATCACGGCCGGATAGGCGAGCCCCGTCACGGCGGTCAGTACGACAAAGATCACGACGAGCGGGCGAATCAACGTTTTCATGAGGGTTCCTTCAAATGCGGCGCATCAGGCCCAGCCGAGCGCGGCGAGCGTCATGTCGATCAGCTTGATGAACGGGAACGGCAGCAGCACGCCGCCGAGGCCGTACACCAGCAGGTTGCGGCGCAGCAGCGACGCGGCGCCGAGCGGCCGGTAGGTGACGCCCTTCAGCGCGAGCGGGATCAGCGCGACGATGATCAGCGCGTTGAAGATCACCGCGGACAGGATCGCAGAGGCCGGCGACGTCAAATGCATGATGTCGAGCACGCGCAGTTGCGGGTACGTCGTCACGAACGCGGCCGGGATGATCGCGAAGTACTTCGCGATGTCGTTCGCGATCGAGAAGGTCGTCAGCGAGCCGCGCGTCATCAGCATCTGCTTGCCGATCTCGACGATCTCGATCAGCTTCGTCGGGTTCGAGTCGAGGTCGACCATGTTGCCGGCTTCCTTCGCCGCCTGCGTGCCGGTGTTCATCGCCACCGCCACGTCGGCCTGCGCGAGCGCCGGCGCGTCGTTGGTGCCGTCGCCCGTCATCGCGACGAGGCGCCCCGCCGCCTGGTGCTCGCGGATCGTCGCGAGCTTGGTTTCCGGCGTCGCTTCCGCGAGGAAGTCGTCGACGCCCGCTTCCGCCGCGATCGCCGCGGCCGTCAGCCGGTTGTCGCCCGTCACCATCACGGTCTTGATGCCCATCTTGCGCAGTTCCGCGAAGCGCTCCTTGATGCCGCCCTTCACGATGTCCTTCAGCTCGATCACGCCGAGCACGCGCGCCACGCCGTCGTGCAGGTCGGCCACGACGAGCGGCGTGCTGCCGCGGCGCGCGACGTCGTCGACCGCGCGGCGCACTTCATCCGGGAAGCGGCTGCCGTGCGTCTCGACGTAGCGGCGGATCGCATCGGCCGCACCCTTGCGGATCTCGCGACCCGGGAGATCGACGCCGCTCATCCGCGTCTGCGCGGAGAAGCCGAGGAAGGTCGCATGCAGCTGCGCCATGTCGCGCTGGCGGATGTTGAAGCGTTCCTTCGCGAGCACGACGATGCTGCGACCTTCCGGCGTCTCGTCGGCGAGCGACGACAGCTGCGCCGCATCGGCCAGCGCCTCCTCGCTCACGCCCGGCGCGGGCACGAACATCGACGCCTGGCGGTTGCCGAGCGTGATCGTGCCGGTCTTGTCGAGCAGCAGCACGTCGACGTCGCCGGCCGCTTCCACCGCGCGGCCCGACGTCGCGATCACGTTCGCCTGCATCATCCGGCTCATCCCGGCCACGCCGATCGCCGACAGCAGCCCGCCGATCGTCGTCGGGATCAGGCACACCAGCAGCGCGACGAGCGCGGTGATCGTCACTACGTGGCCGGCCTTCATCGCTTCGACCGAGAACATCGAGAACGGCAGCAGCGTCGCGGTCGCGAGCAGCATCACGATCGTCAGCGCGACGAGCAGGATCGTCAGCGCGACCTCGTTCGGCGTTTTCTTGCGCTTCGCGCCCTCGACCATCGCGATCATCCGGTCGAGGAACGCCTCGCCGGGGTTCGCGGTGACCGTCACGACGATCCAGTCGGACAGCACGCGCGTGCCGCCGGTCACCGACGAGAAGTCGCCGCCCGACTCGCGGATCACCGGCGCGGATTCGCCGGTGATCGCCGATTCGTCGACCGACGCGACGCCGTCGACGACTTCGCCGTCGGCCGGGATCACGTCGCCGGCCTCGACCAGCACGACGTCGCCTTTACGCAGGTCCGACGCGGTCGTGATGCGGATCGGCGACTTCGGATGCGGCTCGTTGAGCTTCTTCGCCATCACGTCCTTCTTCGCGCTGCGCAGCGACGCGGCCTGCGCCTTCGAACGCCCTTCGGCGAGCGCTTCGGCGAAGTTCGCGAACAGCACGGTGAACCACAGCCACAGCGCGATAGCGAGGATGAAGCCCGCCGGCGCTTCGGCCTGGCCGGCGAGCGCCGCGATCCACAGGATCGTGGTCAGGATGCTGCCGACGTACACGCAGAACATCACCGGGTTGCGGAACTGCGTGCGCGGCGTGAGTTTCTTGAACGAATCCACGATCGCCGGGCGCAGCAGCGCCGGATCGAACATGGACCGTGTTGCGGAATGTTGAGTCATTGCGATCTCTTCAATCTCTTCAGTCTTTGCAAGGTGTCGCCATGCGCTCGTGCGTCATGCGCCCAGCCACATCATCAGATGCTCGACGCCCGGGCCGAGCGCGAGCGCCGGCATGTAGGTCAGCGCGCCCACCAGCATCACGGTGCCGAGCAGCAGCACGACGAACAGCGGGCCGTGGGTCGGCAGCGTGCCGCTCGTCACCGCGATGCGCTTCTTCGCGGCGAGCGAGCCGGCGATCGCCAGCACCGGCACGATCGTGCCGAAGCGGCCGAACCACATCGCGATCGCGGTCATCCAGTTGTAGAACGGCGTGCCGACCGTCAGGCCCGCGAACGCACTGCCGTTGTTGTTCGCGGCCGAGCTGAACGCGTACAGGATTTCCGAGAAGCCGTGCGGGCCCGGGTTCGCGATGCCGGCACGGCCCGCGTCGGCCAGCACCGCGATCGACGTGCCGACCAAGACGAGCAGCGGCGTGAGCAGCACGACGATCGACACCATCTTCATCTCGTACGACTCGATCTTCTTGCCGACGTATTCCGGCGTGCGGCCGATCATCAGGCCCGCGACGAACACCGCGAGCAGCGCGAACACCAGCATCCCGTAGAGACCGGAGCCGACGCCGCCGTAGATCACCTCGCCGAGCTGCATCAGCAGCATCGGCACGAGACCGCCGAGCGGCGTCAGCGAATCGTGCATCGTGTCGACCGCGCCGCACGACGCAGCCGTCGTCGCGACCGTGAAGATGCCGGTCTGCGCGATGCCGAAGCGCGTTTCCTTGCCTTCCATGTTGCCGCCCGGCTGCAGCGCGCTCGTCGACTGGTCGACGTGCAGCGCGGCGAGCGCCGGGTTGCCGGCCTGCTCGGCGCTCACCTCGACGCCGATCGCGACCGCAAACGCGACCGTCATCGCCGCGAGCACGGCGATGCCCTGCCGGCGGTCGCCGATCATCCGGCCGAACACGAGGCACAGCGCGGCCGGAATGATCAGGATCGCGAAGATCTGGATGAAGTTCGCGAACGGCGTCGGGTTCTCGTACGGATGCGCGGAGTTCGCGTTGAAGAAGCCGCCACCGTTGGTGCCGAGCATCTTGATCGCTTCCTGCGACGCGACCGGGCCCATCGCGAGTGTCTGCTTCGTCAGCTGCGTCGGCACCGTGACCGCGTTACCCTTGTCGTCCTTCACCGGGTTGCCCTGCGCGTCGAGCTTCGGCGCAGCATAAGTGCTCGTCTGCAGCACCGGCACGTCCTGGTAGGCCTTCATGTTCTGGATCACGCCCTGGCTCATCAGCAGCGCGGCGATCACCACCGACATCGGCACGAGCACGTACATCGTCACGCGCGTGAGGTCGACCCAGAAGTTGCCGATCGTCTGCGCGGTGTGGCGCGCGAAACCGCGGATCAGCGCGATCACGACGACGATGCCGGTCGCCGCCGACAGGAAGTTCTGCACGGTCAGGCCGAGCATCTGCGTCAGGTAGCTGACGGTCTGCTCGGGCGTGTAGTCCTGCCAGTTCGTGTTGGTGACGAAGCTGACGGCCGTGTTGAATGCGCCGTCAGTCGTCATCGCGCCGAACTGCTGCGGATTGCCGGGAAGGAAACCCTGCAGGCGCAGCAGGCCGTAGAGAAACAACGCGCCGAGCGCGTTGAATGCGATCGTCGCGACCGCGTAGCGCTTCCAGTTCATCTCGGTGCCGGCATCGACGCCGGCGATGCGGTACAGCGCGCGCTCGAGCGGTCCGAACACGCGCACGACGCGCGAGCTGCCGTCCATCACGGCCGTCAGGTAGCGCGCGACCGGCACGGCCGCCGCAAGCAGCACGACGATGAACAGCAGCGTCTGCAACAGGTTGTTCGCGTTCATTCGATGTCCTCCGCGCGCAGCAGCGCAAAGACGAGATACGCAAACAGCAGGGCCGTCGAGGCACCCGCCAGCCAAAGCATCCAGGTCATGCGCGCCCCCCGCGGCCGTATTGCACGAGCGTCTCGCAACCGGCAAGCAAACCGAGGATCAGCGCTGTGAACAGCACCAGTGCGCCGATGAAAACCCCATCCATTTTTGTGTTCTCCGTCGTCGAAATCGGACGACTAGAACCTTATGGGAACGCGCGTAAAGGACGGGTCAAAGGTCATCGGGCCGGTATAAAAAACGCGTAAACGCGTGCGGCGGAGACGGCGGGTGGAACGGCGGACGGGACGGCGGCGGGACAGCGGGGACGTCGGGCGGAACAGCGGACCGAACGTCGGTCGAGACGAAGACTGGACGGACGGCGACCGTCGCCGCCCGCCAGGGTGCGCGCCGGCGTGGTGCCGGCGCGAAGGGATGCGTCAGGGAACGAGGATCGTCGAGCCGGTCGTCTTGCGCGACTCGAGGTCGGCATGCGCGCGGCCGACTTCCGCGAGCGGATAGCGCTGGTTGATGCTCGTCTTCACCTTGCCCGACAGGATCACGTCGAACAGCTCGGCGGCCGCGGCTTCGAGATCGGCGCGCTTCGCGATGTACGAGAACAGCGTCGGTCGCGTGAAGAACAGCGAACCGCGCGACGAGAGCTCCTTCGAGTCGATCGGCGGCAGCGGTCCCGACGCGTTGCCGAAGCTGACGAACAGCCCGAGCGGCGCGAGGCAGTCGAGCGAACCGATGTAGGTGTCCTTGCCGATCGAATCGTAGACGACCGGCACGAGCGCATCGTTCGTGATCGCCCTCACGCGCTGCGTGAAGTTCTCGCGCGTGTAGACGATCGGGTGGTCGCAGCCGTGCGCTTTCGCGAGTTCGGCCTTCTCGTCGGAGCCGACCGTGCCGATCACCGTTGCGCCGAGCGCCTTCGCCCACTGGCAGACCAGCAGGCCGACGCCGCCCGCCGCGGCATGGATCAGGATCGTGTCGCCGGCATTGACCGGATACGTGCGGCGCAGCAGGTAGTGCGCGGTCAGGCCCTGCAGCATCACCGACGCCGCTGCGTCGTAGCTGATGCCGTCCGGCAGCTTGACGAGGCGGTCGGCGGGCAGCACGCGCTCCTGCGCGTACGCGCCGGGCGACGACCACACATAGGCGACGCGGTCGCCGGGCTTGAACGCGGTCACGTCATCGCCGACCGCCGTCACCTCGCCGGCCGCCTCCATCCCGAGCCCGGCGGGCAACGGCTGCGGATAGAGGCCGGTGCGGAAATACACGTCGATATAGTTGAGCCCGACCGCATGCTGCTTGACGCGGACCTGGCCCGCCTGCGGCTCGCTGACCTCGACGTCGACCCACTTCATCACGTCCGGGCCGCCTGCCTGGTCGTATCGGATTGCTTTCGGCATCGTTTCGCTCCTCGCTTGTCTGGAAATTCGGTTCGGCAAATACGTCGCTGCCCCCGAACGGCGAGGCGGGCAGACGCGGGACACTGCGCGTGATTTTCGCGCGTCGCGCGCGCTCGTGCTGCACGCCGCGGCAATCCCTTCACGACCGTAGGGTCTTCGCGAAAAGCGATCGGCACGTGACGTGCATTCCGGCGGATGGTGCGCCATCCGATCCGTCGCGACCTTGCGCTCGTCTCGCGTGCGGCGCGTGCCCCACGTGCAACATTTCGCCACGTTCAAGGAATCATCTTCGGGTCGGACGAATGGCTGTCCATTCAGCGATGGCAAAGCGTCGCCACCCATTGCACCGTGCGGTCCCCCGCGAAATCATGCGGTCAATGGAGATTCCCGGGACGGTGACCGTGCTATTTTGCTTTGCGCCGAATTCACGAACCCCATGCCATGAACGCCCTTTTCATCCGCAATGCATTTGTTTTCGCATCGTTGTCGGCAGGTATCGGCATCGCGAACGGAGCCGCGCTCCCACGCGTCGACGGTGCGCGGCTGCTCAACGGCATCAGCCGTACGGACAACAATCCGTACGCCGACGCCGAGCGCCACGTCATGACCGGTTATCTGGCCGGCGTGGCCGACATGACCGAAGGCAAGGACTGGTGCGACAACGGGCGCGTCAAATCCGGAGAGATCGATTCGGAAGTGATCGGCGGTCTTCGAAAACTGCCGAACGATGCGCTGCGCACAAACGCAGCAGGCCTGATTGCCCGCATCCTGCAACAGAAATATCCGTGCCGTTGATCGGGGACGATCTGCTTGAAACCACACTTCTCATTACTGAACAGCCACTATCCGGACAACAGGACGGTATCCAGGGAAGCGCTATACGAGGAACTGGGCTGGCAAGACCTGGTCGCCAATCCGGCGTATGCAAATACGTGCGCCATTCGGATCAGCCTGGCACTCGTCAAGAGCGGAATGACATTGCGCGGCGGCCTCGTCATTCAGAAGGGGCCGCACCGTGGACGGCGAATTGAAGCCGGCCAGGCGAGGCTGGCCAACATGCTGGCGGAGCCGGCCTATTTCGGCAAGGCTGAAGTGTTCCGGCGAGACGATGCGACGACCGGCATTGCCGCCAGAAAGGGCGTCGTGGCCTTCTGGAACATCCCCGGATACATGAACGGCCGCGGCGGACACATCGACCTGATCGATGGCGCCCGCGCGCTCTGCAGTTCGGATTGCTACTGGGCTGCATCAACCGTGTGGTTCTGGTCGTTACGATGAGCGACCGGCCGCGATCTCGGGCATCGCAATCCGCGCCTGTTTCGGCGCTATCAACGCTCACCGCCATCCGTCACATGTCATCCACACGACAGATGGCGGCAAGCACGCACACTCACGCGTGCCGAACGCCTAGCAAACGTCCTGCATGTTGCGCGCCAGATCGTCGAGCAGCATCCGCGCGGTCGCGACGTTGGTCGCGACCGGCACGTCGTGCACGTCGCATGCGCGCACCAGCGCGGTGATGTCCGGGTCGTGCGGCTGCGCGGTCATCGGGTCGCGCAGGAACACGACGATGTCGACGCGGCCTTCGGCCAGCTCCGCACCGATCTGCAGGTCGCCGCCTTGCGGCCCCGACAGCTTGCGCTCGACCTCGAGCCCGTGCGCGGCGGCGATGCGGCCGCCCGTCGTGCCGGTCGCGACCAGCCGGCATTGCGCGAGCGTCGCGCGGTACTGGCCCGCGAGCGCGACGATCTCGTCCTTCTTCGCGTCGTGCGCAATCAGTGCGATGCGGGGTTTGCTCATCTCCGTTTCCTTCGTGGGTCGATTGTTGTCGTATGTTTGAACGGCGGTGCGCGCGTCAGAACGTGCCCGGATACGCGCCGCCGTCGAGCAGCCAGTTCTGCCCGGTGATATAGCCGGCATGCACGCTGCAGAGGAACGCGCACGCCGCGCCGAATTCGGCACGCGTGCCGAGTCGCCCGGCCGGGATTTCCTTCGCACGCCGTGCGCGCATCTCGTCGACGCTCACGCCCTGCGCCTTCGCCGACGCGGCGAGCGTCGTCGCGATCCGGTCGGTGTCGAACACCCCGGGCAGCAGGTTGTTGATCGTCACACCCTGCCCCGCGACCTTGCGCGACAGCCCCGCGACGAAGCCGGTCAGCCCCGAGCGCGCGCCGTTCGACAGCGCGAGCACGTCGATCGGCGCCTTCACGGCCGAGCTCGTGATATTGACGATCCGGCCGAAGCCGCGGCCGATCATCCCGTCGACGGTCGCGCGGATCAGTTCGATCGGCGTCAGCATGTTCGACTCGAGCGCGCGGATCCAGTCGTCGTGCGAGAAATCACGGAAGTCGCCGGGCGGCGGCCCGCCGGCATTCGTCACGAGAATGTCCGGCTGCGGGCACGCGGCGAGCGCGGCCGCGCGGCCGTCGGGCGTCGTGATATCGCAGGCGACGGCGGTGATCGACACGTTCGACCCCGCGCGGATCTCCTCCGCGGTTTCCTCCAGCGTGTCGCGCGTGCGCGCGACGATCACGAGGTTCACGCCCTCGGCGGCCAGCGCTTCCGCGCAGCCGCGCCCGAGCCCCTTGCTCGCCGCGCACACGAGCGCGGTCTTTCCTGCGATGCCGAGATCCATCGTCGATTCCTTTATGGCGACGCGCGCCGGCCGCGCCGGGCCGCCGACGGGTCGCAGGCCGGTTCGCCGGGCGGGCGAACGGTCGCGAACGCAGGCGAGCGGGCGAACACGGCGCGCGGATTGTCGTGAGACGTCGATAATATCCGGATCACGTGGCGCGCCTTGGTAAAATTGCGGCCATAAGCGGCGGCCGGCCTGGCGCCAGCGCCGCCCCCGATCCCCTTTTGCCGCCAAGGCACCCCGTCATGAAACAGGACAGCCGTTTCCCGAATCTCTTCATCACCGATCACCCGCTGATCCAGCACAAGCTGACCCACATGCGCGACAAGGACACGTCGACGCGCACGTTCCGCGAACTGCTGCGCGAGATCACGCTGCTGATGGGCTACGAGATCACCCGCAACCTGCCGATCACGACCAAGCGGGTCGAAACCCCGCTGGTGGCGGTCGACGCACCGGTGATCGCGGGCAAGAAGCTCGCGATCGTGCCCGTGCTGCGCGCCGGCATCGGGATGTCGGACGGCCTGCTCGACCTGGTGCCGTCCGCGCGCGTCGGCCACATCGGCGTGTACCGCGCCGAAGATCACCGCCCGGTCGAATACCTGGTGCGCCTGCCCGATCTCGAAGATCGCATCTTCATCCTGTGCGACCCGATGGTCGCGACCGGCTATTCGGCCGTGCACGCGGTCGACGTGCTCAAGCGCCGCAACGTGCCGGCCGCGAACATCATGTTCGTCGCGCTGGTCGCCGCGCCCGAGGGCGTGCAGGTGTTCCAGGACGCGCACCCGGACGTGAAGCTGTTCGTCGCGTCGCTCGACTCGCACCTGAACGAGCATGCGTACATCGTGCCGGGCCTGGGCGACGCGGGCGACCGCCTGTTCGGCACCAAGAACTGACAGACGACGACGCCGGGCCGCGCGGCCCGGCACGCCGCAACGGCCCGCCCGGCCGTTCGGCCATGCGCGGCGGCCCCGAAGCGACGGTCGCCGCGTGATAAAATCACGTTCCACTCGACACGCGCGGCCCCGCGGCTTCATGCCCGCCCAGACGGCCGCCGATTCAACGACACATTGGCACAATCGCCCGCGCAGCGCGCCCGGGCACGGAGAAAGGTATGGCTGGTCATTCGAAATGGGCCAACATCAAGCATAAGAAGGCAGCAGCCGACGCGAAGCGCGGCAAGATCTGGACCCGACTGATCAAGGAAATCCAGGTCGCGGCCCGCCTCGGCGGCGGCGACGCGAGTTCGAACCCGCGCCTGCGTCTCGCGGTCGACAAGGCGGCCGACGCGAACATGCCGAAGGACAACGTCAAGCGCGCGATCGACCGCGGCGTCGGCGGCGCGGACGGCGCGAACTACGAAGAAATCCGTTACGAAGGCTACGGCATCAGCGGCGCGGCGATCATTGTCGACACGCTGACCGACAACCGCACCCGCACGGTCGCGGAAGTCCGTCACGCATTCTCGAAGTTCGGCGGCAACATGGGCACCGACGGTTCGGTCGCGTTCATGTTCGATCACGTCGGCCAGTTCCTGTTCGCGCCCGGCACGTCGGAAGACGCGCTGATGGAAGCGGCGCTCGAAGCCGGCGCGGACGACGTCAGCACGAACGACGACGGCTCGATCGAAGTGCTGTGCGACTGGCAGGCGTTCTCGGCAGTGAAGGACGCGCTCGAAGCCGCGGGCTTCAAGGCCGAACTCGCCGAAGTGACGATGAAGCCGCAGAACGAAGTCGAATTTACCGGCGACGATGCGGCGAAGATGCAGAAGCTCCTGGACGCGCTCGAGAACCTCGACGACGTGCAGGAGGTGTATACGAACGCCGTCATCGTCGAGGAATGAGATGCCGGCCGCCGTGCGCAGCGTTGCGACGGCGGCCCGACCGATTTCGCGGCCGGCGCGCCTGAGCGTGCCGGCCGCCCTGTTTTCTAGTCTGCGGGGAATCCCATGAAACTACTCGTCGTCGGTTCCGGCGGTCGCGAACATGCACTGGCGTGGAAGCTCGCGCAGTCGCCGCGCGTCCAGATGGTCTACGTCGCGCCCGGCAATGGCGGCACGGCGCAGGACGAGCGTCTGAAGAACGTCGACATCACGTCGCTCGACGCGCTGGCCGATTTCGCGGAAAGCGAAGGCGTCGCGTTCACGCTCGTCGGGCCGGAAGCGCCGCTCGCGGCCGGCATCGTCAACCTGTTCCGCGCGCGCGGCCTGAAGGTGTTCGGCCCGACCCGCGAAGCCGCACAACTCGAAAGCTCGAAGGATTTCGCGAAGGCGTTCATGAAGCGCCACGGCATCCCGACCGCCGACTACGAAACCTTCTCCGACGCGGCCGCCGCGCACGCGTACCTCGACGCGAAAGGCGCGCCGATCGTCGTGAAGGCCGACGGCCTCGCGGCCGGCAAGGGCGTCGTCGTCGCGATGACGCTGGAAGAAGCGCATGCCGCGGTCGACATGATGCTGTCGGGCAACAAGCTGGGCGACGCCGGCGCGCGCGTCGTGATCGAGGAATTCCTCGATGGCGAGGAAGCGAGCTTCATCGTGATGGTCGACGGCAAGCACGCGCTGGCGCTGGCCTCGAGCCAGGACCACAAGCGCCTGCTCGACGAGGACCGCGGCCCGAACACGGGCGGCATGGGCGCCTACTCGCCCGCGCCGATCGTCACGCCGCAGATGCACGCACGCGTGATGCGCGAAATCATCATGCCGACGGTGCGCGGGATGGAGAAGGACGGCATCCGCTTCACGGGCTTCCTGTATGCGGGCCTGATGATCGACAAGGAAGGCAATCCGCGCACGCTGGAATTCAACTGCCGGATGGGCGACCCCGAGACGCAGCCGATCATGGCGCGCCTGAAGAGCGATTTCTCGAAGGTCGTCGAACAGGCGATCGCGGGCACGCTCGACACGGTCGAGCTCGACTGGGACCGCCGCACCGCGCTCGGCGTCGTGCTGGCCGCGCACGGCTATCCGGACGCGCCGCGCAAGGGCGACCGCATCAACGGGATCCCGGCCGAGACCGAACAGGCCGTGACGTTCCATGCGGGCACGACGCTCGACGGCGACAAGCTGACGACGTCCGGCGGCCGTGTGCTGTGCGTGGTCGGCCTCGCCGATTCGGTGCGCGAAGCGCAGCAGCATGCGTACGACACGATCAACCAGATCAATTTCGAAGGCATGCAGTACCGCCGCGACATCGGCTTCCGCGCGCTGAATCGCAAGAGCACGTAACACCCTGACCGCCGCTTTGCCGTCGCAAACGGCGGCCTCCTCTGCCGGGGTTCGATAGAATGCCCGGCAGATGCCTTTTTTACGGCCCCCGCTTCGCGCGGGGGCAGCCAGTCCAGACATGACCGATTCGACCTACGACGTGGCGCGCGTGCGCACGTATCTCCAGGGCCTGCAGACACGCATCGCCGATGCGCTCGGCGCGCTCGACGGCACGCCGCTCGCGACCGACGCGTGGCAGCGCGGGCCCGAGGAGCGCCTGCGCGGCGGCGGCTGCACGCGGATTCTCGAAGGCGGCCGCGTGTTCGAGCGCGCAGGGATCGGTTTTTCCGACGTCGCGGGCGATGCGCTGCCGCCGTCGGCGAGCGCCGCGCGCCCGCAGTTGGCCGGCCGCGGCTTCGAGGCGCTCGGCGTGTCGCTCGTGCTGCATCCGCGCAACCCGTACTGCCCGACCGTGCACATGAACGTGCGGATGCTGATCGCGACGAAGCCCGGTGACGCGCCGATCTTCTGGTTCGGCGGCGGCATGGATCTGACACCGGTTTATCCGTTCGAGGACGACGCGCGGCATTTCCACCAGACCTGCAAGGACGCGCTCGATCCGTTCGGTGCCGAGCTCTACCCGCGCTTCAAGACGTGGTGCGACGAGTATTTCTTCCTGAAGCACCGCAACGAGACGCGCGGCATCGGCGGGATCTTCTTCGACGATTTCTCCGAGCCCGGATTCGAACGCTCGTTTGAGATGATGCAAAGCGTCGGCGACGCGTTCCTGAACGCGTACCTGCCGATCGTCGAACGCCGTGTCGCGCTGCCGTACGGCGAGCGCGAACGCGACTTCCAGGCTTACCGGCGTGGCCGCTACGTCGAATTCAACCTCGTGTTCGACCGCGGCACGCTGTTCGGGCTGCAAAGCGGCGGCCGGACCGAGTCGATCCTGATGTCGATGCCGCCGGTCGCGCACTGGCGTTACGACTGGCAGCCCGAGCCGGGCTCGCCGGAAGCGCGCCTGAGCGAGTTCCTCGTGCCGCGCGACTGGGTCTGAGCCCGCCGCGCCCCGCCGCCTCAAGAACAGGACACGTTTTTCTGGACACCACCACCCGCCCCGCCCCGCAGCCGCTGTCACGTCGTGTCGGCCTGCTGGGCGGCACGTTCGATCCGATCCACGACGGCCACCTCGCGCTCGCGCGCCGGTTCGCCGACGTGCTCGGCCTGACCGAGCTCGCACTGCTGCCCGCCGGGCAGCCGTACCAGAAGCGCGACGTGTCGGCCGCCGAGCATCGGCTCGCGATGACGCGCGCCGCTGCCGGCTCGCTGTCGCTGCCCGGCGTGACGGTCACCGTCGCGACCGACGAGATCGAGCACGCGGGGCCGACCTATACGGTCGAGACGCTCGCACGCTGGCGCGAGCGGATCGGCCCCGATGCGTCGCTGGCGCTGCTGATCGGCGCCGACCAGCTGGTGCGGCTCGACACGTGGCGCGACTGGCGCAAGCTGTTCGACTACGCGCACGTGTGCGCGTCGACGCGCCCGGGCTTCGACCTCGGCGCGGCGCCGCCGGACGTCGCGCAAGAAATCGCGCGGCGGCAGGCCGGTGCCGACGTGCTGAAGGCGACGCCGGCCGGCCACCTGCTGATCGACACGACGCTGGCGTTCGATATCGCCGCAACCGACATCCGCGCACACCTGCGCGAATGCATCGCGCGTCACGCGCAAATGCCCGATGCGTCGGCCGAGCATGTGCCGGCCGCCGTCTGGGCCTATATTCTTCAACATCGTCTCTACCATTCCTGATTCCATGGATATCCGCAAACTGCAGCGCGTGATCGTCGACGCTCTCGAAGACATCAAGGCGCAAGACATCAAGGTGTTCAACACCAGCCACCTGACCGAACTGTTCGACCGCGTGATCGTCGCGTCGGGCACGTCGAACCGCCAGACCAAGGCGCTCGCGTCGAGCGTGCGCGACAAGGTCAAGGAAGCCGGCGGCGACATCGTCAGCTCCGAGGGCGAAGACACCGGCGAATGGGTGCTGGTCGACTGCGGCGACGCGATCGTGCACATCCTGCAGCCGGCGCTGCGCCAGTACTACAACCTCGAGGAAATCTGGGGCGACAAGCCCGTGCGGATGAAGCTCGGCGGCGGCAAGGGTCCGAACGGTCTCGCTACCGCCAGCGAAGACGAGGACGACGAGGAAGAAGCGCCCGCACGCCCGGCGCGCAAGACGGCTGCCCGCCGCCGCTGAGTCGCAGCGAGTCGTCCCGATGAAGCTTTTCATCCTCGCGGTCGGCCACAAGATGCCCGGCTGGATCGCGTCCGGCTTCGACGAATACACGAAGCGGATGCCGCCCGAGCTGCGCATCGAGCTGCGCGAGATCAAGCCCGAACTGCGTTCGGGCGGCCGCAGCGCGGAAAGCGTGATGGCGGCCGAGCGGCAGAAGATCGAGGCCGCGCTGCCGAAGGGCGCACGCATCGTCGCGCTCGACGAGCGCGGCCGCGACTGGACCACCATGCAGCTCGCGCAGGCGCTGCCCGGCTGGCAGCAGGACGGCCGTGACGTCGCGTTCGTGATCGGCGGTGCCGACGGGCTCGATCCGGAACTCAAGGCGCGCGCCGACCTGCTGCTGCGCATCTCGAGCATGACGCTGCCGCACGGGATGGTGCGCGTGTTGCTCGCCGAACAGCTTTACCGCGCGTGGAGCATCACGCAGAATCACCCCTACCATCGCGCATGACGTGCCGTCCTCGGGACGCGCGCCGCGCGCGCTCAACGAGATAACGACACCATGCCGTCCAGCACGCCCCCTGCCCTTTTCCCGACCCTTTACCTCGCTTCGCAAAGCCCGCGCCGCCAGGAGCTGCTGCAGCAGATCGGCGTGCGCTTCGAATTGCTGCTGCCGCGCCCCGATGAGGACGCGGAGGCGCTCGAAGCCGAGCTGCCCGGCGAAGCCGCCGATGCGTACGTGCAGCGCGTGACCGTCGCGAAGGCGGAGGCCGCGCGGGCGCGTCTCGTCGCGAGCGGCAAGCCGGCCGCGCCGGTGCTGGTTGCGGACACCACGGTGACCATCGACGGCGCGATCCTCGGCAAGCCGGCCGATTCCGACGACGCGCTCGCGATGCTGACCCGCCTCGCAGGCCGCGAACACGAGGTGCTGACCGCCGTCGCGGTGGTCGGCGCCGACGGCGAACTGCTGCCGCCCGCGCTGTCGCGCTCGTCGGTGCGCTTTTCGGCCGCGCCGCGCGACGCGTTCGAGCGCTACGTCGAGACCCGCGAACCGTTCGGCAAGGCGGGCGCCTACGCGATCCAGGGACGCGCGGCCGAATTCATCGAGCGAATCGACGGTTCCCATTCGGGTATCATGGGTCTGCCCCTTTTTGAGACTGCCGCGTTGCTGCGCACCGCGCGCGTCGCCTTCTGAATCGCACCATGAACGAAGAAATCCTGATCAACCTCACGCCGCAGGAAACGCGGGTCGCACTCGTCCAGCAAGGCGCGGTGCAGGAGCTTCACGTCGAGCGCACGCTGTCGCGCGGGCGGGTCGGCAACATCTACCTCGGCAAGGTCGTGCGCGTGCTGCCCGGCATGCAGTCGGCGTTCATCGACATCGGTCTCGAGCGCGCGGCGTTCCTGCACGTCGCCGACATCTGGCATCCGCGCCTCGCGGGCGAGCCGCAGTCGGGCGCGCCGCACCAGCCGATCGAGAAGACCGTGTTCGAAGGCCAGACGCTGATGGTCCAGGTAATCAAGGATCCGATCGGCACGAAGGGCGCCCGACTGTCGACGCAGGTCAGCATCGCGGGCCGCACGCTCGTCTACCTGCCGCAGGAGCCGCACATCGGCATCTCGCAGAAGATCGAGAGCGAGGCCGAGCGCGAGGCCGTGCGTGCGCGGCTGACCGCCGTGATCCCGCCGGACGAGAAAGGCGGCTACATCGTGCGCACGATCGCCGAGGACGCGACCTCCGACGAACTGGCCGGCGACGTCGCCTACCTGCGCAAGACCTGGACGACCATCGTGGCCCAGGCGCAGCGGCTGCCGGCGACGAGCCTGCTGTACCAGGATCTCGATCTCGCGCAGCGCGTGCTGCGCGATTTCGCGAACGACGACACGACGCGCATCCAGGTCGATTCGCGCGAGACGTACCAGCGCCTCGCGGAATTCGCGAACGAATTCACGCCGGCGGTGAGCCCGAAGCTGCATCACTACACCGGCGAGCGGCCGCTGTTCGACCTGTACAACATCGAGACGGAGATCCAGCGCGCGCTGTCGCGCCGCGTCGACCTGAAGTCGGGCGGCTACCTGATGATCGACCAGACCGAGGCGATGACGACGATCGACGTGAACACCGGCGGCTACGTCGGCGCGCGCAACTTCGACGACACGATCTTCAAGACCAACCTCGAGGCCGCGCATACGATCGCGCGGCAGCTGCGGCTGCGCAACCTCGGCGGGATCATCATCATCGACTTCATCGACATGGAGAACGCCGAGCATCGCGACGCGGTGCTGTCCGAGTTGAAGAAGGCGCTGTCGCGCGACCGCACGCGCGTGACGGTCAACGGCTTCTCGCAGCTCGGGCTCGTCGAGATGACGCGCAAGCGCACGCGCGAATCGCTCGCGCACGTGCTGTGCGAGCCGTGCCCGACCTGCCAGGGCAAGGGCCAGGTGAAGACGTCGCGCACGGTGTGCTACGACATCCTGCGCGAGATCCTGCGCGAGTCGCGCCAGTTCAATCCGCGCGAATTCCGCGTGATCGCCGCGCAACAGGTGATCGACCTGTTCCTCGACGAGGAGTCGCAGCATCTCGCGATGCTGATCGACTTCATCGGCAAGCCGGTGTCGCTGCAGGTCGAGTCGAACCTGAGCCAGGAACAGTACGATATCGTGCTGATGTAAGGTCATGCGCGGCGATCTCCGAATCGGGAGATCGCCCCCGACCCTTGCCGCGGGCATCGAGCAAAAATATCAGTTGGCACGCCGAGCTTCGAGGGCTCGGGCAACGTAAGCGCCCCCTGGCGAGCGAAGCACGGCCGCTTGATTTCAACTTTGGTCACTGAGCATTTGACGCACCGCAGCAGTGTCACTATAATTCGCGCCGCGGGGTGGAGCAGTCTGGCAGCTCGTCGGGCTCATAACCCGAAGGTCATAGGTTCAAATCCTATCCCCGCAACCAAACATCGAAGCCCGCTTTGCGACAGCAAGCGGGCTTTTTGCATTTCGCCGATTCGCTGGTTCGTATCGCTCGACTCGAAGCCGCCGGCGCTGGCAAAGCCGAAGACGCTCGCCATCCCTGTATCATTCGGTCACGCGTGCAATCAGCCGCCGGCCGAGCCGCACCGCGAAAGCCAAGTCGATCGATTGTTCAACGATGGTTTTCTGATCGGCCGCGCGACAGCACGAGATCGCGACGACGCAACGCTCGCCCCTTTCGCGACCGGCCGGACCGCGCGGCACGTCGGGACAGTGCCCGCAGCGGCCGCCGCGCTATCCTTTCCCACCTCACATTCACTCACCACACACCATGAGCCAACGCCACAACCGCCGCCAGCGCAAGAAACTCCACATCGCCGAGTTCCAGGAACTCGCGTTCAACGCGGCCGCGCAATACCGCAACGAGCTGTCCGACCTCGAGCGTGGCCAGCTGATCGATGCGTTCATCGATTTCGTCGAAGCGAACGGGCTGCTGACCGTCGCCTCCGCTGACGAAGGGATCGGCGCCTACGTGATCTCCGGCGCGCCGCGCGGCACGACCACCGACGCCGACCGCGAGAACGTGCGGGCGTGGCTGGCCGCACGTCCGGAGCTGACCGACGTCCGGGTCAGCGAATTCACCGACGCGTGGTATCCGGACGCCTGACGCTCCGTTTTCTCCCTGCTTCATGCAGCGCCCGCGCCTGCCCGCCATGACGGCGGCGGGCCGGGGCGGCACCCGTGTGAGCCGTCCCTCATCCGCCGGCCTTCCCCGTCGCCGGACTGCGACGCGACGGCCGCCGATCCCTACCTTTCCCCGACAGTCCGCCTCCAGCAAGCCATCGAAATCGGTCCTGAAAGGAAGACACGTTAAACTCTCACCTCGCGTGGTGCGCCGCCCGCACCCGCCATCCATCGCCAGCCGCGCGCCTCCGGGCCCGGCCCCCGACCCATGGAGTGAGTGTCAATGAGCGGCGGATTTCCGTTTCCCGCATCCCGCATGTCGTTCCCGTCCTCGACGGTCTTCCTCGTTCTCGCCGCCGCGCTGCTGTCCGGCTGCGGGCTGCTGCCGACGCAGAATCCGCCCGCGCCGATCAGCGAGGCGCTCGTCGAGCCCGTCGAGGAAACCGCCGGCGAACCGCTGACGATGCCGCCCGTGCCGGCGCCGACGCAACCGGAAGCGCCGGAAGCACCGAAGAAACCGCACCGCGAAGTGACGCGGCCGAAACCCGTGCAGCGCCCCGAAACACCGACGCCTCCGCCACCACCGCCCGCCCCGATCGTCGCGACGCGCCCGCTCGACCGCACCCAGATCCATGCGCTGCTCGACAGCGAGGTCGCGCGCCGCAACGGCAAGGTGATCGGCCGCGCGGTCGACATGGTGGCCGACGCGAGCGGCAAGCCGCGCGAGATGATCGTCAACCTGCAGGGCTTCATGGGCGTCGGCGACCGCAAGGTCATCTTCCCGTGGAACGTGTTCCGCTTCACGCCGGGCGGCAAACAGGAGCCGATCGTGCTCGACGTGCCGTCGGGCGACCTGCCCCCGGCCGCGCGGCCCAAGGCCGTGCCGCTGTCGGGTTCGGCCGCGGCGTCGCCCGCGACGCGACTGCCGATGCTCGACAGCGATGTCGAGCGCCCGAACGGCACGAAGATCGGCCGGATCGTCGACGTGCTGATCGACCGCGCCGCGCAGCCGCAGGCGGTCGTGCTCGACCTCGGCGGGCTCGTCAATACCGACCGCCGCTCGATCGCTGCGAGCTGGGGCGCGCTGCGCTTCGTCACGCGCGACAAGGCGCTGCATCCGCAGCTCGACCTGAACGATGCGCAGATCAAGGCGTCGCCGCCCTACGCGGCCGACAAGCCGATCGTCGCGGTCTTCCCGCCCGTTGCCCCGGCACCGGTGCCGGCTTCGTCTGCGAGTGCCACCCGATGACGATCAAGCATTCCGTCAGCGTGCGCAGTCTGCGGTCCCTCGACTGGCTCAACTTTTTCGTTGCAAACGTTCAAACCGGGTTCGGTCCGTTCATCGCGTCCTACCTCGCGTCGCACAAGTGGACGCAGGGCGAGATCGGCATGGTGCTGTCGATCGGCACGATCAGCGCGATGGTCAGCCAGGTGCCGGGCGGCGCGGCCGTCGATGCGCTGAAGAACAAGAAAGGCGCGGCCGCGTGGGCGATCGCGGCCATCATCCTGTCCGCGGTGCTGCTCGCGTCGAGCCCGACGATCGTGCCGGTGATCGCGGCCGAAGTGTTCCACGGCTTCGCGAGCTGCATGCTCGTGCCGGCGATGGCCGCGATCTCGTTCTCGCTGGTCGGCCGTGCCGATCTCGGCGACCGGCTCGGCCGCAACGCACGCTGGGCGTCGATCGGCAGCGCGGTCGCGGCGGGCCTGATGGGGCTCACCGGCGAGTATTTCTCCGCGCGCGCGGTGTTCTGGCTGACCGCCGTGCTGGCGTTGCCCGCGCTGTTCGCGCTCGCGATGATCCAGCCGACGCACGAAGTGATCCCGCATTCGTCGAAACCCGACGATCACGACGAAGGCGAGCACCGCGAGACGCTGCTCGAACTGCTGCGCGATCGCCGGATGCTGATCTTCGCGGCGTGCGTCGTGCTGTTCCACCTGTCGAATGCGGCGATGCTCAACCTCGCGGCCGGCGAAGTGACGGCCGGGATGGGCGAGAACGTGCAGCTCGTGATCGCCGCGTGCATCATCGTGCCGCAGGCGATCGTCGCGATGCTGTCGCCGTGGGTCGGCCGTTCCTCGCAACGCTGGGGACGCCGGCCGATCCTGCTGCTCGGCTTCTCCGCGCTGCCGGTGCGCGCGCTGCTGTTCGCCGGCGTGAGCAGCCCGTACCTGCTCGTGCCGGTGCAGATGCTCGACGGCATCAGCGCGGCCGTGTTCGGCGTGATGCTGCCGCTGATCGCGGCCGACGTCGCGGGCGGCAAGGGCCGCTACAACCTGTGCATCGGGCTGTTCGGGCTCGCGGCCGGGATCGGCGCGACGCTCAGCACGGCCGTGGCCGGCTATGTCGCCGATCACTTCGGCAACGCGATCAGCTTCTTCGGGCTCGCCGCCGCCGGCGCGCTCGCGGTCCTGCTCGTCTGGCTCGCGATGCCCGAAACGCGCGTCGAGAACGGCGACGCACCCGAGGGCGCGCCGGCCGCCGCATCGTCCGAACAGGCGCACTGACACACGCGCCGCCCCGCTTCTTGGCCGACACGATGGATACGATCAGGACCCTCAACGAAGCCCGCCAGCAGATCCAGCAGTCGATCTTCGATCTGTTCAAGGGGCTGACGTTCGGCGAACGCCTCACGCAAGGCGCGCTGATGGCGCTGCAGGCCGTGTGCGGCGCGTGCCTCGCATACGCGATCGGCCGCGCGTTGCACACCGAGCAGGCCGTGTGGGCGGCGATCACCGCGATCGCCGTCACGCAGCACAACTATTCGGACACGATGTCGCTGTCGCGCGACCAGTTCATCGGCGCGATGATCGGCGGCGTGGTCGGCTTCGCGGGAGCCGCGCTCGGCGGCGATCGCCTCGTCGCCTATGCGATCGCGGTCGCGATCACGATCGTCGGCTGCTGGTGCCTGAACGTCGGCAGCGCGGCGCGGCTCGGCGGCGTCACCGCGACGATCGTGCTGCTGTTTCCGGGCAACGGCCCGCTGTGGGACATTCCGCTGATGCGGCTCGGGGAAGTCGCGCTCGGCACCGTCTGCGCGCTGGCGGTGTGCTGGGCAATGTCGCGGATCGAGCGACGCTGGTTCCGCCGGGCGGCGAAGTCGGACCAGGACAAGTGACGCGGATGCCGGGACGCACGCCCCGGCATCCGGATGAAGCGATGAGCGGCGGCAGGTGTGGCCGGTGTTACGGACCGACCCGCAGCACGATGCCCGAGCCGATCTGCACGAGCAGATAGTCGCCGCCGACGCCGACCCAGTGATAGCCGCGCGGCGGCGGGCTCAGCCGATAGCCGCGCCAGTCGTCGACCACGTACTGGCGATCGCGGAATTCGTCCGGGAGCCGGTCGCCCTTGTGCCAGTCGCGGCGCGGCTGGTCGGCCCAGCGCGGCGGTACGTCGTCGTCGCGATGCATCGCCTGGCCGGGCGGCATGTGCTTCGGGCCGTGGCCGCGGTGCATGCCGTGATTGCCGTGGTCACCGTGGTTGTCGTCGTTGCCGTGCCCCTGCGCCATCGCGACCGGCGCGGCGAAACCCGCCGCAACCAGCGCGGCCAGCATCATCCCGTGCATCTTCCTCATCGTCCTTCCCTCCGTGTTGTCACGTCGAACCGGAAACAACTGGACTTGCCCGAACAAGACTAGCACACGGGTGCGACCCGACTTCATGTCACGCCGCCTGCTGCTGGTACTGGATCCGGTGCAGGTGCGCGTACAGCCCGCCGTGGCGCAGGAGTTCTTCGTGGCTGCCCTCTTCGACGATCGTGCCGGCTTCGAGCACGAGGATCCGGTCCGCGCGCTCGATCGTCGACAGCCGGTGCGCGATCACGAGCGTCGTGCGCCCTTCCATCAACCGCTCGAGCGCGGCCTGCACGTGACGCTCGGATTCCGAATCGAGCGCGGAAGTCGCCTCGTCGAGGATCAGGATCGGCGCGTCCTTGTAGATCGCGCGCGCGATCGCGAGCCGCTGCCGCTGACCGCCCGACAGTCGCATCCCGTTGCCGCCGACCAGCGTGTCGAGCCCGTCGGGCATCGCGGCGACCGCGTCGGCGAGGTTCGCGGCCTCGAGCGCCGCCTGCACGCGTGCCCGGTCGGGCGTCTGCCCGTACGCGACGTTCGCGGCGATCGTGTCGTTGAACAGCACGACGTCCTGGCTGACCATCGCCATCTGGCCGCGCAACGCATGGATGTCGTAGTCGGCCACCGGCACGCCGTCGACCAGGATCGCGCCGCCCGTCGGATCGAAGAAGCGCGGCAGCAGGTTCACGAGGGTCGTCTTGCCGCTACCGGACGGCCCCGCGAGCGCGATCATCTCGCCCGGCGCGACCTTGAATGAAATGCGGTCGAGCGTCGGCCGCTCGGAGGCGCCGTAGTCGAACGACACGTCGCGGAATTCGATCTCGCCGCGCGCGTGCGCGAGCGCCCGGCCGCCGCCCTGCGGCTCGGCGGGCTCGTCGATCAGCCCGAAGATCAGCTCGGCGGCCGTCATCCCGCGCTGCAGCGGCTGGTTGACGTCGATCAGGTGCTTGAGCGGCGAAATCACCAGCAGCATCGACGTGACGAACGCGACGAAACCGCCGACCGTCGTCTGGTCGTTGGTCGACTGCACGACCGCGATCGTGATCACGACCGCGAGCGCGATCGACGCGAGGAACTGCGTCAGCGGCTGCGCGAGCCCGCCCGAGATCGTCATGCGCATCGCGTAGCCGCGCAGGCGCTTGCTCATCGTCGTGAAGCGGTCCATCTCGTACGCTTCGCCGTTGTGCACCTTGACGACCTTGTAGCCGCCGACCGTCTCCTCGACGATGTACGACAGCTCGTTGGTCAGCGTCTGGTGCTCGCGGTTCAGGCGGCGCAGGCGGCGGTTGATCTTGCTGACGAGCCAGCCGATGCCCGGCAGGATCACCGCGACGATCAGCGTGAGCCGCCAGTTCAGGTAGAACAGGTAGCCGAGCAGGAACACCACGGTCAGCGAGTCGCGCACGAGCGTGACCATCACGCCGGTCAGCACCGACAGGATCTGGTTGACCTCGAACACGATCGCGTTGATCACCGTGCTCGCGGTCTCGCGCTGGAAGAACGACGCGCCGGTGTGGAGCATCCGCTGGAACATCTCGAGCCGCAGCTGCAGCAGGATGCGGTTCGATACGTAGTTGAGCAGGTAATTCGACGTGTACTGCGACACGCCGCGCACGAGCGCGAGGCCGATCACCGCGATCGGCACGTACCATTTCGCGCTGTCGCTGCCGTGCGAGCCGAAGCCGTGGTCGAGCAGCGGCTTGAGCAGCGCCGGGATCCCGGCTTCCGTGGCCGCGACGACGCCCATCGTCATCACGGCGAGCAGCACGATGCCGATGAGCGGCCGGATGTACGGCCACAGGCGCTTGAGGACCGTGAGCGGCGAGGTACCGGTGCCGTCCATCGGTTTGCGAAGAGTGTTCTGGGTTTCCAAGGCAATCCTTCTTGAGCCGCGACGCGGCGCCCGGGGCGTGACTGCCCGGGATTCGCCCCGTCCGGCGGGTGCCGAAAAAGGCCCAACATTATAGCTGGACCGCCCCCACCGGCATGGCCGTCGCCGAAGCGGCCGGCTGCCTGCGCGCGGGTATACTGCCGCTCACCGTTTTCTCCGCCTTTTCGACGATTTCATGGCAGAACCCACCCTCGGCGTCGCCCTCATCGCCCTCAACGCGGCCGCGCGGCTCGCGCAGTGCCTCGACGCGCTGACCTTCGCCGACGACGTCGTCGTGATCGACGGCGGCAGCACCGACGATACCGTCGAGATCGCCCGCGCGCACGGCGCCCGCGTGATCGTCGAGCGCGACTGGCCGGGCTTCGGCCCGCAGAAGAACCGCGCGCTCGACGCGCTCGACACCGACTGGATCCTGTCGCTCGACACCGACGAGGTCGTCAGCCCGGAACTCGCGCAGTCGATCCGCGCGGCCATCCGCACACCGGCCGCGCAGGTCTACGCGCTCGACCGGCTGTCGAGCTTCTGCGGCCAGTGGATCCGCCATAGCGGCTGGTATCCGGACTGGGTGCCGCGCCTGTTCCGGCGCGGCACCGCCCGCTTCTCCGACGACCTGGTGCACGAACGGCTCGTCTTCGACACGCCCGCGCAGCGGCTGCCGGGCAAGCTGATGCACTATTCGTACGAGGATTTCGAAACCGTCGTGCGCAAGCTCGATGCGTATTCGACGGCCGGCGCGCGCCAGCGCCGCGCGGCCGGCCAGCGCGGCGGCTTCGGCAAGGCGCTCGCGCGCGGCGCGTGGGCGTTCGTGCGGACCTACGTGCTGCGGCGCGGGTTTCTCGACGGCCGCGCGGGCTTCATGATCGCCGTGTTCAACGCGGAAACCGTCTACTACCGGTTCCTGAAGCTCGGCCACGAAGCGGCCCGCTGAGCGCGCCCCTCCCTGCCGCCACCCTGACGCCGCCGGCATGCGGCCGGCCCGGCGTTACAATGCCGGGCTGCCCGCGCGCCATGCGCGTCCGAGCACGGCGCAGCGCTGCGCGCCGCCGATACGACGACCACCGAATCCGACCGCCATGTTCTCCATCATCATCCCGACCTGGAACAACCTGCCGTACCTCAAGCTCGTCGTCGACAGCCTGCGCCGTCATTCGGCGTACGACCACCAGATCATCGTGCACGTGAACGACGGCGCGGACGGCACGCTCGACTGGGTGCGCAGCGAAGGCATCGAGCACACCGCGTCGCCGGCCAACATCGGCATCTGCCATGCAGTGAACCTGGCCGCCGCCCGCGCGACGCGCGACTACGTCGTCTACATGAACGACGACATGTACTGCTGCCCGGGCTGGGACGCGGCGCTCGTGCGGCGCATCGAGCAGATGCCGACCGACCTGTTCATGCTGTCCGGCACGATGGTCGAGCCGGTCGACACGCGCAACCCGTGCGTCGTCGTCAGCAACTTCGGCCGCGACGCCGAACAGTTCGACGCGGCCGGCCTCGTCGCGGCCACGCCGCGGCTCGCGCGCGCGGACTGGCTCGGCTCGACCTGGCCGCCGACGCTCGTGCACCGCGACTGGTGGAACCGCATCGGCGGCTACAGCAGCGAGCTGTCGCCGGGGATGAGCAGCGACAACGACTTCTCGATGAAATTCTGGGACGCCGGCTGCCGGATCTTCCTCGGCGTGGGCGACAGCCTCGTCTATCACTTCCAGCAGAAGAGCACCGGCAAGATCGTCAAGAACGACGGCCGCCGCCAGTTCCTCAACAAATGGGGCATGACGCAGGCCACGTTCGACCGCTATTACCTGCATCGCGGCGAGCCGGCCGGCCCGCGTGTCGCGCTCGACACGCCGGCCGTCGAAGGGCGCCTGAAGCGTGCGCTGCTGCGCTCGCGGATCAAGCGCGCGTTCAGCTGACCCGACCCCGGAAACGGCACGGAAACGCCCGCGGCTTCGCGTATACTGCGCGCTTCGTCCCGCGCGGTGCCGCCGGGACGCGCGGCGCGCAGCACGGTGCCCGCATGCCGCATTCGTCCATTCGACAGGTTCCGATGCTTTCGTTTTCCGCTCCCGCCTCGCGGCGCCTGACCGCCGCCCGCGCCTTCGCCGTCGTCGCTCTCTGCATGGTGCCGGTCTCGACCGCGCTGACCAACGTGTTCTGCGGGCTGTTCGCGGCCGCGCTCGTCATCTCCCCCGAATTCTGGCGCGACCTGCGCACGTTCGTCACCGAACCGGCGTCGCTCGCGGCGCTGCTGATCCTCGCGGCACTGGCCGCGAGCGTCACCTATACGGTCGCGCCGCACCCGAAGGCGTGGAACTGGGTCGCCAAGTACGACAAGCTGTTGCTGCTGCCGTTTGCCGTGCTGGCCTTCCGCCATTCGAACTGGGCGCCGATCGTGCGGCGCGCCTGGTTCGGCACGCTGTGCGTGATCCTGCTGCTGTCGACCACCAACTATCTCGGGCTGACCGCGATCGGGCCCGCGCATTCGAGCGAACTGCCGCTGTCGCGCGCCTGGGTGTTCAAGAACCACATCGCGGCCGGCATGTTCGGCGCGCTGCTGTTCTACCAGGCGGCCGACCTCGCGCTGTCGGCCCGCACCGCGCTGTCGCGTGCCGCGTATGCCGCCGTGGCCGCATGGTCGCTGATCAACGTGTTCGTGATGCTGCAGGGACGCACCGGGCAGGTCATCGCGCTGCTGCTGATCCTCGTCGTCGCGGTGCGCTTCGTGCTGCTGCTGCGCCGCCAGTCGGCGCTGCGCGCGGGGCTCGCCGCCGGGGCGCTGGTGCTGGCCGGCGTCGCGCTCGTCGTCGCCGCGTGCACGGTGCACGACGGCCGGCTCGTGAAGGTCGTGTCGGAAGTGCAGCAGTATCGGCAGACCGATGCGGTCACGTCGACCGGGCTGCGTCTCGAGTGGTACAAGAAGGGGCTCGAACTGTATCGCCAGCGCCCGGTGATCGGCTACGGCGCCGGCGGCCTCGAGTTCGAGTTCGAGAAGCTCACGGCCGGCAAGACGGCTGCCGAAGGCCAGCTCACGTCGAATCCGCATAACGAATACCTGCTGATGGCCGTGCAGCTCGGCACGCTCGGCGTATTGCTGTTCCTGAACCTGATCGTGCAGATCGCGCGCGGCAGCCGCGCGCTCGACCCGCGCTCGCGGCATGTGCTGCTCGCGTGGCTCGCGATCTTCGCGATCGGCAGCCTCGCGAATTCGCTGCTGCTCGATTTCGCCGAAGGTCACCTGCTGGTGCTGCTCGCCGGGATCCTGCTCGGCTGCGGCACGCGCACGGAAGCGCTGCCGCGCGAAACGTCGGCGATCCGGCGCAGCGCGTAACGCATCATCCGGCGGGCCGGCGGGCAGCGCGCGTTGCCGCCTGCCGCCGGTTCGGCTTCTACGACTTCAATGGCGGCGCATGCGTGCCGCTTGTCGGAAGCACGGCCGCTCGGCGCCGACGCGTCGCCACTCCCCGCTTTTCGACTCAGGAAACGTACGGCTTTCGCGCGTCAGTCCGGGCGCGCGCGGTGCAGTCGCGACGTGTCGACGACTGCGTCGGCGGCGCCTGGCGGATTCAGTCCGAGCATCTCGGCGGCCGCCGCCTTCACGCGCTGCGTGCCGAGATTGACGAGACAGTCGCTGTGGCTGTCGACATGGCGCTCGCAGCCTTCGTGCCGGCACGGCACGCAATCGCCCTCGCCCTGCAGCAGCCATACGTTGCCGTGCCGCGCGGAGCCGCGCAGCGCCCACGGGTTCTCGGTCGCCGGCCAGTGCTGCGGCCACGGCCCCCAGCGCACCGGATCGGACGGACCGAACAGCGCGATCGTGTCGGTGCCCGTCGCGGCCGCAACGTGCGTCGCGCCCGTATCGGGCCCGATGAACAGCCGCGCGCGCCGCACCAGCTCCGCGCTTTCGCCGAACGTGAGGCGGCCGACCAGGTTCAGCACGTCGCCGCCCGCCTCGGCCGCGACCTGCTCCGCGTACTCGCGCTCGCGATCGGCCGGGCCGCCCGACAGCGCGATCGCAAACCCCTGCGCGCGCAGCCATTCGATCATCTCGACCCAGCCTTCGAGCCGCCATTGCTTGTAGCGGAACATCGGATACGGATGCAACACGACGAGCGGCTTGCCGTCGCGGATCGCCGGCGATTCGGCGAGCCACGCGTCGAAACGCGCGCGCCGCGCGGGATCGTCGCCGATGCCCGGCGCGACCACCTCGGATACCGGCTCGATGCCGATCACCGGCGCGAGCGCGAGCGTGCTGACGACCGTATGCGCGGACTCGTGATGATTGATCGCGATGCCGTTCAGCATCATTCGAGTCAGCCACGTGACGCGGTTCGGATCGACGAGGCCGACGCGCTTGCGGCCGGCGAACCAGCTATAGAAGCGCGGCCGGTCGGAGCTCAGTGCCGCGCATGCGAGATCGTAGCGGCGCCACATCGACAGCGCATCGCGCAGCCGCTCGCGGAACCCCGCGCGCTGCGCGACGACGATCACGCGCCGCACGTCGGGGTTGTGCTCCAGCACGCCCTCGGTGCCGCGAAACACCAGCATGTCGATCTGCGCATCGGGCCAGCGCGCCTTCAGCGAACGCACGAGCGGCGTCGTCAGCAGCACGTCGCCGATACGGCGCGGGGCTGCGACGAGGATGGTTCGGGGCGGGCGGGCGGAAGAAAACAGGGCCACGGCGATCGTTCCGTCTAGCTGGCTGGACAAGGCTCGCAATGTACAGGATTTTGCGGCCGGTGGCGTGGCGTCGGGTGCGGGCGTCGGCGACATGCCGTGGTTGGTGGTTGGTGGTTGGCGGTTGGCGGTGAGCGGTGGCCGGCGGTTGGCTGTGAGCGACGGCCGGCGGCCAGCGGCCGGCGGCCGGTCGCCGGTCGCCGGCGGTTGGCAACACGGCAGGAACGACGCACGGCGGGGCCTGCCGCCGCCGCGCCGCCCGGCCCCGTTTGCGCGTCCGATGACGGTGCCGGCAATGCAGGCGCCCCCGGCCTTCCGTGGGCTACGAAACGATCGCGCCGACCGCGGGTGCTGCGAGCGTCGCGGCCGGGAGCGGCATCGCCCCCCCCATCGCGTCGTCGAGCTGTCCGGCCTGCGTCAACAGATGAAGCACCGCGCGCTCGAGCGCGTCGACGCCGATCGCGTCGACCGTCGCGCCGGCCCGCAGGATCATGTGCGGCACGCCGAGCGGATGCCAGCGCCGGTATTTCTCGGGGCGGTCCTCGAACAGCGCGGCGACCGGCACGCCGAGCGCCGACGCGAGATGCACGGGGGCGCTGTCGGCCGACACGATCGCGTCGAGCAGGCTCGCGGCGGCCACCAGTTCGACGACCGACGACGGCGCGACATGCCGGGCGTTGACGTCCCGCCACGCATCGCGGTCGGCGCCGGCCTCGGCCGACACGGCGGAATCGCGGAACACGATCACGTCGGCGAACGGTGCGAGCCGCCGGCCGAGGTCGCGCCATCGATCGGCCGGCCAGCGCCGCTCGGCCGCCTTGTTCGACACGAACAGCCCGACGCGCGGTTTCGTGCGCGGCCCGAGCAGCCGATACCACGTGTCCTGCAGCGCGCGGTCCGGGTGCACGGACAACGCGAGACCGTCGAGATCGGTGCGGCCGAGTTCGGGCACGAGCCGGAATCCCGACAGCGCTTCATGGCAAATCGGCCGCGACGCGACATGGTCGGGCTTGCGGTCGTCGAATTCGGAATCGGCATCGTGCCAGCGGCAATCCTTCACGCCGAGCTGCCGCGCGAACCGGATGCTGCTGCGATGCATGCCGCCGTTCGGCACGACCACGAGGTCGAACCGCAGGCGGCGCAGCCGGCGCACGAGCCGCAGCCGGTCGAAGAACGCGCGCATCCGTCCGGGGCGGTCGTTGCGCTCGCACTGACGGCTGTACACGTAGGTATGGACCGTGTGCACGTCCGGGTTGCCGGCCAGCGCGGCCGCGTTGTAGCGGTTCGCGACCACGTGCAGCTCCTTGCCCGGCCAGCGCTGTTTCAGCGCGCCGAGAAAAGCGGTCGTGCACAGCATGTCGCCCAGAAAATCAATCCGGATCACGAGGATCCGCCCCGTCGGTTTCCCGTTGGCCATCGTTGTTGTGATGCTGTCGATTTTTTATCGTCGCGCACCAGCCGGCATCCTGGCGTTCTTTACCGTGCCGGCTTCGTCGCGTGGTCGCTCGCGGCACCGCGACGCATCGCGTGCCGCGCGGAACCGTCCCCGTCTGATTCGCGCGCGCGATGTCGCCGCCGGCCGGCGGACAGACCGCAACCGGCGCCGTATCGGCGTCGCGCGACGGATTGTATAGCGTCCGGATGACGGCCCCAAGCATCCGCCGACATGAAAACGGCCCGCCGCACCGCACGATGGCGATGCGACGGGCCGCGCAGGCAACGACCGTCCGGCGGGGACCGTCAGTACGTGATTTCGACGATGCTGCCGTCGAACGTCGCGCGCAACTCCGCGAGCAGTGTGTCGCTCGGCTTCACGCGCCACGCGTCGCCGAGCCGCATTTCCCCTTGCGCGCGCGCGTTGCTGTAGTGAACCTGGACCGCGAGCCCGTTCGGCAGCGGCGCCTGCGGGCGACGGCCGCCGTCGCGCCCGCCGCCGCGCGGCGCGGGTACCTCGAGCGCGGGCGCGGCCGAATCGTCCTTCGACACGTGCGGCTCGAGCACGCGGCGCAGCGCCGCCGCATCCGCATTGCCGTTCATCGTGAGCCGCACCGCCTGCGCGTAGCGGCTGCGCGCGCGTTCGAGATCCATCACCGTGTCGGCCGTGAAGCGAATGCCGCCGGTGAACGCATCGTTGCGCGCCTGCCCCTGCACGATCAGCAGTTCGTCTTCCTTGAACAGCGCCTTGTTCGCCTCGAACTGCTCGTTGAAGATCGTGATCTCGCACTGGCCCGAGCCGTCGTCGAGCAGCGCGATCAGCATCTTGCCGCGCTGGGTCATCTGCGTGCGCAGCGATGCGATGATGCCCGCGACGAGCTTGTCGCGCCCTTCCTTCAGGTCGCCGACCTTCTGCCGCACGAACCGGCGCACTTCGTCGCGATACGCGTCGAACAGGTGGCCGGACAGGTAGAAGCCGAGTGCGCCCTTCTCTTCCTGCAGGCGGCGCTTGTCGTCCCACGCGGGTTCGTCGACGAGCGCATGCGCGTGCGGCGACTCGGCGCCCATGTCGAACAGCCCGGCCTGCATCGCGTTCGCTTCGGCCTGGTCGGCCGCTTCCATCGCGAGCGGCACCGACGCAATCAGCTGCGCGCGGTTCGCGTTCAGCGAATCGAACGCGCCGGCGCGGATCAGCGCCTCGACCGTGCGGCGGTTGACGACGCGCCGGTCGATCCGCTCGCAGAAGTCGAACAGGTCGGTGAACGGCTTTTCGTCGCGGGCGCGCAGGATCTCCTCGATCGCGTTCTGGCCGCTGCCCTTCACCGCGCCGAGACCGTAGCGGATCGTGCGCGAGCGCTTGCCGTCGGCTTCGGCGACCGGCTCGAACCGGTAATGCGATGCGTTGATGTCCGGCGGCAGCACGGCGAGGTTGTTCACGACGCAGTCGTCGTACAGGATCTTCACCTTGTCGGTGTCGTCCATCGCGAGCGTCATGTTGGCCGCCATGAATTCGGCCGGATGGTGCGCCTTCAGCCACGCGGTGTAATACGCGAGCAGCGCATAGGCGGCCGCGTGCGACTTGTTGAAGCCGTAGCCCGCGAACTTCTCCATCAAGTCGAAGATCTCGTCGGACTTCTCGCGCGTCAGGCCGTTCTTCGCCGCACCCTCGGCGAAGATCTCGCGGTGCTTGGCCATCTCCTCGGGCTTCTTCTTGCCCATCGCGCGACGCAGCAGGTCGGCGCCGCCGAGCGAGTAGCCGCCGATGATCTGCGCCATCTGCATCACCTGCTCCTGATAGACCATGATGCCGTAGGTCTCTTTCAGGACGGGTTCGACGCGCGGATCCGGATAGTCGACCTTCTCGCGGCCGTGCTTCCGTGCGCAGAAGCTCGGGATCAGGTCCATCGGGCCCGGACGGTACAACGACACGAGCGCGATGATGTCCTCGAAGCGGTCGGGCTGCGCATCCTTCAGCATGCCCTGCATCCCGCGGCTTTCCAGCTGGAACACGGCGACCGTGTTGGCCTTCTTCAGGATCTGGAACGACGCCGGATCGTCGAGCGGCACCTGCGCGAGCGACCAGTCGGCCTTCGACGCATCGAGGCGGCGAATGTAGCGCTCGGCCCAGTCGAGGATCGTCAGCGTCGTGAGACCCAGAAAGTCGAACTTCACGAGGCCGACGGCTTCGACGTCGTCCTTGTCGTACTGGCTGACGACGCCGCCGTCGTCGCCCTGCGTGTACAGCGGGCAGAAGTCGGTCAGCTTGCCGGGCGCGATCAGCACGCCGCCCGCGTGCATCCCGACGTTACGCGTCAGGCCCTCGACGCGCTGCGCGAGATCGAGCAGCTGGTGCACTTCGTCCTCGTGGTCGTAGCGCTCCTGCAGCTGCGGCTCTTCCTTCATCGCGTCGGCGATGGTCACGTGCTTGCCCGGCTTGAACGGGATCAGCTTCGCGACGCCGTCGGTGAACATGTAGCCGAGATCGAGCACGCGGCCGATGTCGCGCACGGCCGCCTTCGCGGCCATCGTGCCGAAGGTGGCGATCTGCGACACGGCATCCGCGCCGTATTTTTCCTTCACGTACTGGATCACGCGATCGCGGCCGTGCTGGCAGAAGTCGATGTCGAAGTCGGGCATCGACACGCGTTCCGGATTCAGGAATCGCTCGAACAGCAGGTTGTAGCGCAGCGGATCCAGATCGGTAATGCCGAGCGCGTACGCGACCAGCGAACCGGCACCCGAGCCGCGGCCCGGACCGACCGGCACGCCGTTGTTCTTCGCCCAGTTGATGAAGTCGGCCACGATCAGGAAGTAGCCCGGGAAGCCCATCTTCGTGATGGTCCCGCACTCGAATTCGAGCCGCTTGTAGTACGTGTCGCGCTGCGCGTCGCGCTCCGCCGCATCCGGATACAGCTGTTCGAGGCGCTTCTCGAGCCCCTCCTTCGACAGCTGGACGAGGTAATCGTCGAGCGACATGCCGTCCGGCGTCGGGAACAGCGGCAGCTTCGGCTTGCCGAGTTCGAGCTTCAGGTTGCAGCGCTTCGCGATCTCGACCGTGTTCGCGACCGCCGACGGCAGGTCGGCGAACAGCGCGACCATCTCGTCCTGCGTGCGGAAGTACTGATCGGTCGTGAAGCGCTTCTGGCGCCGCGGATTCGCGAGCATGTCGCCTTCCGAGATGCACACGCGCGCTTCGTGCGCGGTGAAATCGTCGTCGGTCATGAACTGCGTCGGATGCGTCGCGACGACCGGCAGCTTCAGCGACGCGGCGAGCGTCGCGGCCTGCTGGATGTACGCCTCGGCGCCCGGCTGGCCGTAACGCTGCAGCTCGATGTAGAAGCCGCCCGGGAACACCTTCGCCCAGCGCTCGGCGTGCCGGCGCGCGGCCTCCTCGTTACCGGCCGCGAACGCGAGCCCGATGTCGCCCTGCTGCGCGCCCGACAGCGCGAGCAGCCCTTGCGACAGCTCGCCGTCGAGCCAGCTCGCGTCGAGCTCCGCGCGGCCGCGGTACTGGTTCGTGAGCCATGCCTTCGACAGCAGCTCGCACAGGTTCAGGTAGCCGGTCTTGTCCTTCACCAGCAGCAGCAGGCGCGACGGTTTGTCGCGATCATCCGGATTGGTGATCCAGACGTCGCAGCCGGCGATCGGCTTGATGCCCTTGCCGCGGGCTTCCTGGTAGAAACGGACGAGGCCGAACGCGTTGCCGAGATCGGTGAGGGCGAGCGCGCCCTGGCCGTCCGCGGCCGCCGCCTTGACGATGTCGTCGAGACGCACGATGCCGTCGGCAATCGAGAATTCGGAGTGAACGCGAAGATGGACGAAGCGGGGATCTGACATGGGCGTTATTGTAGCCGCGTCGCCGCGCAGGCTGCCCAAAAAATCCCCGCGCCCGGCCGTTCGGCCGATGCGCGCGACGCCGGCCGAACGGCCGGGTGCCGGCAGACGTGCAGTTTGCGGGATAATACGGGTTTTCGAATCACCGCCCCGGCTTCGCACCCTTTTTTTGCGGGGCCACCGTGCGCCCGCCGCACGGTCGCGGCCGTTTTCCCGTCGGACCATCATGACCATCGTCAACCTCGCCGCCTACCACTTCGTGTCGCTCGACGCGACCGAGCAATGGCGCCCGCTCGTCACCGCCCGCTGCAACGAACTCGGCCTGCGCGGCACGATCCTGCTCGCGCCGGAAGGCATCAACCTGTTCATCGCCGGCCCGCGCGACGCGACCGACGCATTCATCGACTACCTCCGCCACGATCCGCTGTTCGAAGGCAAGTTCGCGACGCTGCAGTTCAAGGAGAGCCTGTCCGACTCGCAGCCGTTCCGCCGGATGCTCGTGCGCCTGAAGCGCGAGATCATCACGATGAAGAAGCCCGCGATCAAGCCGGAGCTCGGTCGCGCGCCGTCGGTCGACGCGCACACGCTGAAGGCGTGGCTCGACCGCGGCCACGACGACGCCGGCCGCCCGGTCGTGATGCTCGACACGCGCAACGCGTTCGAAGTGGACGTCGGCACGTTCGACGACGCGCTCGACTACCGGATCGACAAGTTCAGCGAGTTCCCGGAAGTGATCGACGCGAACCGCGCCGATCTCGAGGGCAAGACGGTCGTGTCGTTCTGCACCGGCGGCATCCGCTGCGAGAAGGCGGCGATCCACATGAAGGAAATCGGCATCGAGAACGTGTACCAGCTCGAGGGCGGGATCCTGAAGTACTTCGAGGAAGTCGGCGGCGCGCACTATCACGGCGACTGCTTCGTGTTCGACTACCGCACCGCGCTGAACCCGCAACTGCAGCCCACCGAGAACGTCACGTGCTTCGCGTGCCGCGCGGTCGTCACGCCGGAAGCCCAGCAAGCGCCGAGCTACGTGCCCGGCAAGTCGTGCCCGGCCTGCGCGCAGGCAGCCAGCGTCGCGTAAGCGCGCGTCGCACCGCGTCCCGATGAACGGCTACCGCGGCCGCTTCGCGCCGTCGCCCACCGGCCCGCTGCATTTCGGCTCGCTGGTCGGCGCGCTCGCGAGCTGGCTCGACGCGCGCGCACACGGTGGCGCATGGCTCGTGCGCATCGAGGACATCGACGGCCCGCGCACGGTGCCCGGCGCCGCCGACGACATCCTCGCGACGCTTGCGCATTTCGGCATGACGCCCGACGAGCCGCCCGTGTGGCAAAGCACGCGCGAGGCCGACTATGCGGCCGCGCTCGAACGGCTCGTCACCGCGGGGCTCGTCTATCCGTGCGGCTGCACGCGCAAGGAAATCGCCGATTCGCTGCGCGCCGCGCACGAGCGCCACACGACGCTCGCCTACCCGGGCACCTGCCGCACCGGCCTGCACGGCAAGCCCGCCCGCGCGTGGCGGCTGCGCGTGCCGGACGGCGACGCGGCGCTCGTCACGTTCGACGACCGCTGGCAGCACACTCAAGCGCAGAACCTCGCGACCGAGGTCGGCGATTTCGTGCTGAAGCGCGCCGACGGCCAATGGGCGTATCAGCTCGCGGTCGTGGTCGACGATGCCGACGCGGGCATCACGCACGTCGTGCGCGGCGCCGACCTGCTCGACTCGACCGCGCGCCAGATCTACCTGCAGCGCTGTCTCGGCGTGCCGACGCCGGCGTACCTGCACGTGCCCGTCGTCGTCGACGCGAACGGCGAAAAGCTCAGCAAGCAGACGGGCGCGATCGCGCTCGAGCGCGACGATCCGCTGCCGGCGCTGCGCGCCGCCGCCGCGCATCTCGGCCTGTGGGCCGATGGCGATCCGTCGATCGATACGCTCGATGCGTTCTACGCGGCCGCGACCGATGCGTGGGCGCGTCGCTTCGGGCCACGCGCCGGTTGAGAGGCGCTCGCGGGACACCCGTTCGTGTCGACCGCGTTCCTGCGTCCGTCAGCGGTGAGTCCGGTCGCATGCAAGCGTGATGGCAGCCTGAACGGAACGCCCGCCGGCGACACGGCATCGGACTAGTCCCGCAGGCTGCCCCGCCCCACGCGGCAAGTCGTCGCCCATCTCGCCCGCTCCTTCACGAATCGTCTCGCCCAATGAAAAACGGGCACATGCTCATCGCATGCACCCGTTTCCGCGGCAGCGCTCGCGCGCCGCACCGACCGCCTGAACCGCCCGCTTACGCCGACGGCTTGCGCGGCATCCCGAAGCCGCCCAGCAGCGCGGCGACCTGACGCTTCGGCCCCTTCTTCTCGGGCTGCTGCGCGGACTTGGTCTCTTCCGGCTGCTTCGCCGGCGCCGACGGTTCGTACGGCTTCAGGAAGAAGTCGTCGACCGGCGCCTCGTGACGACGGTGGTGGCCGCGCTCGGACCCGCCCGAACGACGCCCCGACGCGCCGCGATGCTCGTCGCGATCGCGACGGCCGCCGCGATCACCGCGCTCACTACGATCGCCCCCGCGCTCGCCGCCACGATCGTCGTGACGATGGCGCGCCGGCTTGTCGAGCGCGAGCGTCTGCACCTCGAGCGGACGCTTGATCAGTTTTTCGATATCGGCGAGCTGCTTGCGCTCGTTCGGGCTGCACAGCGACAGCGCATCGCCCGTCGCACCCGCGCGGCCCGTGCGGCCGATCCGGTGCACGTAGTCTTCCGCGTTGAACGGCAGGTCGAAGTTGATCACGGCCGGCAGTTCGGCGATGTCGAGGCCGCGCGCGGCCACGTCGGTCGCGACCAGCGCCTCGATCTCGCCGCGCTTGAACGCGTCGAGGGCCTGCATCCGCTCGATCTGCGTCTTGTCGCCGTGGATCGCCGAAGCGACCACGCCGTCGCGCTCGAGGTTGCGGGCCAGCCGGCTCGCGCCGATCTTGCTGTTGCAGAACACGATCACCTGCTTGAGCCCGCGATCGCGCAGCAGCTGCACGACGGCGGCCTGCTTGTCGCCTTCGGCGACGTCATAGACGATCTGCGTGACGTTCGCGTTGGTCGAGTTGCTGCGCGCGACCTCGATCGTCTGCGGGTTGCGCAGGTAAGTGGATGCGAGCTTCTTGATTTCCGGCGAGAAGGTGGCCGAGAACAGCAGCGTCTGGCGTTCCTTCGGCAGCAGGTTCAGGATGCGCTGCAGGTCCGGCAGGAAGCCCATGTCGAGCATCCGGTCGGCCTCGTCGAGCACGAGCATCTGCACCTGCCCGAGGTTCGCGGTCTTCTGCTGCACGTGGTCGAGCAGGCGGCCCGGCGTCGCGATCAGGATCTCGACGCCGCGGCGCAACTCGGCCATCTGCGGGTTCATGTCGACGCCGCCGAACACGACCGCGCTGCGCAACGGCGTGTGCTTGCCGTATGCATGCACGTTCGCGGCGACCTGGTCGGCGAGCTCGCGGGTCGGCGTGAGGATCAGCGCGCGCACCGGGTGGCGCGCGGGCGATGCGCTCGTGTTGGCCTGCGGCAGCAGGCGCTGGAGGATCGGCAGCGAGAAGCTCGCGGTCTTGCCGGTGCCCGTTTGCGCGGCGCCCATGACGTCGCGGCCGGCGAGCACGACCGGAATGGCCTGCGCCTGGATCGGCGTCGGCGTCGTATAGCCCTGCTCCGCAATGGCTTTCAGGATATCGGCGGCAAGGCCGAATTGATCGAAGGTTGCGTCGACTGGCTTGGCGACAGAATCGGACATGGTGGCGTTTCGCTCAAAAGGCGCGGCGGGGACTTCGTGCGTCAGGCCGGCCGGGCCTGCGCTCATCACATTTCGGAAGTAGACGGAGCCGCGGCGCGCCGCGCGGCGCCGCTCTGGCGCTCGGGACCGGTTCAATTCGAACAGCGGGCGCCACAGGCCGTGCGGACTCCGTTCGGCGCGAATGCCGGCGGAAAGGGCCGTATTGTAGCACTGCGCAGCAATCTGTCCGTGACAACGCCGCGAACGGCCCCGGCGGCGGCTCGCGGCTCGCGGCTCGCGGCGTGCGCCGGCAGGCCGGCGCGGGGCGGATGCGTCGTGCGATCGGGCTATCCCGATCGGCTGATGGTGGAAATACGGGGTCGAATCTCGGGCATCTGCCGCGGGGCAGCTGCCGCGAGGAATCAGCCGGCGGCCGGCGAGCCCGGGCGCCGCCGGCGCCACCTTCCGGTCCGAGGTCGAACCCGGCTGCCCGCATCGATCGCGGCAACCGGCACGCCCGCGCGGCGTAGCCGATCGCGCGCCGCGTTCAACCCTTCTTCTTTTTCTTCTTCTCGACCTGCACGCAGTCGCCCAGCAGCGGTGCCGCGTTCTGGTCGGCGATCTCGTCGCGCAGCGTCCCTTCCTTGCCCTTCGTCCACCAGGTATAGCGTCCGGCCTGGTAACGCGCGCCCGACGCCGAAACGGTATCGACGAACAGCAGCTGCTGCCCGTTGACCGGCACCAGCGCGAAGCTCTGGCCGTTGCCCGCGCGCCAGTACGACACGCGTACCGGCTGCTTCTGGTTCGCGCACTGATAGAGGGTCTGCACGCGCGCATCGGCGTCGATCTCCTCGACGGTCAGTTGCGCGGCCTGCGCGACGGAAACGGCGGTGCCGGCCAGCGCGAGCGCGGCAAGGGTGTGGCGAATCATGCAGTTCCTCTCACGAGACGGGTGGAAGCGCGCCCTCGCCGGACGCGCGATTGTCGTTGGTTATGGTTGGCTACGGATCGAGGGTTCGCCCGTCAGGGATCGATGACGTCGGCGCACGCGTCGGTCGGTGCGGCCGCGACGTGGCCGACGAGCGGCACGATCTTCAGCCCGGCCGATGCGACCCGGCACGGCGCGGCCGCGAGGCCGCACCCCGCGAGACTCGCGACCAGCGCCAGCGCGGCGACCAGCTTGCCGAGCCGTCCGATCCGCTGCCATGTCGACGCCATCGCGCTCTCCTGGTCCGGTCAGCGTGCCGACACGGGCCGCACGGCCGCCGCGGCGCGCTTCGCGCGTTCACGGGCTTCGTCGACGGTCGCGCCGGTCGCGAGCGCGACGCCCATGCGTCGCTTCGCGAAGCTTTCCGGTTTGCCGAACAGGCGCAGGTCGGCGCCCGGCACGGCCAGCGCGTCGCGCACGCCCTCGAACGCGATACCGCGCTCGTCGAGCCCGCCGTAGATCACCGCGGACGCGGCCGGCGAGCCGAGCGTCGGATCGACCGGCAGCCCGAGAATCGCGCGCGCGTGCAGTTCGAACTCCGACTGGCGCTGCGATGCGAGCGTGACGAGGCCGGTGTCGTGCGGCCGCGGGCTCACCTCGGAGAACCAGACTTCGTCGCCGCGCACGAACAGCTCGACGCCGAACAGCCCGCGCCCGCCGAGCGCCTCGGTCACCTTGTGCGCGATCTCGCGCGACTTTTCCAGCGCGACGGCGCTCATCGGCTGCGGCTGCCAAGATTCGACGTAGTCGCCCGCCACCTGCACGTGCCCGACCGGCTCGCAGAAGTAGGTGCGCGTCTCGAGCGTCGCGGGGTCGATCGCGCGCACGGTCAGCTGCGTGATCTCGTAGTCGAAATCGACGAAGCCCTCGACGATCACGCGGCCGTGGTTCACGCGGCCGCCCGCCATCGCGTAGTCCCAGGCGGGCTTCACGTCGGCCTCGGTCCGCACGACCGACTGTCCCTTGCCCGACGACGACATCACCGGCTTCACGACGCACGGCATGCCGATCTTCGCGACGGCCGCGCTGAACGCGTCGAACGAATCGGCGAACGCGTACGGCGAAGTTGCCAGCCCGAGTTCCTCGGCCGCGAGACGGCGGATGCCTTCGCGGTTCATCGTGAGCTGCGTCGCGCGTGCGGTCGGGATCACCTCGGCCAGGCCGGCCGCCTCGATCGCCGCGAGCGCATCGGTTGCGATCGCCTCGATCTCCGGCACGATCAGGTGCGGACGCTCGGCCTCGACGACCGCGCGCAGCGCGGCGGCGTCGGTCATGTCGATCACGTGCGCGCGATGCGCGACCTGGTGGCCCGGTGCGTCCGGATAGCGGTCGACCGCGACGACTTCGACGCCGAGCCGCTGCAACGCGATGATGACTTCCTTGCCGAGTTCGCCCGCGCCGAGCAGCATGACGCGCGTGGCCGAGGGTGAGAGCGGCGTACCGAGCCGCTGACCGATCTGCATGTGATTTCCCGCTGGTTCTGTTGGAGGACGAAAACGGCTTCGATGTTAACACGCACACCCGACGCACACCTCACGCGCACCCGCGCCGGTCCGGCCGGTTTCGTCGCATCGCCCCCCCGCCGCGCGAGGCTCGCGGGCGGATTGCGAACGTTTTCACGCGCGAAGTGTCGGCTCGCCTCGCGCGGGGCGGGTGCGTTACTCTTACGCCTTGATCAGAATCCGATGAGGAACGAGGCTCATGTCCCACCTGTCCGCCGCCGCACGCGCACGCACCGGCCTGCTTCGCCCGCTGCGCGCGCCGCTCTGCGCGTTGACGCTTGCCACGCTTCTCGCCGCCTGCGCGATGCCGACCCACCCCGATTCCGCCGCCCCCGCACCCGACCCGTACAACCCCGCCGCCGTCCAGCTGCTCGACGACACGAGCTGGGAGCTCACGAGCTGGGTGAACGCCGACGGCACGCCGCGCACGATTCCGCACGGCGACAACGGCGAGCCGATCAAGCTCGCGCTGTCCACCGAAGCGGGCGTCCGGCGCGCCAGCGGCTTTTCGGGCTGCAACCGCTATATGGGAACCTATGCGCTGAAGAACGGCCTGCTGAGCTTCGGGCCGCTCGCCGGCACGCGCATGGCATGCACGAACACGCTCGGCGGCCAGCTCGAGCACGCGTACCTCGATGCGCTCGCGCACATCGGGAAGACCGGCGTGCAGATGCGCGAGCCGCAGCAGTTGCAGATCGTGACCGAAGCCGGCGCGACGCTGACCTTCACGCGCCGGAGCCCCTGATGCAGCGCGCGGGCGAAGGCCGATCGGCCGCCTTCGCCGCGCGCGGATCCCGGACGCATGCGTCCCGCGGCCTGGAAGCGCATCGACGCCTTCAAACTGCCTTAGAGTCCTGCTCGTCGGCCGGTTAAACTCGGCGGGTCGCGCACCGCGCTCCCCGCCCTCTTCCTGTTTCATCAAAGCATGCACACGGTTGTCTTCGGCTGGTTCGGCATCTCCGCCGTCTGGTTCCTCCTTCTCATCTGGCGTCTCGTTCAGGCGATGCTGCCCGGCGGCGGCGGACTCGCCGGCCGCGGCTCGATTCGCCTGTGGCTCGGCTTCGCGGCCGTGTTCGTCGCGAGCTGCGCGCTGACGAGCCCGCTGTCGGGCCCCGACTCGAATGCGCTCGGCCACGCGTTCTCGAACGGCTTCGCGCATGTGCTCGGCCCGATCGGCACGCCGGTCGCGATGGTCGTGCTGTTCTTCGCGGGCCTGCCGTGGCTGACCGGCATCGGCTGGCGGCAGTTCGCCGCCTGGGTCGACACGTCGTTCGGCGTCAAGCTCGCGCGCGACGTCGACGACGACGACGTGCGCGGCGTTGCCGACCTGCCGCGCAGCGCGCTGCATCGCGACGACGACATCGTGCAGCCGACCACCGCCCATACCGTCAACTCGATGGCGCCGCGGCAAAACGGCCGGTATTCGCGCCCGACATTGTGGAAGCCCGATCCGCAGGCGCGGCCGAAGCCGCGCAGCAAGCCCGCGCCGCGTCCGCTCGCCGAGCCGGTCGCGCCGACGGGCTGGCTGAAGCCGACGTCGGCCAATCGCATGCCGCCGCCCGCACCGGGCGCGACGAGCGCCATGCCGCCCCCGACGACCGGCAGCACCGCCAGCCTCGCGCGCGCCGCCGCGAACAGCCAGGTGCCGCGCCCGAGTCCGGCCCCGCTGCCGGCCGGGTTCGAGCCCGTGCGGCCGCAACCGACCGCCGCGCGACCGGCCGCAGCCGCGCTGAAGCAACCGGCCGCGCCGCGCACCGCGGTCACGCCGCGCCCGGCCGCCGCGACGCCGCCGCGCACGCCCGCCCGCCCGGTGACGGGCGCCGGCGCCGCCGGCCAGTCGCCGGACGCCGCACGACGCCGCCCCGCGCCGCCGGCCCCGGCACGCGCGCCGCTCTACGCGTGGGTGCAACAGCCCGCGGAGCCGATTACGCCAGCACCGAGCGTTCACGACACGCTGCGCTCGATCGAAGCCAGTACCGCGCAGTGGGCGACGCTGGACGGTGTGCGGCAGGCCGACGCGTCGTCGGCGCCGGCCGCCGCGGCGACCGTGGCCGGCGCGGTTGCAGCGGCGAGCAGCGTCGCCGCGTCGGCGTCGACGGCCGTACCGGCCGGGATCGTTGCGAACGCGCATCAGGCCGCGCCCCGCGACGCAGTCCGTCCGGACGCGCACGAAGCCGCGCCGGCCTATGACGACGCACCGATCGTGCTGGATGCATTCATGCCGGCGGAGCCGAGCATGCGCGTGCCTGCCGTCGATACGGATGGCGTGGCATTCGACGAGGCCGTGCTGCCATCCAACGACGCACCGATCGTGCTGGATGCGTTCATGCCGGCCGAGCCGGGCGAGCGCGTGCCTGCTGTCGATACGGGTACCCCGGCGTTCGGCGAGACCGTGCGGCATGCCATGCCGGATCCCGGCGTCGAAACCGATGCGCCGACGCGTCACGCGGACCGCGAGCATCGGCATGGCGCCGATGCACCAGCCGCGCCGGCATTCGATGCCCCAATCGACTTTGCGCCTTGGGAAGACATCGTCAGCCCGCCGGTTTCCGGGCTCGGCGCGCCGCATGAAAGCCCGATTGCCGTGCCACCGTCGGACGCGGACGAGTCGGTGGCCGAGAGCGCAGCGGTCGGTACGCCTTCGGCCGCTGTCACGTCGACCGTGAGCGCCACGGGCCGCACCGTCGATGCGAAGGATGCGGCAACGGCCGCCGGAATTGCCGGCCAGGTCCAATCGCAAGCTACGGCGCTTGCCGATACCGCCGTATCGGTCGTCGCGAAAGAACACGCGCACGCGACGCAGGATGTCGTGAAGCCGGTCCAGCCGGTCACGCCGCCTCCCCTCTCCGCTTCGTCGATCGCGGCAACGCCGACGCAGCCGCGTGCCGATGCAGTGCCCGTCGCCGCAGCGACGACGGCAGCCTCGGCCGCGTCGAACACGGCACCGGCCGGCGCCGTGACGGGAACGGTCTGGCACGCGGCAGCAAAGCACAGTGGCGAAACCGCTCCGTTGCCTGCAGGCATGCAACGCGCCACGCCACCGGCACCGGCGGCACCGGCCACCGCGGTCATGGAACCTGCGTCCGTCGACGCCGCGCCCTCCTCCGCATCATGGTCGAAGCCTTTGTCCGCTGAGCCCTTCGCTGGTGCGCAGACGACCTCGGCAGCTGACGCGTCGTCGCCCGTCGGCAGCGCATCCGGTTCTGCCGCGCCGGTGCCCGCGAACACGCCGAACAGCACACCTGTCGCGGCAGCGCCTGCGTTTACCGGCATGACAAACCCGGGCGCCGGTTCGCTGTCGCGACCGGCCGCATCGGAATCGTCTGTTGCGCCTGCTGCTCCCATTGCACCGTCCACGCCGGTGAGTGTCACGGGTACTGCGTACGGTTCCGGCATTCACGCGCCGGCTGCCGCGGCGTCGACGATCGACGCCACGGATCCGGCATCGAGCACGATCACGCCGGCGCCCTCACCGACGACGCCTGCCCGAACGCCTTCGACAAGTGCCGCCGCCCCGTCCGCCGCGCAGGCGTCCGCACCCGCTCCGACCGCGGCAGCGGCGACATCCGCCCCCATGCCCGTGACTGGCGTCTCCGACCTGACAACGGCACAACCTTTTGCGGCCGCGCCAAACGCAGCCGCTGCGGCTTCCGCCCTGACGTCTGCGGCGGGCGCTTCCGGCCCGGCCACCGCGCAGCCTTTCGCATCCGCGCCGACCGTGGCAGCCGCCACGGCGCCCGCATCGACCGGCACGTCCTTCAGCGCAACCGGATCGCAACCTGCGCAACGCACGCCGGTGTCGCCTGCCGCCGCGTCTTTCGCCTCGTCGGGCAGCGCATTGGCCGCAACGTCGACCGCATCGGCGACGCCTTCGGCAGCATCGACCACCCGCATGCCTGGCGGTTCGGCATTGGGTGTGCCGGCCGCGACGACTGGAGCGACGCAGACGACAACCGGCGCCGCGCCTGCCGCCGCCGCCGCCGCCGCCATCGCCCCGACACCGTCTTCCGGCGCACTCGCACCGACGAACACGGTCGCCGTTGCCGCGCCCGCCGTGTTCGGCGCCAGGCCTGCCGCGACAAATGGCGCGACGGCATCCTTCGCCGCTGCCCCGGCCACGACGGCACCGGCCGCGTCGCCGACTTCCGCGCCCCCGTCGGTCTCGGCATTGCCGACCTACTCCGCGCCGGGCGGCTCCGTCGACACGGCAACACCGGCGCAATCCATCGCGTCCGCACCGCTGCCGCAGGCCCCGTCGTTCACCACCCCGCCGGCTCCCGCCGCTGCGCCGGCGAGTTGGTCCATGTCCGACATCGGCACGACGCCCGCGACAACCGGCATCACGATCCCGGCCGCCACGACCGTGCCGCTTCCGACCGCAACGCCTCCCGCGGCCACCGTGCCGCCGGCACCGGCGGAATCGGGCGCCCCGGCCGCCGACGCATCGGCCGCGCCCGCGCGCCAGCCGCGCCCGAACGCGTTCGAATTCCACGCACCCGCGTCGTTCAACGTGGAGCTGCCGACGCTCGACCTGCTCGAGCCCGCGTCCGACGACGTCGAAACGATCACCGAGGAACACCTCGCGCAGACGGCCCAGGTCATCGAGCAGCGCCTGCAGGAGTTCAAGGTGCCGGTGACGGTGGTCGGCGCATCGGCCGGCCCGGTGATCACGCGCTTCGAGATCGAACCCGCGCTCGGCGTGCGCGGCAGCCAGATCGTCGGCCTGATGAAGGACCTGTCGCGCGGCCTCGGCCTCACGTCGATCCGAGTCGTCGAGACGATTCCCGGCAAGACCTGCATGGGCCTCGAGCTGCCGAACGCGAAACGCCAGATGATCCGCCTGTCGGAAATCCTCGAGTCGCGCCAGTACCAGCATTCGGCGTCGCAGCTGACGATCGCGATGGGCAAGGACATCACCGGCCACCCGGTCGTCACCGATCTCGCGAAGGCGCCGCACATGCTGGTCGCCGGCACGACGGGTTCGGGCAAGTCGGTCGCGATCAACGCGATGATCCTGTCGCTGCTGTACAAGGCGACGCCCGAGGACGTGCGGCTGATCATGATCGATCCGAAGATGCTCGAGCTGTCGGTCTACGAAGGCATCCCGCACCTGCTCGCGCCGGTCGTCACCGACATGAAGCTCGCGGCGAACGCACTGAACTGGTGCGTCGGCGAAATGGAGAAACGCTACCGGCTGATGTCGGCCGTCGGCGTGCGCAATCTCGCGGGCTTCAACCAGAAGATCCGCGACGCGGAGGCGAAGGAAAAGAAGATCGGCAACCCGTTCTCGCTGACGCCCGACGATCCCGAGCCGCTGTCGAAGCTGCCGCTGATCGTCGTCGTGATCGACGAGCTGGCCGACCTGATGATGGTCGCCGGCAAGAAAATCGAGGAGCTGATCGCCCGTCTCGCGCAAAAGGCGCGCGCGGCCGGCATCCACCTGATCCTCGCGACCCAGCGCCCGTCCGTCGACGTGATCACCGGCCTCATCAAGGCGAACATCCCGACGCGCGTCGCGTTCCAGGTGTCGTCGAAGATCGACTCGCGCACGATCCTCGACCAGATGGGCGCCGAATCGCTGCTCGGCCAGGGCGACATGCTGTTCCTGCCGCCGGGCACGGGCTACCCGCAGCGCGTGCACGGCGCGTTCGTCGCGGACGAGGAAGTGCACCGGATCGTCGAATACCTGAAGCAGTTCGGCGAGCCGCAGTACGAGGAAGGGATTCTGGACGGCCCGGCTGCCGACGGCGCGACGCAGGACCTGTTCGGCGAAGCGCCGGATGCGGAGGCCGATCCGCTGTACGACGAAGCGGTCGCGTTCGTCGTGCGCACGCGGCGCGCGTCGATCTCGTCGGTGCAGCGCCAGTTGCGCATCGGCTACAACCGCGCCGCGCGCCTCGTCGAGCAGATGGAGGCGGCCGGACTGGTGTCGCCGATGGGCATCAACGGCAGCCGCGAGGTGCTCGTGCCGGCGGCGGCCGACTGAGCATGGCGGCCGCACGGCCGCCGACGATCGATCCGGGCGCCCCGCGCAAGCGGCCGCCCGGACGAACAAGGGCGCTGCCTCGGCAGCGCCCTTTTTTCATGGACGGCGATTTACAGCGCCGCCGGCACCAGCTTGAAGTCGACCGGGCTGCCGACCGCCACCTTCTGCGGATTCGCGCCGAGCTGCCCCGTCTGGACGTCGCGGCTGAACACGTAGAACGTGTCGCTGTCCTGGTTGCCGACGATCAGCCACTTGCCGGTCGGATCGATCAGGAATTCACGCGGCGTCCTGCCGAGGCTCGACTGGCGCCCGACGGTCTTCAGCCGGCCGTCGGCCTGGTTCACCGCGTAGATCACGATTTCGTTCACGTCGCCGCGATTGCTCGCGTACAGGAAGCGGCCGTCCGGCGACAGGTGGAGCGCGCCGCCGCCGACCTTGCCCTTGAAACCCGGCACCGTCATCGGCAGCGTCTCGACCGGCGTCAGCTTGCCGTCGCGGTAGCCGAATACCTCGACCGACGCGTTGAGTTCGCTCGTCACGTACGCGAACCGGCCGTCGGCGCTGAATACCATGTGACGCGGGCCGGAGCCGGCCTTCACCGGCGTGTAGCGCGTGTCGGTCGGGCTGATCAGCCCGCGGCTGCCGTCCACCGTGTAGCGGTAGCCGTAGAGCTTGTCCGCGCCGAGGTCCTGCACGAACAGGTAGCGGCCGTCGGGCGAGAACACCGTCGAGTGCACGTGCGCGCCGTCCTGGCGCCCCTTCACGGGCCCCGTGCCCTCGTGATGCACCGTCAGCACGGCCGGGCCGGCCGCACCGCCGTCGCGGATCGGGAACACGGCGAAGCTGCCGCCCGGATCGGCCGCGACTGAGTAGTTGGCCGTGACGAGGTACTTGCCGTCCGGTGACAGCGCGAGATAGCAAGGATCGTTCCCTTCCGACGACACGCGGTCGATGAACGTGAGCGCCCCCGTCTTCGGATCGAAGCCGAACGTGCTGATGCCGCCGCGCTGCGTGGCCGGCCAGTTGTCGCCGGGCAGTTCGTTGACCGCGTAGACGGTGCGACCGTCGCGGCTCGGCAACAGGTAGGACGGATTCACGGTCTTCGCCGACGACACGGGCGCGATGCTGCCCGTTTTCGTATCGAAGCGGTACACGTAGATCCCGTCGCTGCCGTGCCCCGTATAGGTGCCGACGAGCAGGTTGTAGACGCCGTCGGCCGGTGCCGGCGATTGTTGTGCGAAGGCGTGGGTCGCGGACAAGGAAAGCACGAGCGCGAAACCTTTCATCCAGTGAGCGAACCTAAGCGGGAACCCTCGTGTCGAAGCGCGCGCGTCACGCTCGCGTAAACGGTTGGGCATTGAATCCTCCTTGCATCGAGTCGCTTCAAGTGTTGAGATAGGACGAAACGCCGGCCGTTCATGCGCTCCGCCGCCCGGGCGAGTATACGGGGCGCGACGCCGGCGCGTGAAGCCCGGGCGCCGCAGCCCTGCATCGTGAACTCGAATATCCAAGGACCGCTTGCCCATGCCCGCCCTGATCGAAGACTACGCCCTCGTCGGCGACGGCCATACCGCCGCGCTGATCTCGAAAGACGGCTCCGTCGACTGGCTGTGCTGGCCCCGCTTCGATTCGGGCGCCTGTTTCGCGGCGCTGGTCGGCACGCCCGAGCACGGCCGCTGGCTGCTCGCGCCGGCCGCCGACGCCGCGATCACGCACACGACGCGCCGCTATCGCGGCGACACGCTGATCCTCGAAACCGACTACGAAAGCGCCGACGGCGCGGTCACCGTGATCGACTTCATGCCGCCCGGCAACGGCTGGTCCGAACTGGTGCGGATCGTCGTCGGCCGCCACGGCACGATGAAGATGCGCATGGAACTGGTGTTGCGCTTCGACTACGGTTTCTCGATCCCGTGGGTCACGCAGCTGACGCGCGAGGACGGCATGAAGGCGATCGCCGGCCCCGATACCGTCGTGCTGCGCACGCCGGTGCCGCTCACCGGCAAGAACCTCCATACGCTCGCGGAATTCACGGTGCGCGCCGACGAACGTGTGCCGTTTTCGCTCAGCTATGCGGCGTCGCACCTGCGGCTGCCGCCCGCGCGCGATCCGCTGTCGATGCTCGCGCGCACCGAGAACTACTGGCTCGAATGGTCGGGCCGCTGCCAGGTGCAGGGCCGCTACGCGGCCGCCGTGCGCCGTTCGCTGATCACGCTGAAGGCGCTCGCGTACGAGCCGACCGGCGGCATCGTCGCGGCGCCGACCACGTCGCTGCCCGAGAAGATCGGCGGCAACCGCAACTGGGACTACCGCTACTGCTGGCTGCGCGACGCGACGATCACGCTGCTCGCGCTGATGCGCGGCGGCTATTACGACGAGGCGCGCGCGTGGCGCACGTGGCTCGGCCGCGTGATGGCCGGCTCGCCCGAGCAGATCCAGATCATGTACGGGATCGCGGGCGAGCGCCGGCTGCCGGAAATGGAGCTCGACTGGCTGCCCGGCTACCAGGACTCGAAACCGGTGCGCGTCGGCAACGGCGCCGCGAACCAGCTCCAGCTCGACGTGTTCGGCGAAGTGATGGCCGCGCTGCACCTCGCGCGCGTGGGCGGCCTGCAGGCCGACGACACGGTGTGGTCCGTCCAGTGCTCGCTGCTCGACCATCTCGAGAAGATCTGGCGGGAACCCGACGAGGGCATCTGGGAGACGCGCGGCGGCCGCCGCCACTTCACGTTCTCGAAGGTGATGGCGTGGGTCGCGTTCGACCGCGCGATCAAGTCGGCGGAGATGTTCCGGCTGCCCGCGTCGCTCGACCGCTGGCGCGCGCTGCGCGACCGGATCCACGCGGACGTGTGCGACAACGCATGGCATGAAGGCAAACAGGCGTTTGCCCAGAGCTACGGCAGCGACGAGCTCGACGCGAGCGTGCTGCTGCTGCCGCTGCTCGGCTTCCTGCCGCCGGAAGACCCGCGCATCGTCGGCACGGTCGACGCGATCGAGCGGGAATTGCTGCACGACGGCCTCGTGATGCGCTACCGCACGACCGAGTACGACGACGGCCTGCCGCCGGGCGAAGGCACGTTCCTCGCGTGCAGCTTCTGGCTGGTCGACAACTACGCGCTGCTCGGCCGGATCGACGACGCGCATCGGCTGTTCAGCCGGCTGCTCGCGCTGTCGAACGACCTCGGGCTGCTCGCCGAGGAATACGATCCGGTCGATGGCCGGCTCGTCGGCAATTTCCCGCAGGCGTTCTCGCACGTGGCGCTCGTGCATACCGCGATGAACCTGATGCACCACGAAGAGGCGATGGCGCGCGCGGCCGGCCAGCCGGCGCCGGCCGTGGCGACGGGGCGCTGACCGGGGGTGGAGCGGCTTCTTCAGAGATCGTCAATTCGCAAACGTTTGATGAAAAATCGGAAAAATGTTGCATTGCAACATTGATCGTTGTCCGATATGATCGACTCGATTGTCCGGCCGCACTGCAACATGGCCGGTCGCTGACCCACACGGCACGCCGCGACGCCACACGCCCCTGCGCACCGTCCCCCAAGCGGGAGTAGTCTGCATGCTTTACCAACTGCACGAATTCCAGCGGGCGATGCTGAGCCCGCTCACGGCCTGGGCCCAGGCCGCCTCCAAGTCGTTCGCCAATCCGTCCAGCCCGTTCTCGCTGATGCCCGGCGCGCCGCGGATGGCCGCCGCGTACGAACTGATGTACCGGCTCGGCAAGGATTACGAGAAGCCCGAATTCAACATTCACCAGATCGTCAAGGACGGCCACAACATCCCGATCGTCGAGCAGACGATCATCGAGAAGCCGTTCTGCCGGCTGCTGCGTTTCAAGCGCTATTCGGACGACGCCGATGCCGTCACGCAGCTGAAGGACGAGCCGGTCGTGCTGGTCTGCGCGCCGCTGTCGGGCCACCACTCGACGCTGCTGCGCGACACCGTGCGCACGCTGCTGCAGGATCACAAGGTGTACATCACCGACTGGATCGATGCGCGGATGGTGCCGGTCGAGGTCGGCCCGTTCCACCTGCACGACTACATCGCGTACATCCAGGAATTCATCCGCCACATCGGCGCGCGCAACCTGCACGTGATCTCCGTGTGCCAGCCGACCGTGCCGGTGCTCGCGGCGATCTCGCTGATGGCGAGCCGCGGCGAGGAAACGCCGCTCACGATGACGATGATGGGCGGCCCGATCGACGCGCGCCGCAGCCCGACGTCGGTGAACTCGCTGGCTACGCAGCACTCGACCGCGTGGTTCGAGAACAACGTGATCCACACGGTGCCCGCGAACTATCCGGGCGAAGGCCGCCACGTGTATCCGGGCTTCCTGCAGCACACGGGCTTCGTCGCGATGAACCCGGAACGTCACGCGCAATCGCACTGGGACTTCTACCAGAGCCTGCTGCGCGGCGACGAGGACGACGCCGAGGCGCACCGCCGCTTCTACGACGAGTACAACGCGGTGCTCGACATGGCGGCCGAGTACTACCTCGAGACGATCCGCGTCGTGTTCCAGGAATTCCGGCTCGCGGAAGGCACGTGGGATGTCGAAGGCGAGCGCGTGCGTCCGCAGGACATCAAGCACACCGCGCTGATGACGATCGAGGGTGAACTCGACGACATCTCGGGCAGCGGCCAGACGCACGTCGCGCACGAGCTGTGCACGGGCATCCCGCAGGACGACCGCCGCAGCCTGACCGCCGAGAAGTGCGGTCACTACGGGATCTTCTCGGGCCGCCGCTGGCGCACGATCATCTATCCGCAGTTGCGCGACTTCATCCGCGAGCATGCGCCGGAACCGAAGAACGGCACGACGAAGTTGCCTCCCGATGCACAGGACGCGACCACGATCGGCGCCGTGCCGGCCGCCACGCCGCAGCCTGAAACGACGGCGCGCGCCACCGCCGCGAAACGCACGCGCCCGAAAGCGCCGGCCGTGACGGTCGCACCCGCCAGGACGGCCGTCGCGAAGGCCGCCCCTGCCGCGAAACGCGCAGGCAGCACGCGCGCCAAGCCCGCGCGGGCGCGCAAGGCCGCCTGACGCACCGCGTCCCGACGCAAAAACGCCGCCGTTGCTTGCGCACGGCGGCGTTTTTTTTATCCGGCGGTCGCGGTCGCGGCGACTCATCGATTCATCGACGCGTCGGTTCATCGGCGCGTCGGTTCGACGGTTCGTCGACTCAGCGCCGCAGCAGATACGCGAGCAGCAACTCGGTGTTCATCCTGACCATCTCCGCGCGCTCGTCGGCTTCGCTGAAGTCGCGGCCGAGCGTCGCGGCGAGCGTGAAGCGGTTCGACACGATGTAATAGCCGAGCCCCGACAGCGTCACGTAGAAGCGCAGCGGATCGACGTCGCTGCGGAACAGCCCGGCCTTCTGGCCGCGCATCAGCACGTTGCCGAGCTTCGCGACGATCGGCGACATCATCTCGCGGATCCGCGTCGACTTGTGCAGGTAGCGCGCTTCGTGCAGGTTCTCGTTGTTGATGAGCCGCAGCAGCTCGGGATGATCGCGGTAGTAGTCCCACACGAAATGCGCGAGCCGCGTGACGGCCTCGACGGGCGCGACGCCATCCAGATCGAGCACGCGCTCGGCCTCGGTCAGCGCGGAGAACGCGTGTTCGAGCACGGCCGTAAACAGCTGCTCCTTGCTGCCGAAGTAGTAATAGAGCATGCGCTCGTTGGTCTCGGCCCGGCGCGCGATCTGGTCGACGCGTGCGCCGAACAGCCCTCCACCCGCGAACTCTTCGGCTGCCGCCATCAGGATGCGGCGGCGTGTACCTTCAGGATCTCTTTTGATTTTTGGCTGATTCATGGTGGCGTTTTGCTATGTGAGCCGCGTGATCCTGATCCGGACCGGCACCCCCACCGCCTCGGCGCCGGCTGCCCTGGAACGAGCGCGCCGCATGCGGCCGCCCTCCTGCTGAGCCCCTGCAAAAAAGCGGTTCGATTATGCGCACAGACAGCGTCCAGCGCAATGCGGGAAATCGGCGATAATCAAGGTTTGGCAAACCTTTCCGGCCGCGCCAGACGTGGCCGAGAGCCATTCGGCGCTGCTGCGCCCGTTGTCACCGTGACCGATTCCAAGACCCTCGCGGATCGCATCGAAGATCTGCTTCCCCAGACGCAATGCACGAAGTGCGGCTATAACGGCTGCCGTCCGTACGCCGAAGCGATCGCCGCCGGCGACGCGAACTACAACCAGTGCCCGCCCGGCGGCGCCGAAGGCATCGCACGCCTCGCGCGCCTGCTCGGCAAGCCCGTGATCCCGCTGAATCCCGTCAACGGCGCCGAGCATCCGCGCGCCGTCGCGTTCATCGACGAAAGCCTGTGCATCGGCTGCACGCTGTGCATGCAGGCGTGCCCGGTCGACGCGATCATCGGCGCACCGAAACAGATGCACACGATCGTCGAATCGCTGTGCACGGGCTGCGACCTGTGCGTACCGCCCTGCCCGGTCGACTGCATCGCGATGGTCCCCGTGACCGACGAGCGCACCGGCTGGGACGCGTGGTCGCAGGAACAGGCGGACGCCGCGCGCGAGCGCCACGACCGCCGGCTCGCACGCCAGCGTCGCGAACGCGAGGCCGCCGAGGCGCGCGCCGCCGCCCGCCGCGCGGCCAGCGCCGGCGCCAGCGCCAGCGCCAGCGCGGCCAAGGCTGCGCCGGCCGCGGAACAGCCGGGCGCACCGGGCGCTGCCCCGGCCGACGACGCCGACGCGAAGAAGCGCGCGATCATCGCCGCCGCGCTCGAACGCGCACGCAAGAAGAAGGAAGAACTGTCCGGGCAAGGCGCCGGGCCGAAGAACACCGAAGGGGTGAGCGCGGCCGTGCAGGCGCAGATCGACGCGGCCGAAGCCCGCCGCAAGCGGCTCGCCGAACAGCAGGCGCAGCGCGACGCCGAGGCCGCCGGCGACACCCGCGACGATCCGAACCACGACGACCGGAACGGCCCGTCCGCGCCGCCCGACAAGAACCGTCCATGAACGCCACGAAACGACGCGCGATCTACGAAACGCTGCAAAGCCTCAATCCGCATCCGACCACCGAGCTCGAATACACGACGCCGTTCGAGTTGCTGATCGCGGTGATGCTGTCCGCGCAGGCGACCGACGTGTCGGTCAACAAGGCGATGCGCAAGATGTTCCCGGTCGCGAACACCCCGCGACAAATCGTCGCGCTCGGTGAAGAAGGCGTCGCCGACTACATCAAGACGATCGGCCTGTACCGCACCAAGGCGAAGAACGTGATCGCGACGTGCAACATCCTGCTCGAGCGCTACGACGGCGAGGTGCCGGCCGATCGCGAAGCGCTCGAGAGCCTGCCGGGCGTCGGCCGCAAGACCGCAAACGTCGTGCTGAACACCGCGTTCGGCCAGCCGACGATCGCGGTCGACACGCACATCTTCCGCGTCGCGAACCGCACGGGGCTCGCGCCGGGCAAGGACGTGCGGGCCGTGGAGGCCGCGCTCGAGAAGTTCACGCCGAAGGAATTCCTGCAGGACGCGCATCACTGGCTGATCCTGCACGGACGCTATGTGTGCAAGGCGCGCAAGCCCGAATGCTGGCACTGCGTGATCGAGCCGCTGTGCGAATTCCGGCCGAAAACGCCGCCGCCGAACGAGTGAGCGTCAGCCGCGGCTGACGCACTGCACGCGGCCGCTCGTGCCGAGGGCAGCGCGCGGCACGACCAGCGGACGCCATTGCGGCGCCCGCGGCTTGTCCCTGCCCTGCTATGCGTTGGACGTCGCCGTCGCGTCGTCGGCCGCCGCGCCGCCCGCGCGCACGAGCGCGAGCACGGCCGCGAGGATCGCGACGCCGCCGATCCACTGCAACGGCGACAGCGCCTCGCCGAACAGCAGCGCCGCGAGCGCGACCGTCACGACCGGCTCGAGCGTCGACAGCATCGACGTGCGCGCAGCCCCCAGCCGCTCGAGCCCGGCGAAGAACGCGAGCATCGCGGCGACCGTCGACACCAAGGCGATCGCGAGCATCGACGCCCAGCCGGCAGCCGTCGCCGGCCAGCGCGGCGGCGCGCCGAACGCCGCGGTCCGCACGATCGCGATCGCGACGAGCGTCGCGGTCGCCGACAGGCAGATGATGGCGGTCGTCGCGAGCGGATCGACGCCGCGCGTCGCCTTCGTGCCGCCGACGATGTACAGCGAATAGATCACCGCGGCGGCCAGCGCGAGCGCGATGCCGAGCGGCTCGCCGTGGCCGCCGCCGACCATCAGCGCGGAGCCCGCGACGCAGAGCACGAGCGCGACCGCCTTCGCGCGCGTGAGGCGCTCGCCGAGCCACCATGCGGCCAGCAGCGTGACAAAGGCCGGATACAGGTACAGCAGCAAGGCGACGAGGCTCGCCTGCGCATGCTGGAGCGCACTGAAATAGCAGAACGACTGCCCGACGTAGCCGAGCGCCCCCATCGCCACGAGCGGCGCGAGCGTGCGGCCGCGCGGCCATGCGACGCGGCGGTGCCGCGCGATCGCGGCAAGGATCGCACCGCCGATCGCGAAGCGCACGATCAGCAGCCCGAGCACGTCGACGCCGGCCGCATACGCATAGCGGCCGAAGATCGCCATCGCGCCGAACGCGGCGGCGGACAGCGCGACATAGAGCGCGCCCTGTAGCGCGGCGGACGATGAGCGGACGGTGGCGGACATGATGGAGCGGTGCGAGCGCGACGACGGGAATCGTCGGAGTGTAGCGGCGCGGCGGCCGGCAGCCTAGCCCGCGCTTACCCGTTGCGCGCCGGCCCGCACCGACCGGCACCGCGCCCGATGTGCCTGATGTGCCTGATGAGCCCGATGTGCCTGATGTGCCTGATGTGCCCGATGTGCCCGATGTGCCTGATGCGCCCGCTGCGCGCGGCAAGCGCCCCGCCGGCCCCACCCGCCGCCAGCGCCGCACGCCGACCCGGCGTACAATGCGCGACGCGGCATGACGCCGCCCGAATCACGACGTTTCCCCACCATGTTCAATCCGAGTCGCGACGAAGTCCGTCGCTTTTTCACCGAGACCTGGCGCAAGCAGCGCGCCGGCGAGATCCTGACGCCGCTGGAAGCGATGGCAGCCGACTGGATCGTCGAGCATCCGGAATACCACGACGACCTCGCGGACGCCGACGGCGCCGCCGCGCGCAACTACACGCCCGAGGAAGGCCGCACGAACCCGTTCCTGCATCTGTCGATGCACCTCGCGATCAGCGAGCAGCTGTCGATCGACCAGCCGCCCGGCATTCGCGCCGCGCACGACAAGCTGGCCGCAAAGCTCGACTCGACCCACGAGGCGCAGCACATGATCATGGAGTGCCTCGGCGAGACGATCTGGGAAGCGCAGCGCACCGGCACGCCGCCCGATACGGACGCGTACCTGCAGCGCATCCTGCGCCGCGCGTCGCGCGACTGAGCGCCGCGGACAAAAAAATACCCCGCCGCGGCGGGGTATTCCGGCTGCACGGACCGGCAAGGTCCGGCGCGCTTACTTCTTGAAGACGAGATCCGTCTCTTTCAGCGACTCGATGTAGGCCGCGATGTCCTTCATGTCGCTGACCGACAGGTTCTGCACCTGCGCCTGCATGATCGCGTTGTTGCGACCGAGCAGCGGGTTCGTCAGCCCCATCTGGTACTGGCGCATCGCCCACACGAGGTAGTCGGCGTGCTGGCCCGCGAGGCGCGGATATTCTGCGTTGATCGGCTTGTTCAGCTGCGCGCCGTGGCAGGCCGCGCAGTTGTGCGACTCGACCAGCTCCTTGCCCTTCGTGGTGTCCGCCGCATGCGCGGTACCGATCGCGAGGCCGGCCGCCAGTGCAACCGCCGCCGTCTTGAATGCGTTGTTCATGAATGCTCCTGTCCCGCCGGTCAGATCGGCGGCGCGCGCTTTACTTGTAGGGATTGTCCTTCGTGTCGGCCTTCTGGACGGCGTAGTAAGCCGCCAGATCCGCGATGTCCTGGTCCGTCAGCGAACCGGCGATCGCGTTCATCGACGGGAAGTGACGATCTTTCTTGCGGTAGGCCTTCAGCGCGTTCTCGAGGTATTGCTGGTTCTGGCCGCCGAGGACGGGCACCCGGTAGACCTCCGGATACGCCGCGCGGTAATCCTGGATGCCGTGGCAACCGATACACATGGCGGCCTTGCTTGCCCCGTCCTTCGGGTTGCCGACCACACCGGCCGCCTGCGCGCTGCCCGCGAGCGCCACGAGCGCTGCGACAACGACGTGTTTGCCGACGAATTTGTTCATAGCTCTTGTAACCTAGCTTGAGGGGAAACTGGCGCCGAAGCGGCAACGGCCCGCGCCGTTTTGCTTGTCGGTCGCCACGCAGGCCAAAAAAAACGGCCAGATTGTACCGCGTCGGCGGGGAATGCGTCCATACGGCGCCCCGGTCCGCCCCGCCGCAGCCCCGCAACGATACGCGGCCCCGGCCCAACCGGACAGCCCTTCTGACTTATACTGGGTTTTTTTGCGACCAGGAAAGAGCGCCGCCATGCGTTTCGAAGGATCCTCGCACTACGTCGCCACCGACGACCTGAAGCTCGCGGTCAATGCCGCGCTGACGCTGCAGCGCCCGCTGCTGATCAAGGGCGAGCCCGGCACCGGCAAGACCATGCTCGCCGAGGAAGTGGCAGCCGCGCTCGACATGCCGCTGTTGCAGTGGCACATCAAGTCGACGACGAAGGCGCAGCAGGGCCTGTACGAATACGACGCGGTGTCGCGGCTGCGCGACTCGCAGCTCGGCGACGCGCGCGTGAAGGACATCGCGAACTACATCGTGAAGGGCGTGCTGTGGCAGGCGTTCGACGCCGAGCGCCCGAGCGTGCTGCTGATCGACGAGATCGACAAGGCCGACATCGAATTCCCGAACGACCTGCTGCGCGAACTCGACCGGATGGAATTCCACGTGTACGAGACGCGCGAGACCGTGCGCGCGAAGCACCGCCCGCTCGTGATCATCACGTCGAACAACGAGAAGGAGTTGCCCGACGCATTCCTGCGCCGCTGCTTCTTCCACTACATCCAGTTTCCCGATCCGTCGACGATGCAGCAGATCGTCGCGGTCCACTTCCCGGACATCCGCGAGGAACTGCTGCGCGCGGCGCTCGAGAGCTTCTTCGAGCTGCGCGCCGTGTCGGGATTGAAGAAGAAGCCGTCGACGTCCGAACTGCTCGACTGGCTGAAGCTGCTGCTCGCCGAGAACATCCCGGCCGACGCGCTGCGCGGCGTCGACGCGAAGCAGATCGTGCCGCCGCTCGCGGGCGCGCTGCTGAAGAACGAGCAGGATCTGAGCCTGCTCGAGCGGCTCGTCTACATGAACCGGCACAACCGGTAACCCACCCGCGAAGGCCCGGCCATGCTGCTCAATTTCTTCTACGCGCTGCGCGCAGCCAAGCTGCCCGTCTCGGTGAAGGAATACCTGACGCTGCTCGAATCGCTGAAGGCCGGGCTGATCTCGCCGTCGATCGACGCGTTCTACTTCCTCGCGCGGATGACGCTCGTCAAGGACGAGCAGTACTTCGACAAGTTCGACCAGGCGTTCGGCGCGTATTTCCACGGCGTGTCCGCCCTGCCTTCCGACGCGTTCGACGTTCCGCTCGACTGGCTCGAGAAACGCCTCCAGCGCGAGCTGTCGCCGGAGGAAAAGGCGCAGATCGAAGCGATGGGCGGCCTCGACAAGCTGATGGAGCGCCTGAAGGAACTGCTCGACGAGCAGAAGGAACGCCACGAAGGCGGCAACAAGTGGATCGGCACCGGCGGCACGTCGCCGTTCGGGCACGGCGGCTACAACCCAGAAGGCATGCGCATCGGCGGCCCGTCGAACGGCAACCGCACCGCGGTCAAGGTGTGGGAAGCGCGCGCCTATCGCGACTACGACGATTCCGTCGAGATCGGCACGCGCAACATCAAGGTCGCGCTGCGGCGCCTGCGCCGCTTCGCGCGCGAAGGCGCGGCCGAGGAGCTCGACCTGCCCGGCACGATCCGCAGCACGGCCGCGAACGCGGGCTGGCTCGACCTGCGGATGGTGCCCGAGCGCCACAACAACGTGAAGGTGCTGATGCTGCTCGACGTCGGCGGCTCGATGGACGACCACATCAAGCGCACCGAGGAGCTGTTCTCGGCCGCGAAGGCCGAGTTCAAGCACCTGGAGTTCTACTACTTCCACAACTGCGTGTACGACCACCTGTGGAAGAACAACCGCCGCCGTCACGCGGAGCGCACCGCGACGTGGGACGTGCTGCACAAGTTCACGCCCGACTACAAGCTGATCTTCGTCGGCGACGCGACGATGAGCCCGTACGAGGTGCTGCAGCCCGGCGGCTCGGTCGAATACAACAATCCGGAAGCCGGCGCCGTCTGGCTGCGCCGCCTCGCCGACCAGTTCCCCCACCATGCATGGCTGAACCCGGAGCCCGAGCGGCTATGGGAATACCGGCAATCGGTCTCGATCATTCGCGACGTGCTCGGTCAGCGCATGTACCCGCTCACGCTCGCGGGCCTCGAAACCGCGATGCGCGCACTCAGCAAGTAACGAACCCACCCTGCAGACACGAAGGCCGCGTCCAGGCGGCCTCCCCCGGAGATAGCATGAACCCTTCGCCCACCGCGAGCGCTGGCCGCGCCGGCGGCCGCCGCTTTTTCACCGATACGTCCGTCTCGGCGCTCGTCGCCGGCTTCGTCGCGATGATGACGGGCTACACGAGCTCGCTCGTGCTGATGTTCCAGGCCGGCCGCGCCGCGCACCTGACCGACGCGCAGATCTCGTCGTGGATCTGGGCGCTGTCGATCGGCATGGCGCTGACGACGATCGGCCTGTCGCTGCGCTTTCGCGCGCCCGTCGTGGTCGCGTGGTCGACGCCCGGCGCCGCGCTGCTGATCGCGTCGCTGCCCGGCGTACCGTATCCCGAAGCCATCGGCGCGTTCGTCGTGTGCGCACTGCTGCTGACCGCGGTCGGCCTGAGCGGGCTGTTCGACACGCTGATGCGGCGCATTCCGGCCGGCATCGCCGCCGCCCTGCTCGCGGGCATCCTGTTCGAGATCGGCATCGAGATCTTCCGCGCCGCGCAGTTCCAGACCGCGCTCGTGCTCGCGATGTTCTTCACCTACCTGATCGTCAAGCGGCTCGCGCCGCGCTACGCGATCGTCACGACGCTGCTCGTCGGCACCGTGGTGGCCGGCGGCCTCGGCCTGCTCGACTTCAGCCGCTTCCACATCGCGCTCGCGCAACCCGTGTTCACGATGCCCGCGTTCTCGATCGCGTCGATCGTCAGCATCGGCATTCCGCTGTTCGTCGTCGCGATGGCGTCGCAGAACGTGCCGGGCATCGCGGTGCTGCGCGCGGACGGCTATTCGACCCCGTCGTCGCCGCTGATCGCGTCCACCGGCCTCGCGTCGCTGCTGCTCGCGCCGTTCGGCTCGCACGGCGTGAACCTCGCGGCGATCACCGCGGCGATCTGCACGGGCCCCGAAGCGCACGAGGATCACGCGAAACGCTACACGGCCGCCGTGTGGTGCGGCACGTTCTACCTGATCGCCGGGATCTTCGGCGCGACGATCGCCGCGCTGTTCGCGGCACTGCCGAAGGCGCTCGTCGTGTCGGTCGCCGCGCTCGCGCTGTTCGGCTCGATCATGAGCGGGCTCGCGAACGCGATGCAGGACGTGAAGCAGCGCGAAGCCGCGCTCGTCACGTTCATGGTCACCGCGTCGGGTCTGACGCTGTTGTCGATCGGCTCGGCGTTCTGGGGCCTCGTCGCGGGGATCGTCACGCAGGTGATCCTGAACGCGCGGCGCCCCGCGTGATGCGGCGCGACGCCCGCCACGGCAGGCGCCGGACCCGCCAAAACGTGCCCGACACGAATCGGGCCTAAAATGATGGATCGAAGGCGGCGCCCGGCGCCGCCTCGCTTCGCCGCCGCGCTCGCGCGGCCCGTGAGAACCCGGCGCGCCGCGCCCTTCTTCCGAATCGCCATGACTACCGCACTCGACCAGCTGAAGCAGTACACGACCGTCGTCGCCGACACGGGCGATTTCCAGCAGCTTGCGCAATACAAGCCGCAGGATGCGACCACGAACCCGTCGCTGATCCTGAAGGCCGTCCAGAAGGACGCATACAAGCCGATCCTCGAGAAAACCGTCCGCGATCATCGCAACGAAAGCACCGATTTCATCATCGACCGCCTGCTGATCGCATTCGGCACCGAGATCCTGAAGCTGATTCCGGGCCGCGTGTCGACCGAGGTCGATGCGCGCCTGTCGTTCGACACGCAGCGCTCGATCGACAAGGGTCGCGAACTCATCGCACTGTACGAAGCCGCCGGCGTCGGCCGCGAGCGCATCCTGATCAAGCTCGCGTCGACGTGGGAAGGCATTCGCGCGGCCGAGGTGCTGCAGAAGGAAGGGATCAAGTGCAACATGACCCTGCTTTTCTCGCTCGTGCAGGCCGCCGCGTGCGCGGAAGCCGGCGCGCAACTGATCTCGCCGTTCGTCGGCCGCATCTACGACTGGTACAAGAAGCAGGCCGGCGCCGACTGGGATGAAGCGAAGAACGGCGGTGCGAACGATCCGGGCGTGCAGTCGGTGCGCCGCATCTACACCTACTACAAGACGTTCGGCTACAACACCGAAGTGATGGGCGCGAGCTTCCGCACGACGAGCCAGATCACCGAGCTCGCGGGCTGCGACCTGCTGACGATCAGCCCCGATTTGCTGCAGAAGCTGCACGACAGCACCGAAACGGTGGCGCGCAAGCTGTCGCCGGACGCGCTGCAGGACAAGCCGACCGAGCGCGTCGCGATCGACGAGGCGTCGTTCCGCTTCCAGCTGAACGACGAAGCGATGGCGACCGAAAAGCTGTCCGAAGGCATCCGCGTGTTCGCCGCCGATGCGGTGAAGCTCGAAAAGCTGATCGACGGGCTGCGCTGAACCACGCCGCACGTGACGTGACGGCCCGTCAGTTGAACTGTCAGCAACCCTGACAACAGCCGTCAGCAGCGTGACGAACGGCCGCGAACCGCGTGTTCGCGGCCGTTTTTATTTTTCATTCCATCGTCAGACGCGCGCACTACAATCCACGTCACGAGTGCGCCGGCCGCATCCCGGCGTGCTCTTCCCGGTCAATCTTGGAAGTACCCGCGCCGGCACCGACGCGCCGGCTCGGTCAACAGGAGACAACGATGCAAGTCCAACCGTATCTGACGTTCTACGGCCGCGCGGAAGAGGCCCTTCAGTTCTACGAAAAGGCGCTCGGCGCGAAGACGATGTTCAAGATGCGCTTCAAGGATGCGCCGCCGAATCCCGAACACGCGATCACGCCCGAGATGGCCGACAAGGTGATGCATGCGAGCTTCACGATCGGCGACTCGATGATCATGTGCTCGGACGGCGACTGCAGCCAGCCGGGCGGCACGCACGCCGGCTATTCGCTGTCGCTGAACCCGGCGACGGTCGAGGAAGGCCAGAAGCTGTTCAATGCGCTCGCCGACGGCGGCGAAGTGACGATGCCGTTCGGCAAGACGTTCTGGGCGCTCGGCTTCGGGATGGCGAAGGACCGTTTCGGCGTGCACTGGATGGTCAACGTCGAAGACCTGTCGCAACGCGAGGATCTCGTGAAACGCGCGCAGGGCTGACACCCGCGAAAACGCCCGCCACTTCGCAGTGACGGGCGTCGTTGCCGCTGCGCGATGCGCGGCCCGCGACACGCGGCCGCGCCGCCCGCATCAACCCTCGACGACGTCGAGATAATCCTCCGGCCGCGTGCGATCCTCCGCATGCGCCATGCCCATCGCGCGCACCAGCACGCTCACCGCCACCGCCACCACCAGGTTCACGACCAGCGACCACACGGCCGCGTAGCCGGGAATCGCGAGGCCGAACAGGTGGATCGTGAAGATCGAGCTCGCGAGCTTCAGCGACACCGCCATCCACGTGCCGCACACGATGCCTGCCGCCCAGCCGGCCAGCAGGCCGCGATGGTCGAGCAGCCGCGTGTACAGGCCGAGCACGATCGCGGGCAGCGTCTGGATGATCCAGATCCCGCCGAGCAGCTGCAGCTGGATCGCATAGGTGAGCGGCAGCCCGAGGATGAACGCGACCGCGCCGACCTTCACGATCAGCGACGTGAGCTTCGCGACGTGCGTCTCCTGGTCGTGCGTCATGTCGCGGTTGATGAACTCGCGGTGGATGTTGCGCGTATAGAGGTTCGCGGCCGCGATCGACATGATCGCCGCCGGCACCAGCGCGCCGATGCCGATCGCCGCGAACGCGACGCCGACGAACCACGACGGGAAATACTCGAGGAACAGCGCGGGCACCGCGAAGTTCGGGCCGAACGCCTTGAAGTACGGCGCGTACTGCGGCATGTCCTTCACGCCCGCCGCAAGCGCCATGTAGCCGAGCAGCGCGAGCAAGCCGAGCACGAACGAGTACGCGGGCAGCATCGCCATGTTGCGGCGGATCGAGTTGCCGGACGACGACGACAGGATCGCCGTGACCGAGTGCGGATACAGGAACAGCGCGAGCGCCGAGCCGATCGCGAGCGTCACGTACGCGCTGTAGCCGTTCAGGCTCGCCGCGTCGGGTGCCTTCAGCAGCAGCTTCGCGGGCGGCACGCTCGCGAAGATGTGGCCGAAGCCGCCGAGCTTCGCCGGGATCACGATGACCGCCGCGGCGATCGTGATGTAGATCAGGATGTCCTTCACGATCGCGATCATCGCGGGCGCGCGCAGCCCCGACGTGTACGTGTACGCGGCGAGGATCGCGAACGCGATGATCAGCGGCAGGTCGCCGACGAAGCCCGTCGTGTCGAAGCCGAGCGCGCCGATCACGACTTCGATGCCGACGAGCTGCAGCGCGATGTACGGCATCGTCGCGAGGATGCCCGTCACCGCGATCGCGAGCGCGAGCATCCGGCTGCCGTAGCGTGCGTTCACGAAGTCGGCGGCCGTCACGTAGCCGTGACGCTTCGCGATGCTCCACAGCTTCGGGAACACGACGAACGCGAACGGGTAGATCAGGATCGTGTACGGCAGCGCGAAGAAGCCCATCGCGCCGGCGCCGAACACGAGCGCGGGCACCGCGACGAACGTATAGGCCGTGTAGAGGTCGCCGCCGAGCAGGAACCACGTGACGATCGTGCCGAAGCGGCGGCCGCCGAGGCCCCATTCGTCGAGATGGGCGAGATCGCCGCGCCGCCAGTTGGCGGCCAGGAAACCGATGATCGTGACACCGATGAACAGGAGCACGAAAACGAAGGTCGCGCCGAGATTCATCGCGCACCTCCCTGCGGGCCGCTCGCCTTCCACGCGTTCTTGGTCTTGAAATAGACGAACGCGGTGATCACCGCGCTAATGAAGACCCAAAGGAGCTGGTACCAGTAGAAGAACGGAAATCCGAACCATTGCGGTTCGATCTTGCTGTACGACGGTACCCACACCATCGCGATCAGCGGCAGTACCAGCAGCCAGAGCCAGCGCTTGGCGGCCCGATTGGCGTCGGCATCGTGAGCCATGACGTCTCCTCATCTTTCCCGGTTATCGATCTTGTCAAGCGGGTGCGGCGGCGAGAGGAGCGGCAAAACGGGTAAGCTGCGGCTCCCCTGGCTTCGCGCCAGTATAGGAGCCGCGAACGCGCGGTCAAGCGGGGGCGAACCCGAGGTGATCCGCCCCCAGTCATGCGGTTGCACCGGCATGCGGCCGGCGCATGAGCGTCAGATCGCGAACGAGGATTCGCGTGCGCCGATCGTTTCTTTCAAAGCTTTCACCCACTTGCGCGCGGGCAGCTTCAGCGTGTCCTCGATCAGTTTCGCGCGCGCTTCCAGCTGCGCGAACGACACGTCGAGCGCGGGGCCCGAGAACGCGATCGCGATCCGGTTGCCGTCGTGCACTTCCGGCAGCGCGATCACGCGATGGTCGAACGCCGCGTTCAGGTGCTTCATGTTGCGCACGAAGCTCGGATGGTCGCCGAACAGGTTGATCGTCGCGATGCCCGCGTCGGCGAGGCAGCCGCGCACCGCGCGGTAGAACGCGACGCTGTCGAGCACCGGGCCGCGTGCGGTCGCGTCGTACAGGTCGATCTGCAGTGCGCCCGTCGTGCCGCGGTTGGCCGGATCGTTGACGAAGTCCCACGCGTCGGCTTCGTGCACGACGAGGCGTGCGTCGTCGGGCGGCAGCGCGAACATCGTGCGTGCGGCGACGATCACGGCCGGGTTCAATTCGACGGCCTCGACCTTCGCGTGCGGCAGGAAGCGGTGCGAGAACTTCGTCAGCGCGCCGGTGCCGAGCCCGAGCTGGACGATCCGCTCGGGCGTTTCGAGGAACAGCAGCCACGCCATCATCTGCTGCGCGTATTCGAGCTCGATGGCGAGCGGCTTCGAAATCCGCATCGCGCCCTGCACCCATTCGGTACCGAAGTGCAGGAAGCGCACGCCGCGCTCTTCCGAGAACGTGACGGGCGCGAAGCGCGGCTTGCGCGGTGCGTCGAGGACGGGCACGTCGTCGTGTTCGTCGATCTCCGGGCGGCGCTTCACGCGCGGCGGCTGGAGCTGTTCGGAGCCGTTGTAGGCGGACGGCTTGCGTTTTTTGAACGCGCGCGCCTCGGCGGACGCGCGCTTGATCAGTCGGGTCATGATTGAATCTCGCTGGGTGACGCTGGATGAGCGGACGAGAGGATAGCATTGGTGGCAGCGGGAACCGTACCGAACGCCTGGTGATGCACGACTTCACCGCGCCGTTGGCGCTACGCCGCGTTCATTGATCGAAGGAGGACGCATGACCTCGAACGGCAAGAAGATCTGGTTTCCCGCGAAGCGCTACGGCTGGGGATGGGGTTTGCCTGTCGCATGGCAAGGTTGGGTCGTGCTGCTGCTGTTCGCGATCGGGATCATCGCGAGCGCGTGGCTGGTGCCGCCGCACCAATCGCCGATCGCATACGGTGCCTGCATCGTGGTACTGGTCGCGCTGCTGACTGCCGTTTGCTGGCTCAAGGGCGAGAAGCCCGGGTGGCGATGGGGCAAGGACGATTGATCGTCCGGCGCGACACGCACGCACGTACGATCGCCGTTCTTCGGCAACGAACAACCCGCTTCCCGCCGTCATCGACCCAAAGCGATCGCCCTCTGTCGAACGGCTGAATTGCCCCGGTCTCCCCGCGACGCAACGATGTGAAGGAACGGCCATCGGCCGGAAGATCACGCGCGCGCTCGCCTTCGTCAACACGCACCGCGGTGCCGAGCCGGCATCGCCCGTCGGCGTTCACCTCCAGCCTGCCCCGCCCTCACACCGCATGCGAACGGTCGCACCGGGTTCCTGCGCGCACCTTGAAAATATACCCAAATAGGGATAAATTCATCGATGGATCCGTACATCAAACCGCTGTATTGGCTCGGCTCGGCGCGCAAGGACCTCAAAGCGATGCCCGAAGCCGTGCAGGACACGTTCGGTTATGCGCTGTATCTGGCGCAGACCGGACGCAAGCACGAGCAGGCGAAACCGTTGCGAGGGTTCGGATCGGCCGGCGTGCTCGAGATCGTGGAATCGGAAGACAACGGCACGTACCGCGCCGTCCACACGGTGAAGCTCGGGAGCAGCGTCTACGTGCTGCACTGCTTCCAGAAAAAATCATCGTGCGGCATCGCGACGCCGAAGCCGGACGGCGATCTCGTCCACGCACGCCTGAAAGCAGCCGAAGCACACGCACAAGGAGCAAGACGATGATCGAAATCGAACCGGGCAGCGGGAACGTCTACGCTGATCTGGGCATGCGCGATGCCGACGAAATGCGCGTGAAGGCTCAACTCGCCGCCAAGATCGCGGAGATCATCAAGGCGCGCAAATGGACGCAGCAGCAGGCGGCCCGGCTGCTCGGCATGACGCAGCCGAAGCTGTCGAACATGCTGCGCGGGCAGTTTCGCGGCGTGAGCGAAACGAAGATGCTGGAATGTCTGGCGAAGCTCGGACGCGACGTGCAGATCGTCGTCGGGCCTGACCGTCAGTCCGAAGTCGAAGGGCATATCGAAGTCGTATTCGCCGCCTGACGGCAACGTCGTGCCGATGTTCCGGATTGCAGGGCGAGCGACGCGATCGCGTACTGCTGCGTCGCGACGCTCCTCTCCTGGCATCCTTGGTATGTCGATCGGGAGGATCGATGGATCGCCGCCATTTCCTCAAGTCGTCGACCTTTTTCACGGTTGCGGCAGCCACCGGTACGCTCGTCGCTCCGCTGTCGGCCCGATCTGCCGGCACCGCGCGCAAGGGCCGGTATCGGTTCCCGCAAGGCGTCGCCAGCGGTGATCCGCGCGATCGCTCCGTCGTGTTCTGGACGCGCTGCGTGCCCGTCGCCGAGAACGCGCGGCACCGCGCGAAAGGCGTCGCGCACACGATCCCGTTACGACTCGAAGTATCGACGCGGCCGGATTTCTCGACGCTCGTCGCCAGCGTACCGTTGGGAGCACGCGCCACCTATGACTTCACCGTGCGCGCGAAGGTAACGCAGCTCGCACCGAATCTCACGTACCACTACCGGTTCGTCGCCGGCGGCGACGTGAGTGCCACCGGCGTCGCGCGCACGGCTCCCGATGCCGACGAGGCCAACCACCGCGTTCGCTTCGCATGGCTCACCTGCCAGGACTGGAGCATCAATCACTGGCAAGCCATGAGCCTGCTGGCAGCCGAAAGCGATCTCGATTTCGTCGTGCATGTGGGCGATTACATCTATGAGACGGTTGGGACCTCGAAACCCGGCGCCGTCGAGGCGGCGCACCCGCCGCTGCGCCTGCCTGACGGAAAGCCGCTCGCCGATGGCCGCGTGTATGCCGATACGCTCGAAGACTATCGGACGCTCTATCGCACCTATCGTACCGACCCGCGCTTGCAGACGCTGCACCAGCGCCTGCCGATGATCGCGATATGGGACGACCACGAGTTTTCCGACGACTGCTGGCAGGATCACCAGGTCTACACCAACGAGGAAAGGCAGGAGACGCAGCGCCGCCGCAACGCCAGTCGCGCGTGGGCGGAGTACATGCCGGTGGACTGGAGCGACGTGCGCTTCGAACCGGACAATCCGTCGTACACCAACATTCGTATCTATCGCGAATTTCGCTTCGGCACGCTGATGCATCTCGTGATGACGGACGAGCGGCTGTATCGCGACGACCATGTCGTCAGCGAGGCGTCTGTCGCGCGTGCACGCGGGCACGACCCGGTCAACGGCGACGACGCAGCCGGCTCGCGCTACTTCGTCAACCAGGGTGTGCTGCAGCGCCTGGAGGCGCAGGCTACCGCGCAGCTTGGTCGCGCGCCGTCGATGCTCGGCCCGGAGCAGACGCAATGGTGGAAGGCCACGATGAAGGGTTCGCCCGCGACCTGGAAGGTGTGGGGCAACGAGGTGATGTTGAATCGCCTGTGGGCCGTGATGCCCGGCGCGCCGCAGACACCGGCGGCACGCCTCGTGATCGATTGCGACGCATGGGACGGCTATCCGGCGCACAAACGCGAGCTGCTCTCATACCTGAACGAGCAGGGAATCCGCAACGTCGTCGCGATCAGCGGGGACCTGCATGCGTTTCAGTGCGGCGTCGTGCGGGACGACCCCGACCCTGCAAAAGGCACGCCCGTGGCCGTCGACTTCGTCTGCGCAGGCATCAGCAGCGCGTCCTTCTATTCCTACCTGAAAGCCGCATGGAGCGGCACGCCGTTTGCATCGCTGGCCTCCACCCCGGCCAAACTCGACACCTTCCTGACGACGAACAACCCCGATCTGCGCCACGCCGACCACGACGCACAGGGCTATGCGTCAGCCACCGTCACGCCGGAGCGTTTTTCCGTGGTGTTCAACAAAGTGAGGCCGTTGAACCCGGACGCCACCGCGCCCGCGGATGCCCTGCTCGACCGCACGCGGCTGACCGTGCCCAAGGACTCGGTCGAGGTGCGCGTCGAGCGCTTCTAGGTTCACGCTTCAGCGAAGGCGCATGCTCGCGCTGCCATTTTGTTCAGTTTGACATCGGCGTCGAACAGACAGCATGCTGCTGTCGCACCTGCATTTTCTTTCGACGTGACCTGTTACGCCGTAACGTCATCGAAGCCTGCCAACATCCGTTCCGGCCATACCTGCTCCATCACACGGGATTTCGTCATCATGAGTCACATCCACTTCATCGGCGGGGAAAAAGGCGGCGTCGGCAAATCGCTCGCCGCCCGTGTGCTGGCCCAGTATTTCATCGATCGGAGCGTGCCCTTCATGGGCTTCGATACCGACCGATCGCACGGCGCGCTACTGCGGTTCTATGCCGATTTTGCCGCGCCTGCCGTGCTCGACCAGCATGACAGCCTCGATCCGGTCATGGAATCGGCGCTCGAAGATCCGCAGCGGCGCATACTGGTCGACCTCGCGGCCCAGACGCGGCAGTCGCTCGCAAGATGGCTCGACGATTCGGACGTGCTGGATTTTGCCGAAGAACACGGCCTCACGTTGACGTGGTGGCACGTGATGGACACCGGACGCGATTCGGTCGATCTGCTGCGGCATTGGCTCGACGAATTCGGTGGACGCATCAGGCTGGTGCTGGTACTGAATGAAGTCCGCGGCGATCGCTTCGAGATTCTGGAGGCGTCCGGCGAACGCGAGCGGGCCGAGGCCCTCGGCGCCAGCGTGATTACGCTGCGCCGCCTGCCCGACACGACGATGCAGAAGATCGATCGTCAAAGCGCGAGCTTCTGGGCGGCGGTCAATCATCCCGACCGCGCCGCCACGGGGCTCGGCTTGCTGGAGCGGCAGCGCGTCAAGGTCTGGCTGCATCGTACTTATGAGGAGCTGGGCACGCTCGCGTTGTAGTGCGGGCCCCTGCGACGGCGCGGAGGGTGCGGCGAGTTGCCGGAATGGCTCATACACGGAAACCTGGAGGTTGCGATGGCCGATCACGACAGACTGCATCCACTCCGTCCGTTCCTGAAGAATTGGGTTTGGGAGCACGGCCGAATCGGGACGCGCTATCTCGACTGCGTCGACGGTGAAATCAAGTTCGATGCAGGCAAGAAATCGCATTTCGCTGCCGAGAAATATATCTACGTGCCGCTGGGCAAGAACCCTGACGACGACGCATCCGCGGAGGGTCCTGCGATCCACGAGGAAGGACTTGCCCGCTTTTTGCGGGCTGCGCAACTAGGCACGCCAGGGGAAGCCGGTTCTGTAGCGGAGGTTCAGCGCGCGGTGCAGGACTGCGTGGAGATCGGCCTGTTCAGCGCGTATCAACGGGAGGCTCGACAGGCATTTGCCCGCTACGCGCAGGAACCCATGTTCGACGACGAGATCCGCGCGGCGGTTGTCGACGACATCCGTCGAATTTACGTCGCCATGCGAGAGCAGCTGGCGCTGTACGATTTCAGTGTGCTCTACGGCTTGCCCACGCCGCTGCTGATCAGCGACACACCGTTCATCGACTGGCGCGTGAGCGCCAGTCCGGCACTTCCGTTCGTATCGCTTCCGCTTGGACCTTACTGCCTGCTGGTAGGCGCGCCGTCGGGCAGGAGTAGCCGAATCGGCCCGGTGGTCTGGAAGGCCGCTGCCGCGATGGGTCCGTTGAAGGACCACAACCGCCGGATCGAGGAGCACGCACGTCTGTGGCTGGTGGCGACCACCGACGACCAACTCGTCGCAGCACAAGGTCGCATTGCCGCGGCCGGGGGCGCCAGGCACCTGCCGCCGCCCACCTGATACCGCTTCACCGGATACCCGGAATCCGGCACACCTCAGGTGCGAAGTGCGCGCCAGAGCACCAGTTTCTGTTCGAACGACAACGTCGCATTCGCCGGACTCGACGAAGGCAACACGAGCGTTTCATAACCCGCCGCGCCGATCACATCGGCAAACCGCCCTGCGGTCTTGCCGTTGAAGCAGACTGTCTTCAGCAACGGCGCATGCTCGCGCAACGAAGCAAAGTCGTTCGGCTTCGCATTCCGGATCGCCGAATCGAGACTGCCTTTGCGATGGCATGCATCGAGCACGTCCCAGATGCCGATGCCGTGCGCAAGCACGCGTTCGAGCCGCGCGTCATACACGAGTTCGTGCAGACCGGGTTCGCCGAGCACCGCACCGAGCAACCGCCAGAACTGGTTGCGCGGATGCGCGTAGTACTGCGCGGCATCGAGCGACGCCTCGCCCGGAAAGCTGCCGAGAATCATCGTATGCGTATGCGGCCCGACGACCGGCGGAAAGCCTTGCAGCATCACGCTGCTCCGCGCGGTCCGACGGAGCGCGGCCCGTCGCCGTGCGCATCGAGATGGCGCCACAGCGCGGGCAGCATGCATTCGGTGACCATCAGCGGCTTGCCGCGCCGCTGGAACACCGAGCGCCGCGCGGCGAACGCATGCGGCGCGCGCACGCCCGCGCCGAGCGCATGGCTCGCGAGCGCATACAGCGGATGACCGGCGATCACGCGCCGGCTGACGAGCGCGGAGCGCTCGACCTGCGGATCGCTGTACAGCAGCTCCGCGAGCGGCCGCGTGCGCAGCCGCCGCATCGCCTGCCACACGCCCTTGCTGGCCGCGAGCGGCGCGATGCTGTGCGCGGCGACGTACGGCGTGCCGTCGACCGACAGGATCACCTCGCGCACCCACATCGGCGCGCGCGGCGCACTGTCGAGCGCGTCCGGCTCGTCGAACCACGGACAGTCGACGGCCTCGCGCGTCACGCGCACGCTCACGCTGCCGAGCCGCGCGAGATGCGCGGTCAGCGAACCGCCGCGCGTGAGCCAGTCGCGCTGGTCGAGCGTGCAGCCGGGCCGGGGCGTGTCGCGCCAGCCCGCCCGTGCGCCGTCGAATCGCATCCGCGCGTTCACGCGCTGCGCGACAGCAGCAGCGCGTTGGTCCGCTTCACGAAGCTCGCCGGATCGTCGAGCATCCCGCCTTCGGCCAGCAACGCCTGGTCGAACAGCAGATGGCACCAGTCGCCGAAGTTGGCGCTATCGGCGTTCAGCTGCTTCACCAGCGCATGCTCCGGATTGATCTCGAGGATCGGCTGCATCGCCGGCGCGTTCTGGCCGGCCGCCTTCAGCATCCGCTGCAGATAGCCGCTCATGTCGTTGTCGTCGGCGACGAGGCACGACGGCGAATCGGTCAGGCGGAACGTGACGCGCACTTCCTTCACCTTGTCGCCGAGCGCTTCCTTCATCTTCTCGACGACCGGCTTGATTGCCTCGCCCGCCTGCTCCTGCGCCTTCTTTTCCGCGTCGTTCAGCTCGCCGAGGTCGAGATCGCCGCGCGCCACGCTCGCGAGCGGCTTGCCGTCGAATTCGTGCAGGAACGACAGCATCCATTCGTCGACGCGATCGGTCAGCAGCAGCACCTCGACACCCTTCTTGCGGAACACCTCCAGGTGCGGGCTGTTCTTCGCGGCCTGCCACGTATCGGCGGTCACGTAGTAGATCTTGCTCTGCTCGGGCTTCATGCGCGACACGTAGTCGGCAAGCGACACGTCCTGCGCGTCGGTGTCGCCGTGCGTCGACGCGAAGCGCAGCAGCTTCGCGATGCGCTCGCGGTTCGCGTGATCCTCGCCAAGGCCTTCCTTCAGCACCTGGCCGAACGCGCTCCAGAACGTCTTGTACTTCTCCTTGCCGGCATCCTCTTCCGCGTTCGCGAGCTCCTCGAGCATCGACAGCGCGCGCTTGGTCACGCCTTCGCGGATCGCCTTCACGTCACGGCTTTCCTGCAGGATTTCACGCGATACGTTGAGCGGCAGGTCGGCCGAATCGACGACGCCCTTCACGAAGCGCAGGTATTGCGGCAGCAGCTGCTCGGCGTCGTCCATGATGAACACGCGCTTCACGTACAGCTTCAGGCCGCCGCGGTAGTCGCGGTTCCACAGGTCGAACGGCGCGTGCGCCGGCACGAACAGCAGCTGCGTGTATTCGCTGCGGCCCTCGACGCGGTTGTGGGTCCACGTGAGCGGATCCTGGTGGTCGTGCGCGATGTGCTGGTAGAACTGCGTGTACTGTTCGTCGGTGACGTCGCTCTTCGAGCGCGTCCACAGCGCGCTCGCCTGGTTGACCGTCTCGTCCTCGTCCTTCAGGACCATCTCGCCCTTTTCCTGATCCCACTCTTCCTTCTGCATCAGGATCGGCAGCGCGATGTGATCGGAATACTTCTGGATGATCGACTTCAGGCGGTGCGACGACAGCAGCTCGTCCTCGCCTTCGCGCAGGTGCAGCGTGATCTTCGTGCCGCGCTGCGCGCGCTCGATCGCGTCGATCGTGAAATCGCCCTCGCCCGCGCTTTCCCAGCGCACGGCTTCGTTCGCGGGCAGGCCCGCACGGCGCGTCTCGACGGTGATCTTGTCCGCGACGATGAAGCCCGAGTAGAAGCCGACGCCGAACTGGCCGATCAGCGCCGCATCCTTCTGCTGGTCGCCGGACAGCTTCGTGAAGAATTCCTTGGTGCCCGAACGCGCGATCGTGCCGAGGTTCGCGATCGCCTCGTCGCGGCTCATGCCGATGCCGTTGTCCTCGATCGTGATCGTGCGTGCCGCCTTGTCGAAGCCGATGCGGATGCGCAGGTTCGGATCGTTCTCGTACAGCGCGTTGTCCGCGAGCCCTTCGAAACGCAGCTTGTCGGCCGCGTCGGACGCGTTCGACACCAGTTCGCGCAGGAAGATTTCCTTGTTGCTGTAGAGCGAATGAATCATCAGGTGGAGGAGTTGCTTGACCTCTGCCTGAAAGCTCATCGTTTCGTGTGCCATGGATGCTGTTTCCTCTTACTTGAACTTGAATGGTGTAGCGCGGGTGCGCCGGCGCGCGATGCCGGCGGGCCCGTCAAGGACGACCGCCTGGCGCAGGCGGTTTGCGCGGGTATCTGGGGACGGGCGAGCGGATTTCAAGGGCGGCGTGCCGCCCGCCGTCACGACGCGCGCCGCGCCGCCGATTCGATATAGCGCGCGAGAAACCCCGGCAGCGCCGGATCGCCGCAGTTCGCGACATTGAAGCGCGTCCATGTCGACGACGACTGCTGCGGCGAGAACAGGCTCCCCGGCGTCAGCAGGAAGCCTTCCTCGTGCGCGGCGGCCGCGAGCGCATCCGAATCGACGCCCGTGTCGGCCCACAGGAACATCCCGGCCGCCGGCATCGTGAAGAGCCGCAGCCCGGTACGCTCGAGCATCCGCGCGGTCTTGTCGCGCACGCCGTCGAGCCGCGCGCGCAGCCGCTCGACGTGGCGCCGGTAGTGCCCTTCGGTCAGTATCTTGTACAACACGCGCTCGTTGAGCTCCGGCGTCGTCATCCCGACCAGCATCTTCTGGTCGGTGACCGCCTTCGCGATCTCCGGCGCGCAGGCGACATAGCCGACCCGCAAATTCGCCGCGAGCGTCTTCGAATAGCTGCCCAGGTAGATCACGCGCTTCAACTGGTCGAGGCTCGCGAGCCGCGTGGCCGAATAGCTCGGCGGGCACAGGTCGCCGTACACGTCGTCCTCGACGACGAGGAAATCGTACGCCTCCGCGAGCTTCAGGATCCGGAACGCCTGCGCGGCCGACAGCGACGTGCCGGTCGGGTTCTGCAGCACCGAATTGATCACGAGCATCTTCGGCCGCCACATCTGCACGAGCGTTTCCAGCGCGTCGAGATCGGGGCCGTCGGGCGTATAGGGCATCCCGACCAGTTGCGCGCCCTGCGACGCGAAGCGGCCGAACATCTGGAACCACGCGGGATCGCCGACGATCACCGCATCGCCGGGACGCACGTAGATCCGCGAGATCAGGTCGATCGCCTGCGTGATGCCCGACACCAGCACGAGCTGCTCGGGCTTCGCGCCGATCTCGACTTCCGCGAGCCGCGTCTGCAGCTGCTGGCGCAGCGGCAGGAAACCCTGCGCAGTGCCGAAACCGAGCATCTGCGCGCCGGACTGGCGCCCGAGCGCGCGCAGCGCACCGGTGATCAGCTCGCCGTCGAGCCAGCGGCCCGGCAGGTAGCCGAGACCCGGCCCTTTTTCCGGGCTGGCGGTATGCAGCATGTTGCGCAGCAGCCAGACCACGTCGATCGTGTTGTGCACCGGCGCGGCCTCGGCCACGCGCACCACGTTGTCGGCCGGCAGCGGGCCGGTGGCCGTGCGCTCGCGCACGTAAAAACCCGAGCCGCGCCGCGAGTCGAGGTAGCCCTGCGCGACGAGCCGTTCGTACGCTTCCACCACGGTGAAGCGCGACACGCTCTTGTCGAGCGCGAGCTTGCGGATCGACGGCATCCGCATGCCGGGCCGGAACACGCGTTCGTCGATGCGGCGCCGCGCCCACTGGACGAGCTGGTCGACGAGCGTGAGCGTGGCCGTATCGTGCGGCGCGGGAATCTGGGCGAGTGGGACGGTGGACATGGGCGGCGGCTCCAACTGTACCGAAGGCTATCGCGCCGATTGTACCGTTACTGTGCCGGTGCCGACGATTACAGTTGACCGGAATGGCGATCGTGCGGCCGCCGTTCCGGCCCTGCCGTATGCGGCGCAGCCCCGTCCGGCCTGCATTCGCGGCCGGGCACCGGCCGGCCGCCCAACCGTCCCGCGCGTCGCCCGCCCACCATGACACTTTCGCTTCCCGACCGACGTTGATGCCAGCCCGCTCCCTGACCCTCGACCATCTCGTGATCGCCGCGCGTACGCTCGACGAAGGCGTGCGCCACGTCGCCGACGCGCTCGGCATCGAACCGGCCGGCGGCGGCCGCCATCCGCTGATGCGCACCCACAACGCGCTGTTCGGCGCGTGGGGCGGGCTGTACCTCGAAGTGATCGCGATCGATCCCGACGCGCCCGTGACAGGCGACGACGCCACGCCGCCGCGCGCGCGGCTCTTCGCGCTCGACGATCCGGCGATGCACGCACGGCTCGCGCAGGGCCCGTTCCTCGCGCACTGGGTCGCGCGCGTCGACCGCCCGCGCCGGCTCGCGCTGTGGCAAAACCAGTACCCGACGCGCATCGCACCGGTCGTCGCGATGCGGCGCGGCGACCTGAGCTGGGGCCTCACGGTGCCCGACGACGGCGCGTTCCCCGCATGGCAAGGCGCCGGCGACGGCCTCGTGCCGTCGCTGATCCAGTGGGACAGCCCGCGCCATCCGGCCGAATCGCTGCCGGACAACGGCGTCGCGCTGAAGGCGCTCAAGGGCGTCCACCCGCGTGCGGACGCCGTCCGCGAGCAGCTCGACTGGCTCGGCGCCGGCCATCTGCTCGACCTCGACACCGGCGACGGCCCGCCGGCGCTCGTCGCCGAATTCGACACGCCGCAGGGCGCACGCACGCTGCGCTGACCGCCCTGGCGCCCTTTCGATTACCCGAACCCTGCAATACGGAGACACCCAGTCCATGAATTCGCGCGAAACCCGGGGCATGCTGCTCGGCCTCATCGGCGTGATGATCTTCAGCCTCACGCTGCCGATGACGCGTATCGTCGTCTCCGAACTCAACCCGCTGCTGAACGGGCTCGGCCGCGCGCTCGCCGCGTCGGTGCCGGCCGGCCTGCTGCTGTGGTGGCGCCGCGAGCGGCTGCCGACCCGCGCGCAGCTGAAAAGCCTCGCGGTCGTGTCGGCCGGCGTGATCATCGCGTATCCGGTGTTCTCCGCGTGGGCGATGAAGACCGTGCCGGCGTCGCACGGCGCGGTCGTCAACGGCCTGCAGCCGCTGTTCGTCGCGCTGTACGCGGCGTGGCTGTCGCATGAACGGCCGTCGAAGGCGTTCTGGGCCAGTGCGCTGGCCGGCAGCGCGCTGGTGATCGCGTTCGCGCTGCGCGACGGCGGCGGGACGGTGCAGGCCGGCGACGCGCTGATGCTCGTCGCGGTCGGCATCGGCGCGCTCGGTTATGCGGAAGGCGCGCGCCTCGCGCGCCAGATCGGCGGCTGGCAGGTGATCTGCTGGGCGCTCGTCGTGTCCGCGCCGTTCCTCGTGCTGCCGGTCGGCTGGCTTGCATGGACGCAGCACGCCGCGCACCCTGCCCCGCTCGCGCTGCGCACGTGGCTCGCGTTCGGCTACGTGACCCTCTTTTCGCAATTCATCGGCTTTTTCGCGTGGTACGCGGGGCTCGCCATGGGCGGCATCGCGCGCGTCGGCCAGGTGCAACTGCTGCAGATCTTCTTCACGATCGCCTTTTCCGCGCTGCTGTTCGGCGAAACGGTGACGCCGTCGACGTGGCTGTTCGCGGCCGCCGTGATCGCGACCGTGATGCTCGGCCGGCGCTCGGCGGTGGCCACGGCCCCGCGTCCCGCTCGCGCCGGTTGATGAGGTGCGCCATAATGTCCGTTTTGCCTGAACGGTTTTGCCCACCCGGCCGCGACGGCCCGATCGCGCTCCCGCACGCCCACCCGGCTGCGTCGACGCAATCTGCCTGACCGACCTTTCTTGACTGACCACGATATCCGAACGAGGAGACTATGAATCCGAGCGACCTGCATCCGCCGCACTGGCAGCTTTCCGAACGCGCCCGCAAGCTGACGAGCTCTGCGATCCGCGAGATCCTGAAGGTCACGGAACGCCCCGAGGTCATCTCGTTCGCAGGCGGCCTGCCCGCTCCCGCGACGTTCCCGGCCGAGCGCATGCGCGCCGCGGCCGACCGCGTGCTGCGCGATGCGCCCGCCGCCGCACTCCAGTACAGCGCGACCGAAGGCTACCTGCCGCTGCGCGAATGGATCGCCGAGCGCTACAGCGTGCGCGTGTCGCAGGTGCTGATCACGACCGGCTCGCAGCAGGCGCTCGACCTGCTCGGCAAGGCGCTGATCGATCCGGACAGCCCGATCCTCGTCGAAACCCCGACCTACCTCGGCGCGCTGCAGTCGTTCTCGCTGTACGAGCCGCGCTACGTGCAGGTGCCGACCGACGAGCAGGGCCTGCTGCCCGAAGGCCTCACGCCCGAACTCACGCAAGGCGCACGCCTCCTGTACGCGCAGCCGAACTTCCAGAACCCGACCGGCCGCCGCCTGCCCGTCGAGCGCCGCCGCGCGCTCGCCGCGTTCGCGCAGTCGAGCCCGTTCCCGGTGCTGGAAGACGACCCGTACGGCGCACTGAACTACCAGGGCGAGCCGCTGCCGACGATGCTGTCGATGGCGCCGGATCACGTCGTGCACCTCGGCACGTTCTCGAAGGTGCTCGCGCCGGGCCTGCGGATCGGCTACATCATTGCCCCCGAGGAACTCCACTTCAAGCTCGTGCAGGCCAAGCAGGCCACCGACCTGCACACGCCGACGCTCACGCAGCGCATCGCACACGAAGTGATCAAGGACGGCTTCCTCGACGAGCACATCCCGACGATCCGCCAGCTGTACGGCGCGCAATGCGAGGCGATGCTCGCGTCGCTCGCTCGCCACATGCCGGAAGGCGTCACGTGGAACCGCCCGGACGGCGGCATGTTCATCTGGGTGAACCTGCCCGCGCAGATCGACAGCATGAAGCTGCTCGAGGCCGCGGTCGCCAACCACGTCGCCTTCGTGCCGGGCGCGCCGTTCTTCGCGAACGACCCGCAGCAGAACACGCTGCGCCTGTCGTTCGTGACGGTGCCGCCGGAGAAGATCGAGGAAGGCGTCGCGCGCCTCGGCAAGCTGCTGCGCGAGCGTCTCTGATCCGCTTTTTCCCTGTCACGACTCTCTACGATCCACGAGGAATCGAATCCATGGCTAACGTCTACGACAAGCTGAAGTCGCTCGGCATCGAGCTCCCGACCGCCGGCGCACCGGCCGCCGCCTACGTGATGAGCGCGCAAAGCGGCAACACGGTCTACCTGTCGGGCCACATCGCGAAGAAGGACGGCAAGGTCTGGGCCGGCAAGCTCGGCGCCGACCTGCAGACGGAAGACGGCAAGGCGGCTGCGCGCGCGATCGCGATCGACCTGCTCGCGACGCTGCACGCGCACACGGGCGACCTGAACAAGGTCACGCGCATCGTGAAGCTGATGAGCCTCGTCAACTCGACGCTCGACTTCACCGAACAGCACGTCGTGACGAACGGTGCGTCGGAACTGATCGCCGAGGTGTTCGGCGACGCCGGCAAGCACGCGCGTTCGGCGTTCGGCGTCGCGCAGATTCCGCTCGGCGCGTGCGTCGAGATCGAACTGATCGCCGAAGTCGCGTAACGGGGGCATCGAGGTGACCGGTCGTCTCGTCCGCTTCAAGCAGGTCGACGTGTTCACGTCGGTGCCGTTCAAGGGCAACCCGCTTGCCGTGGTGTTCGACGCCGACTCGCTCGGCGACGACGCCATGCTCGCGATCGCCCGCTGGACGAACCTGTCGGAAACCACGTTCGTCTGCACGCCGACCGATCCGGACGCCGACTATCGCGTGCGGATCTTCACGACGGCGGGCGAGCTGCCGTTCGCCGGCCACCCGACGCTCGGCACCGCACATGCGTTCCTGGAAAGCGGCGCGCGGCCGCGCACGCCGGGCCGGCTGGTCCAGCAATGCGGGGTCGGCCTGGTCGAACTGCGCGAACAGGCCGATGGCTGGGCATTTGCCGCGCCGCCGGCACGGTTCACGCCGCTCGACCGTTCGGACTACCCGGCACTGGTGGCCGCGTTGCGCAGCGACGCGATCGACCTGGAAGCCGAGCCGTGCGCGATCGACAACGGCGCGCCGTGGCTGGTCGTGCGGCTGAAGTCGGCCGACGCGTGCATCGGCCTGGCGCCCGATCCGGCCGCGCTGGAGGCGCTCACGCGCCGCTACGGCACGGACGGCCTCGCGGTCTACGCGCCGCATGCCGAAGGCGGTCCCGCGACCTTCGAAATCCGCTGCCTGATGACGGGCGGCGACTTCGGCTTCGGCGAGGACCCGGTCACCGGCAGCGCAAACGCCGCGCTGGCCGGGCTGCTGACGCGGCAGGAACGCCGCCCCGGCCAGTCGTATACGGCCCGCCAGGGCACGGCGATCGGCCGCGACGGCCGCATCTTCGTCAGCTATGCCGAAGACGGCACCACGTGGATCGGCGGCCACGTCGTCACGGTCGTCGACGGCACCTTCCGGTCCCCCGTGTAACATTTCGCGATGTGCGATGGCGCCGGCCCGGCCGGCGCCCTACGATTCCCCCGGCTATCGCAAAAACGTTCCAGCCAGTAATATCGGGCCTAATCCGTCGCTTCGGCGGGTCTGTCCATGGTTGCGCATCCCGCGTACGAACAGACGCCGGTGCGACCCCAACCATAGCCGGCCATCCCGACGCGGGATGGCGCACGCGAGCAGGACGCCGCCCTCTTCGATGAGCTCCGCCCGGTCAAACCACCCGCCGCCGAACCGGCCGCTACGCGCGCCACGCAAGTCGCGCCGGCGCGCGCTGTTCGCGATCCCGCTGCTCGGGATGCTCGCGCTCGCGCTGCTGTGGGCCGTGATCATCGCGCGGCTGTCGGTCGAAAAGGACAGCGCGTACAAGGAAGCGGCGGCTTCCGCGGCGATCCTGTCGTCCGCGCTCGAACAGCACACGGTCAAGGCGATCCACCAGGTCGACCAGATCACCCGCTTCGTCAAGTTCGAATTCGAGAAATCGCCCGCGCGCTTCAACCTCGCGAGCACCGTCGAAAAAGGCGTCGTGCCGAGCGACACGCTGATCCAGGTTTCGCTCGTCAACGCGAAGGGCATCCTGTTCGCGAACACGGCCGAACTCCACCCGAAGCCGATCAACCTGTCCGACCGCGAGCACTTCAAGGTCCACCTCGCGCACAACGACGATCGCCTGTACATCAGCAAGCCCGTGCTCGGCCGCGTGTCGAGCCACTGGACGCTGCAGATGACGCGACGCCTGAACAACCCGGACGGCAGCTTCGCCGGCATCGTCGTGGTGTCGGAAGACCCGAGCTACTTCACGAACGACTTCTACAACAACGCGGCGATCGGCAAGGAAGGCGTGATCTCCGTCGTGTCGGATACGGGTGCCGTGCTCGCGCGGCGCACCGGCTCGCTCAACAACGCACCGGGGGCGTTCTCCGCATCGGGCGTCTATCCGATCGCCGAGCGCGTCACGGGCACGATCATCGACCCGATCGACGGCGTCACGCGCATCGTGTCGTACCGCCACCTCGACGGCTACCCGCTCGCGGTGATGGTCGGGCTGTCGCAGACCGAGGAATACGCGGACTACTACCATACGCGCAACGTCTACCTGCTGATGACGAGCTTCATCACGCTCGCGATGCTCGCGTTCTTCGGCGTCGCGACGGGGCTGATCGGCAAGCTGCTCGGCCGCGAGCGCGAGATGACCCAGCTCGCCGAATACGACCTGCTCACCGGCCTTGCGAACCGTTACGCGACCCTGCGCGGGCTGCGCAACGACGTGTCGATGCCGGCCAGCCTGTCGCGGCTCGGCCTGCTGTTCATCGACCTCGACAACTTCAAGACCGTCAACGACACGCTCGGCCACAACGCCGGCGACATCGTGCTGCAGATGACCGCGTCGCGCCTGTCGGATGCCGTCGGCGACGAAGGCTCGCTCGCACGGATCGGCGGCGACGAGTTCGTCGTCGTGATGAAGGGCGACGACGTCGAACGGCGCGCGGTGCGGCTCGCGGAAGCGATCATCCGGATGTTCGGCGAGCCGTTCGACGTGCGCGGCAGTTCGTTCGTGCTGCATGCGAGCATCGGCATCGCGCTGCACACCGTCGCGAACGAAAGCGAAATCGACCTGCTGAAGAAGGCCGACCTCGCGATGTACAGCGCGAAGGATGCGGGCAAGAACTGCTACCAGTTCTACGCGCCGCACCTGTCGCATCGCGCGGATCACCTGATGCGCTGGGAACAGCAACTGCGCGTCGCGCTCGCCGAGGGGCAGCTGTTCCTCGCGTACCAACCGAAGATCGACCTGACGCACCGCACGATCACCGGCTTCGAGGCGCTCGCGCGCTGGGATCACCCCGAGCACGGGGTCATCTCCGCGAACGAATTCATTTCGATCGCCGAATCGACGGGCCTGATCGTGCCGATCGGCGACTTCGTGATCCGCACCGCGTGCGAGCAGATCGCGCGCTGGCGCGACGACGGCCACGACACGCTGACGCTCGCGGTCAACATCTCGCCGGTACAGTTCTGGCGCGGCGACCTGATCGAGACGATTTCGCAGGCGCTGCAGGACACCGGCATCGACGCGAACCGGCTCGAGCTCGAGATCACCGAGACCGCGATGATGGAATATCCGGAGCTCGTGTCCGAGAAGATCGTCGCGTTGAAGAAGCTCGGCATCCGGATCGCGCTCGACGACTTCGGCACCGGCTACTCGTCGCTGTCGTACCTGCACCGCTTCTCCGTCGATACGTTGAAGGTCGACCGCTCGTTCGTGCAGGCGATCCCGAACGATCGCAGCGTGTGCGTGATGGTGTCGTCGATCGTGCATCTCGCGCGCTCGCTCGGCCTGACGGTCGTCGTCGAAGGCACCGAAACCGAGGAGCAGATCGCATGGCTGTCCGCGCTCGGCGAGATCGAGGCGCAGGGCTTCCTGTTCTCGCGCCCCGTGCCGGCCGACGCGATCCCCGCGCTGATCGCACGCTTCGGCGTGCGCGGCAACCGGCCGAACGTCCTCGCGCACCGCGCGACCGGCAGCACCGGCGCCTGAACCCGCAACCTGCAACCCGCACGGCCCATGTTGCGCGGCACATCGATCATTTCGGCTTCCGATGCGGTTGTTTAGTTCATTTACTAGCGTTTTCGCGCATGGCAGTGTCATGACTCGCGGCGGACAATCGGGAGGGCCATCGTGTCGGCGGGCCGCCGGCACGTCCCTATGCGCGAGACCAGGCCCGGCGCCAACCGCAACACCATCATGACCACCGTCGAAGTCGAAGCGGCCGAACGTGTCGAACAGGCACAGGCATCCCTGTGGGCCTTGTTCAAGGTCGTCGCCGGCATTTCCGCGCTGTCGTGGGGTGGGCTTTCGATGATGGCGCAGCTCGAACGCCACTACGTCGAGCGGTGGCAGCGCATCGAGCCGCACGTATTCGCCGATCTCGTCGCCCTTGCATGGCTCGTGCCAGGCCCCGTCGGCTGTAATGTCGCCGTGCAGGTCGGCCAGACGCTGCACGGCCGCGCGGGCGCGTGGGTCGCCGGCATCGCGAGCGTCCTTCCGTTCTCCGTGCTGATGACGCTGTTTGCGATCTTCTACCGCACGCCGGTCGTGCGCTCGCTGGCCGCGCCGGTGCTGATCAATCACTTCGGGATGGTGCTTGCCGCGCTGATCGGCGTCACGTGGGTCAAGCAGTGGCGCGCGCTCGCGCGCACGCGGCTCGAACAGGTGATCGCCGCGCTGTCGACGATTCTGCTCGCTTTCGCGCATAGTCCGGCCGCTTTCGTCGGGATTCTTTTTGCTGCGTTTGCAGCAGGCTGGCTCACCGGGCCGCCGCAACACGCCACGGTCGACGTCACGCTGTCGAAACGCGACCGCAACCTGCTCGTGCTGCTGGCCGTACTCGTCGCGGTATTCGCACTGCCGCTGCCCGGCGACTACCAGGAGACGCTGCTGTGGCCGCGGCTCGCCGGCGCCGGCATGACGCTGTTCGGCGGCGGATTCTCCGCGCTGCCCGTGCTCAAGACGCTGTTCGTGTCGCCGGCCACCGGCATCTCCGATCGCGACTTCACGCTCGCGTTCGCGCTTTCGCCGGTGGCGCCCGGCCCGCTGCTGAACGTCGTGCCGTTTCTCGGCTACCTGACCGACGGCTGGAGCGGTGCGCTGCTCGCGACCGCCGCGCTGTTCATTCCGTCGGGATGTCTCGTCGTGTTCGCGCAGAACCATCTGTTCCGGCTCAAGCGCCATTCGCGCTTCGAGCACGGGATGCGCCTGCTGCGCGCGGCGACGACGGGCTTTCTCGTCGTCGCCGTCGTGAAGATCCTGCATCGCGAACCGGCCGATCCCGTCTATTGGCTCACGGGCGCCTTCGCGACGCTGTGCTTCACGCGCTTCAAGGTGCCCGTGTATGCCGTCTACGGTGCGGTCGCGATCGCATGCGGCGTGTGGCTGTGGGCCGTCGCGCACTGACGGCCGGCCCCGGTCGCCGCCCCCGCCGCCGGACGCTTGCCGCTCAGCCCGCCGGTACCGCGACGCGGCGTGCGGCCCAGCGTGCGCGCAGCGCGTCGTACGCGAGGTTGAAGCAGAACGTGTAAGGCAGGAAGAACAGCACGATGCCGAGGTCGAGCAGCAGCGCCTCGACGAGGCTCACGTTCAGCCACCACGCGGCGACCGGCACCACCATCGCGACGAGGCCGAGCTCGAACATGACCGCATGCGCGATCCGCATGCCGAGCGTGCGCGTGAGGCCCGCCCGCCGCTCGAAGCGGTCGAACAGCGTGTTGAACGTCATGTTCCAGGCCATCGCGATCAGCGACACCATCACCGTCAGCACGCCGACGTGCGACACCGGCATGTCGAGCAGCCACGCACCGATCGGCGCGCAAAGCGCGATCGCGACCAGCTCGAACGTCAGCGCATGAACGAGACGTTCCGTCACTGTTTTGTTGATCTGTTTCATGGTTCCCTCCGATGCGTTCGTACAATCCATGCCGGCCATTTTGATCGGCGAAACCGCGTGAATCCAGTTTGATATCATCGGTTTTACCGATATAAAGCCGTGAGGCCCGCCGCATGCGCCATGCCCCCGAAGCCCTGCTCGCCTTCGCCGAAGCCGCGCTGCTCGGCTCGTTCACGGCCGCCGCACGCAAGCTCGGCAAGCGCCAGTCGACGGTGTCCGAAGCGATCGCGAACCTCGAGATCGATCTCGGCGTGCAGCTGTTCGACCGCTCGACGCGCGCGCCGACGCTGACCGATGCCGGCCGCGCGCTGCTCCCGCAGGTGCAGCGCGCGCTGGAGGCCGGCGCGGCAATCGACCGCACCGCCGCGCGGCTCGCGCAGGGTGAGGAAGCGCGGCTGACGCTCGTCGTGTCCGACACGTACCAGTCGAAGCGTTACGAGGAAACCTTGATGGCGCTCGAGCGGCGCTTTCCGGCGCTCGAGCTCGAATGCCAGATTGCCGAGCACGAGGACGTACTCGACCTGATCCAGCAGGGCCGCGCACAGCTCGGGCTGATGGCCGCGCGCGCGGTCTATCCGCCGGATATCGGCGCGGCGACGGTGGCGGAAGAATCGGAGATCGGCCTGTTCGTCGGGCGCACGCACGCGCTGGCGGCCTATGGCGACGCCGACGTGCCGCATGCGGCGCTGCGCGACGCGCGCGAGCTGCGCCTCAATACGTATGTGAAACCGGAGGATCGCGGCGCCGCCGACCGGATCGTCGTCGGCACGCAGCGCTGGCTCGCGCCGAGCTACCTGATGCTGCTGGAGATGGCGGTGCTGGGGTTCGGCTGGGCCGAGCTGCCGCGCTGGATGGTCGAGCACTTCGCGCGCGATCGGCTGTGCGAGCTGCGCGCGCGCGGCTGGCCGCGCCGCGTGCGGGTCGATGCCGTGTGGTCGCGCAACCGGCCGCTCGGCCCGGCCGGCGCGTGGCTGCTCGACGCGATGCTGGCCGCGTAGCGGCGCGCGGCACCGCGCCGGCGGCGAGCGCCGAACGGCGCCGCGCAATCAGAGGCCGGCGAGGCGATCAGAAGCCGCGCGACAGCACGGCCGCGCCGATCGTCACGACGCCGAGCACGAGGTTGACGACGACCAGCAGGCGCACCGTGTTCACCGCGCGCGCACCGTCCGGCCAGTTCTGCGCCTGCACCGCGCGGCGGATGCGCGGGAACAGCGCGAAGCGGATATGGCCGAAGATCAGCATCATCACGACGCCGAGCCCCGCCATCGCATGCAGCGTCCACGTCGCGTGCGCGCCGCCGAAGGCCGTGAGCAGGAAACCGCCGGACAGCAGGATCACGATCACCGAGCCCGACACCCAGTTGAAGAAGCGGCCGAACACGCCCTCGATCAGCGGCAGCCGCAGCTGTGGCGTCAGGTCGGACAGCGCCGGGCGCAGGCAGAAGTGCGCGAAGACCATCCCGCCCACCCACACGGCGACGGCCAGCAGATGAAGAAACAGCGCGACGGCAACGGCGTGGGACATGGCGGCAATCCTGTTATGAGTTGAGTGCAACGAACAGCCGCGTCACGCGCGGTCTCGAGCGACGTTCGACCGGCGGACCGCCGGTCGGTTCAGACCCCTGGCGGTATTTCACAATATTTGCAAGTTCCGCGTGACGGCGCCACGCTCGCTTTCCTGCATGCGTCGCCCCAAAAGAAACAGGCCGCACGCCCGCCGAAGCGGAGGTGCGGCCTTCGTTGCCGGTCGAACCGGCACCCGGATGCGGCGTCAGCCGAGCAGCGGACGCAGCTCGTTGACGACCTTGAGCTTCGTTTCCGGCGCGCGGCCCTTGCGTGCGCGCTTGCCGACGTGCGGCGCAAGCCCCGCGTACGACAGCGTTTCGTCCTGCGCCTTGCCGCCGCGCCCGGTGCCGATCAGCACGACACCGGCCGGGTCGATCGCGAGCGCCTGCACGAGCGTTTCCTTGTCGTCGAGCGCCATCAGGATCACGCCGCGGCCGCCGCCCGACAGCGTCTTCATCTCGTCCATCCCGAACACCAGCAGACGGCCGCCGCTCGACAGACACGCGACCTGCGTCGCGTTCGGCAGTACCGGCATCGGCGCGAGCGGCACCGCGCCTGCATCGATCGTCATGAACGACTTGCCGGCCTTCACGCGGCTCACCATGTCGCCGACCTTCGCGAGGAAGCCGAAGCCGTTGCTCGACGCGAGCAGCAGTTGCTGATCGGCCGGCGCCGCGTAGTAGTGCATCAGATGCGAGCCCGATTCGAGCTCGATCAGCGACGTGACCGGCACGCCGTCGCCGCGCCCGCCCGGCAGCACCGACACGTCGACCGAGTACACGCGGCCGCTGCTGCCCCATGCGATCAGGCGATCGGGCGTGCGGCACTGGAACGCCGCATACAGGTGATCGCCGGCCTTGAACGTGAAGCCGGCCGGGTCGAGCCCGTGGCCCTTCAGCGCACGCACCCAGCCCTTCTGCGACACGACGACCGTCACCGGCTCGTCGACGACCTTCGCCTCGAACGTCGCGCGCTTTTCCTGCTGGATCAGCGTGCGGCGATCGTCGCCGTACTGCTTCGCGTCGGCCTCGATCTCCTTGATCATCAGCCGCTTCATCGCGCTTTCGTTCGCGAGCAGTTCCTCGAGCTTCGCCTTCTCGTCGCGCAGCGCCTCGAGCTCCTTCTCGATCTTGATCTTCTCCAGCCGCGCGAGCTGACGCAGGCGGATTTCGAGGATGTCTTCCGCCTGGCGGTCGGAGAGGCCGAACGCGCTCATCAGCGCGGCCTTCGGCTCGTCCGACTCGCGGATGATGCGGATCACCTCGTCGATGTTCAGGAAGACGATCATCCGCCCTTCGAGGATGTGGATGCGGTCGTCGACCTTCGCGAGACGATGGCGGCAGCGGCGCGTCATCGTCAGCTGGCGGAACTTCACCCACTCGTCGAGGATCGTCAGCAGCCCCTTCTGGCCCGGCCGGCCGTCGGCGCCGATCATCACGAGGTTCAGCGTCGCGTTCGATTCGAGGCTCGTGTACGCGAGCAGCGTGTTCACGAATTCCGTCTGGTCGATCGTGCGCGACTTCGGCTCGAACACGAGCCGCACCGCCGCTTCCTTGCCCGACTCGTCGCGCACCGCGTCGAGCAGGTCGAGCATCGCCTTCTTGGTGTTGAGCTGCTCGGGCGTGAGCGTCTTCTTGCCGAGCTTGAGCTTCGGGTTGGTCAGTTCCTCGATTTCCTCGAGCACCTTCTGGCCCGACGTGTTCGGCGGCAGCTCGGTGACGACGAGTTGCCACTGGCCGCGCGCGAGATCCTCGATCTTCCAGCGCGCGCGCACCTTCAGGCTGCCGCGGCCGGTTTCATAGGCCGCCGCGATCTCGGTGTCGCTCGAGATGATCTGGCCGCCGCCCGGGAAATCCGGGCCGGGAATCAGGTTCATCAGCTCCGCGTGCGAAAGCTTCGGATTGCGGATCAACGCGACCGCCGCCGCCGCGACTTCACGCAGGTTGTGCGACGGGATTTCGGTGGCCAGGCCGACCGCGATGCCCGACGCGCCGTTCAGCAGCACGAACGGCATGCGGCTCGGCAGCGTCTTCGGCTCCTCGAACGAGCCGTCGTAGTTCGGCATGAAGTCGACCGTGCCCTGGTCGATCTCGTCGAGCAGCAGCTTCGAGATCGGCGTGAGCCGCGCTTCGGTGTAGCGCATCGCCGCCGCGCCGTCGCCGTCGCGCGAGCCGAAGTTGCCCTGTCCGTCGATCAGCGGATAGCGCAGCGAGAAATCCTGCGCGAGACGCACGAGCGCGTCGTACGCCGACTGGTCGCCGTGCGGGTGATATTTACCGAGCACGTCGCCGACCACGCGCGCCGACTTCACCGGCTTCGCGTCGGGGCCGAGGCCCATTTCGTTCATCGCGAACAGGATCCGGCGCTGCACCGGCTTCTGGCCGTCGCACACGTCGGGCAGCGCGCGGCTCTTCACGACGCTGACCGCGTAGCTGAGGTACGCCTGCTCCGCGTAGTTGCCGAGCGTCAGCGCATCGGCTTCCGGTGCGTCGGACCCGGCGAAGAGATCGGAAGTATTGTCGTCCATCTGTATTCCGTATTCGTAAGTGGCGTGAGGCCGGGCCGGGCGTCATGCCCGGCCGCGCGGGTTTAGATGTCCGCTTCGACGTCGTTGCCCTTTTCCTCGAGCCAGCCGCGTCGCGCGGCTGCCTCGCCCTTGCCCATCAGCATCGTCATGCGCGCAACCGTCGCCTCGTAGTCGAGTTCGCCGAGCTTCACCGGCATCAGGCGGCGCGTGTCGGGATTCATCGTCGTGTCCCACAGCTGCTCCGCGCTCATTTCGCCGAGACCCTTGAAGCGGCTGATGCTCCACTGCGTTTCGCGCACGCCGTCCTTGCGCAGCTTGTCGAGCGTTGCCTCGAGTTCGCCGTCGTCGAGCGCATAGAGCTTCTGCGCGGGCTTCTTGCCGCGCGCGGGCGCATCGACGCGGAACAGCGGCGGCCGCGCGACGTGCACGTGACCGCGCTCGATCAGCTGCGGGAAATGCTTGAAGAACAGCGTGAGCAGCAGCACCTGGATGTGCGAGCCGTCGACGTCCGCGTCCGACAGGATGCAGATCTTGCCGTAGCGCAGGTTCGACAGGTCGACGGTGTCGTCCGGGCTGTGCGGATCGACGCCGATCGCGACCGAGATGTCGTGCACCTCGTTGTTCGCGAACAGGCGATCGCGCTCGGTTTCCCACGTATTCAGCACCTTGCCGCGCAGCGGCAGGATCGCCTGGTACTCCTTGTCGCGGCCCATCTTCGCCGAACCGCCCGCTGAGTCGCCCTCGACGAGGAACAGTTCGTTACGCGCGATGTCTTCGGTCTCGCAATCGGTCAGCTTGCCCGGCAGCACCGCGACGCCCGAGCTCTTGCGCTTCTCGACCTTCTGGCCCGCGCGCGTGCGCGCCTGGGCCTGCTTGATCACGAGTTCGGCGAGCTTCTTGCCGTGCTCGACGTGCTGGTTCAGCCACAGTTCGAGCGCCGGACGCGAGAACGACGACACGAGCTTCACCGCGTCGCGGCTGTTCAGGCGTTCCTTGATCTGCCCCTGGAACTGCGGATCGAGCACCTTCGCGGACAGCACGAACGACACGCGCGCGAACACGTCTTCCGCGAGCAGCTTCACGCCCTTCGGCTGCAGGTTGTGCAGTTCGACGAAGCTCTTCACCGCCTGGTAGAGGCCGTCGCGCAGGCCCGACTCGTGCGTGCCGCCGGCCGGCGTCGGAATCAGGTTCACGTACGACTCGCGCACGAGCGAACCTTCCTCGCTCCATGCGACGACCCACGACGCGCCCTCGCCCTCGGCGAAGGTGTCGTCGGTCGAACGCGCATCGGCGAAACGCTCGCCTTCGAACAGCGGGATCAGCAGCTCGCTGCCGTTCATCTCGTCGAGCAGATAGCCGCGCAGGCCGTCCTCGTATTTCCATGCCTGGCGCTCGCCGGTCTTCTCGTTGACGAGCACGACCTCGACGCCCGGCAGCAGCACGGCCTTCGAGCGCAGCAGACGCTGCAGCTCGCCGAGCGGCAGGTTCGGCGAATCGAAATACTTCGGATTCGGCCACACCTGCACGCGCGTGCCGGATTTCTTCTCGCCGCGGCCCGCGCCTTGCGTCGCGAGCGGCTTCACGACGTCGCCGTCGGCGAAGCCGAGTTCGGCGATCTTGCCGTCGCGCCAGACCGTCACGTCGAGACGCGTCGCGAGCGCGTTCGTCACCGACACGCCGACACCGTGCAGGCCGCCCGAGAACGTGTACGCGCCGCCGGCAGCCTTGTCGAACTTGCCGCCTGCGTGCAGGCGCGTGAACACGATCTCGACGACCGGCACGCCCTCTTCGGGATGCATCCCGAACGGGATGCCGCGGCCGTCGTCCTCGACCGACACCGACTGGTCGGCGTGCAGCGTGACCGTGATCTGCTTGCCGTAGCCGCCGAGCGCCTCATCGGACGCGTTGTCGATGACTTCCTGGATGATGTGCAGCGGATTTTCGGTACGGGTGTACATGCCGGGCCGCTGCTTGACCGGCTCGAGGCCCTTGAGCACCTTGATCGATGCTTCGCTATAGGCCGCGCTGGGCTTCTTCGTTGACATAGGCGCTGAATTTCGTCATTCATCGGGACGTTGTCCACACCTCGTGTGGATAACGTCGTGGACAAAACGTTGAGTTCCGTAAAAAAGCGAATCGAAACAACGGTGTGCTTGGACTGCTCCGAAAGCGGGCGCGCGGCGTGCGCCGAGCGACCCGGGACGCGCGGTATTTTACTGGTTCCGCGTGGCGCGCCGTCGCAAGATCGTCGCACGGCGCTGCCGGCCGCCCGGCCGGCGCTCCGACGCGCCAGGCCGCCACGCGCGGTGCGTCAGACCGGCTTGCGCTTTGCCTCGAGCGTCTCCCACCGCTCGAGCGCGGCGAGGAGCTCGTCGTCGATCGCCGCGAACCGCTCGGTCAGGCGCGTGCCTTCCTGCGGATCCTTCGCGAAGATCGAGCCATCTTCGAGTTGCGCGTTGATCGTCTTCTGTTCTTCCTCGAGCGCCGCGATCTTCTCGGGCAGCGCATCGAGTTCGCGCTGCTCGTTGAACGACAGCTTCACCGTGCGCTGCGCGTTGCGGCCGGCCGCGCCTTTCGCCGCGTCTTCCTTGACCGGCGCCGCTTCCTTCACCGCGCGCTTCGCCGCTTCCTGCTGCGCGAGCTGCTGCGAACGCTCGCTCTGGATCTGCCAGTCGGTGAACCCGCCGACGTATTCGCGCCACTTGCCGTCGCCTTCGGCCGCGATCACCGATGTCACGACGTTGTCGAGGAACGCGCGATCGTGGCTGACGAGCAGCACCGTGCCGTCGTAGTCGGCCAGCAGCTCTTCGAGCAGTTCGAGCGTCGGGATGTCGAGGTCGTTGGTCGGTTCGTCGAGCACCAGCACGTTGGCCGGACGCGCGAACAGGCGCGCGAGCAGCAACCGGTTGCGCTCGCCGCCCGACAGCGACTTCACCGGCGAGCGCGCACGCTCCGGCGCGAACAGGAAGTCGCCGAGATAGCTCATTACGTGCTTGCGCACGCCGCCGATCTCGACCCATTCGCTACCGGGGCTGATGGTGTCGGCCAGGCTCTTTTCCTGGTCGAGCTGCGCGCGCATCTGGTCGAAATACGCGACCTGCAGGTTCGTGCCGGTCCGGACCGTGCCCGCGTCGGGCTTCAGTTCGCCGAGGATCAGCTTGAGCAGCGTGGTCTTGCCGGCGCCGTTCGGGCCGACGAAGCCGATCTTGTCGCCGCGCATCACGGTCGTCGAGAAGGTGTCGACGACCGTGCGATCGCCGTAGCGCTTCGTCACGTCCGTCAGTTCTGCGACGATCTTGCCCGACTTCTCGCCCTGCGCGACGTCGAGCTTCACGTTGCCCTGCGAATTGCGGCGCTCCGCGCGCTCGTTGCGCATCTGCACCAGCCGCGCGATGCGGCCGACGCTGCGCGTGCGGCGCGCCTCGACGCCCTTGCGGATCCACACTTCTTCCTGCGCGAGCAGCTTGTCGAACTTCTCGTTTTCCACGCGCTCGACTTCGAGCTGCTGCGCCTTGCGCGTCTGGTACGCGGAGAAATTGCCCGGATACGACAGCAGCCGGCCGCGATCGAGCTCGACGATGCGGGTCGCGACGCGGTCGAGGAACGCGCGATCGTGCGTGATGAACAACAGGCCCGCACGCTGCGCGACCAGCAGTTCTTCCAGCCAGCGGATGCCGTCGAAGTCGAGGTGGTTGGTCGGTTCGTCGAGCAGCAGCACGTCGGGCTGCAGCACCAGCGCGCGCGCCAGCGCGACGCGCTTCTGCATCCCGCCCGACAATGCGTCGACCTGCGCGTCGCCGTCGGTCAGGCCGATCTGCGCGAGCGTCATCGATACGCGCGTGCGCCAGTTCCATGCGTCGTGCGCATCGAGCGACGACTGCAGCGCGTTCATCCGCGCGAGCAGCGCGTCGTGTTCGGCGCCTTCCGGTGTTTCCGCGAGGCGATGCGCGATCGAATCGTATTCTTCGAGCACTTCGCGCGTGTGCGTGAGCCCCGATGCCACGGCGTCGAACACGGTCGCGCCGGGTTCGAATTCGGGCTCCTGCGGCACATAGACGGTCACGAGCTCCTGCTGGCGCGTAATCAGCCCGTCATCGGGCTTCGCGAGCCCGGCGACGATCTTCAGCAGCGACGACTTGCCCGCGCCGTTGCGACCGATCAGGCCGACGCGCTCGCCGGCCTCCAGCGAGAAGTCCGCGTGATCGAGCAACGCGACGTGACCGAACGCGAGTTGCGCGCCGGTAATGGAATAAAGCGACATGGGGAGACGGCGAAGAGAGAAATCGGAAGCGCCCATTGTACCGGTGGCGGACGCCTGCGCCGGGATGGCCGGATGGACTAGGCCGGAGGGCGAATCATTTTGTGCTGCTTAAGCGTTGCGTCAGCGCTGCGTTTTTGCTGCGGTGGCATGACGGCGCGCGCTCGGCGGACGGGGCCGGCATCGCGTGCTTCGACGTCACGGGGGGCCGGCGGCGGGCATCCGGCCGCCGTTTCCCGGCCGGGCGCCCGCAGGCGGAACGCGCGATTACTTCACGTTGACCGTGATCGTCGAGCTCAGCTCGGGACCGTACGAACGGTGCGCGCCTTCGCCGAGCTGCAGCGTCAGCGTGTGCTGGCCGGGCGGCAGCTTCAGGTCGGTTTCGGTCTGGCCCTTGCCGAAGTGCAGCGAATGGTCGGTGGCAGGGATCACGTCGCCCTTCGGCACCGGCTTGCCATCGACCAGCAGGTGATGATGGCCCGTGTCCGGCGTCATGTCGCCGGCCGGCTTGAGTTCCATCCCTTCAAGGCCGAACTTCACGTGCACGGGGCTCGACACCGTCGCACCATCCTTCGGCTCGGCGAAGTACACGCGCGCCTCGGCACGCGCGAGCGTCGACGCGGCCAGCGCCGCGACACAAACCACACCCGCGATCCATTTCTTCTTGTTGAGCATCGTTTTTCTCCTTCAGATTTGAAAGGCTCACGAAGCATACACTGCGTGCCCGGCCCGCGCGATGACGGCCGTTGTTCGCGATGCGTACGTTTAAAACGACGTTGCGGAGGCGTTCGGCGAAATTCCGGTACCATTGCGCCTTTCGTCCGCCGGCCACGCCGCGGACGGCGTCACCGACTTTCATCATCCCGAGCGCCACATGAGCGAAGTAACCGAATACCAGAGCTGGGTCTGCCTGATTTGCGGGTGGGTCTACAACGAAGCGGAAGGCCTGCCCGACGAGGGCATCCCCGCCGGCACCCGTTTCGCCGACATTCCCGCCGACTGGCGCTGCCCGCTGTGCGACGTGGGCAAGGAAGATTTCGTCGTCGTCGATTTCTGATTCGGCTTTTTCGGACACGACCGGGCGCGCGCGGCACGTATCGGCACGCATTCCGTCCGCCGATGCGCGTCGCGTTTGCTATACTCTGCGCGCTGTCCACATCGCCGTCCCGGTCGCGTCTTCCGCACGCGAAATCGCGGACATGGCTCTCCCCGTAGTTCAATGGATAGAACAAGCGCCTCCTAAGCGCTAGATACAGGTTCGATTCCTGTCGGGGGGACCAGCCAAGCCCCAAACCTCCCCCAAGATTCACAAGAAACTCCCCGCTCAAGCCCGTCTGGCGGCCTTCTCGCGCCCATCGTTACCCAAGGTTGCTCAGTGACAGCCGGAGAAAGTGTTGGTATTTTTGTTGGTATCAGCGGATACCAACAACACAGATACCAACAATGCCTCTCACTGACATACAGGTGCGGAACGCGAAGGCCAGCGCGGCACCATACAAACTCTCGGACGGCAACGGGATGTTCTTGCTCGTCCAACCGAACGGCGCGAAGTACTGGCGCTTGTCCTACCGCTTCCTTGGCAAGCAGAAAACGCTCGCCCTCGGCGTTTATCCGGCCGTCACGCTCGCGACGGCACGGAAGAAGCGCGACGAGGCCCGCGAGCAGATCGTGGCCGGCATCGATCCGGGCGAGGCGAAGAAGGAAGCCAGACGGGCCGCCGAGATCGCGGCGGCCAACTCGTTCGAAGCGGTAGCCCGCGAGTGGTTCGACTCTCAGCGTCCGGGCTGGAGCGACGGCTACGCGGAGAAGGTGCTGAATTCGCTTGAGGTCGACGTGTTCCCGAAGATCGGCCCTCGCCCGATCGCGGAGATCGATTCGCCGCAGATGCTCAGCATTGTTCGCGAGGTCGAGGCACGCGGCGTGCGCGAGACGGCGAAGCGGATCCTCCAGCGCTCTCGCGCGGTCTTCCAGTACGGGATCATGACCGGGCGATGCCCCAGGAATCCGGCGGCCGACATCGACGCGCAGACGGTCTTGAAGAAGGGGCCGGGCGTGCAGCACATGGCCCGAGTCAAGGCGACGGAGATTCCGCAGCTCATGCGCGACATCGACGCTTACCAAGGCGACCTAGTCACGCGGCTCGCGCTCCGCCTGATGGCACTGACCTTCGTGCGGACAACGGAAATGATCCGTGCGGAGTGGTCGGAGTTTGACGAGGCCGCCGCAGAATGGCGCGTGCCACCGGAACGCATGAAGATGCGCGACCCGCACATCGTGCCTCTATCGCGGCAGGCACTTGACGTACTCGCCCAGCTCCGCGCGCTCAACGGCCAGCATCGATTCGTGTTCTACAGCGTGCAAGGCCGGAGCCACATTTCAAACAACACGATGCTCTATGCGCTCTATCGCATGGGCTACAAGTCGCGGATGACGGGGCACGGGTTTCGCGGGCTGGCGGCGACAGCTCTGCGTGAACTCGGCTTCGGGCGGGACGTTGTAGAGCGCCAGATGGCACACGCCGAACGCAATCAGGTGACAGCCGCCTACGTCCACGCCGAATATCTGCCGGAGCGCAGGCGAATGATGCAGGTATGGGGTGATCACCTCGACCACCTCAAGGCGGGGGCAGAGGTCATCCGTATAGCGTCAGCCCGTTAGCGTACCAACACCCCCGCTTCAAACACCGGCTCTCACGGAAGCATTTCTATCTGGCGGGCAAGCTCATCGTTTTTCCTTGCGACCCACAAAAAGACCAGTCCAAGAATCCCAAAGCTGAACACAAAGGCACCTATCTCAGCTGCCAACAAACTGCCGGTACCTTTATGGTGAGCTGCCATCAGTACGCCAAGCACAAAGGGAAAGGCGATCAATAGCCAAGCAATCCAGCGCATCTGCTTCCCCGTCGATCGCAGTTTCTGCGATGTAGCCCCGTTCGCTACTGCAAACTGCGCTGGACTCAGCCCCTGAGTCTTCGCGTCGCGCCAGCGAATCCATCGAAGTATTGCAACGGCCAGAACTGCGAAGGCGAGAAACAGGCTTGCGATGTTGTGTGAGGTGGCGTGCATGGTTTGAGAAGAAGTTTAAGGGGCATACCGCCGATGTAGACGTCGGGATTGTCAACGATATGTTTGCGCCTGTCCAAAGACCGCCTACGGCCAAGTGCGAACGGCTTCATCGCATCCCCGAAGCTCCCGATGATCCTCTGTTACGCCGCAGGTGCTCAGCGTCGCGGGACATTGTGCCAAGCTCAATCCGCCCGGCCAGCGGACAGGCGGCGTTTCGTCGAGACCTTCCTTGCACGGCTATGCCCCCCTTCCGAGCGTCCCCCACCAGTAATACGGAAACAATCTACGCATCGGGCGAGCGAATGATTTGGCCCTTTATTATTATGTGCCCCCCTTGTTTCCGTCGTCAGTAGAGAAAAGACGCGGGTGTGAGCCCCCGCATATTGACCCCGCTACAGGGTCCCTTGCTCCCCCCGACACTTGCGGCCAACGTAACAATGCCCGATCGGCGTGCATCGCGAACACCCCCCTCGAAAACACGGTTTCGACGCCTCTCGAATCCCGGAGGGCCAAGCCCCGTCAAGCTTCGCGGTCGATACAGTCGGTCGACACCTGTCCGCTCAGTGCAAAACGAGTTGGAGATTTGGAGATAATGGCCTGAATCGGCCGCAAAGGCTTATGGGGTAAGGCTTTGCATGTCTCCAAACGATTTGGAGAGCGCTGGAGATACTGGAGATAAACGAGCCCGGATTGTTACGGCTACGGCAAGATTCGCGGCCAACGCCGGCCCGGTTCCGTCTGGCACGAATCGCCCAAAGTGACTTTGACGCACGGGCCAAAAATGCCGCGCAAAGGAATGCCCGCCACCGCCCTACCGGACGGCGGCGGCGTCTTTCACAGTTCGAGTGTGAAGATCGACGGCAGCACACGGTAGACCATGAACTTGCCGTGACCGGGAATGTACTCCTGCCGGTACGGGTAGCCGTCGCTACGCGGCATCAGCACGCCCCGCTTCATCAGTGCCTTGGCGACGATCTTATGGTCGAAGCCGGCGCACACGTCCTTGCGGAACACGGCCGCTTCGATCAGGTACTCCGTCTCGACGCTTTCGGCATCGTCGGCGCTCATCTTGCCGCCGAACTCAGCGTAATACTCGCGATCGGAGGCGATGGGCGTGCGGCGCTCGTCGCGCTTCACGTGCTGCTTGAAACCCGCTCGATGCGGTACGTTCGGACGATGGTCGTCCTGCGCCCGGTTCATCCACACGAAACGGTTGTCGCCGTGTGCCGCGAGGAAATGCTGAACCTGCCGCACGGCTTCCGCCTCGTCCGAGTTGCCGGTGCCACCGCGCAGTTCGAGCCAGCCCTCGAAGCAGCGACGCGCGGCCTCGACCGCTTCGCCCTGCGGCCAGCCGGTCAGCCCGTGCGCCGTCGCCAGCTCGCCAGCCACCGCAACGAGGCAGAACCGCTTAGCGACGCGCGCGACCTGCGAATGCGAACCGTCCGGCACCCATTGCCCGACCAGCTCGTCGACGCGCATGCGCAGATGCTCCGCCAGCTCGCCGGCCTGCGACGACGCCCACTCGATGAACGCGGGGCCGGCCGTGCCGTAGTGCATGCCGGCGTGCCGCTCTAGATGCTCGATCAACGCGGCCGGCGTCGGGAAGCCGTGAAGATTCTCCACGACGCCCATTTCGCCAACTTCCGCCGGGATCGCAGGCAAGCGCACCTCGATACCGCCTTTCATCGGCTTGTTGCCCTCGGCCATCAGCGCGGACACGCTCTTTTCGCCGTTCGACAGGAACAGCAGCCGCCACGTGAGTACCGGCTTGGCCGAGCCGCTACGCGACGCACGGGCCTTGCCCGACTCGTTTGCAAGCATGTAGATCACATCGCCAACCAAACGCGGCTCGACCTGCCCGATTTCGTCGAGGATCAGCAGCGCGTCGCTATGCTGCGTGGCGACGGCTTCGAGCGCGTTGTCGGTCGCCTTCCAGCTCCGCACGTAGTCCGGCGAGCCAAACACGGACGCGGCGATGACGCCGCCCGTCGACTTGCCCTTGGACGTCGTGCCGAGCAGGTGAAACCCGCCCGACTGGAGCCCGGAGAAGTGCAGCAGCGGACCAGCGAAGGCGGTAGCGACGCAGAACAGTAGCCGGCTGTTGCCGACGCAGTAGGCCGCGACCTCGCGTTGCCAGTCGTCCAGCGTCCCGCGCTCCTTAAACTGACTCTGGATTGGCGTATCGGCCTGATAGATCAGCGCCTCTTTGCCAGTGCCGATGACGCGATCGGGCAGCACGAACGCACCGTGATGCCAGCCGACGCGCGGCACGCAGCGCACGCGCTCGTCCGGTTGCGCCATCTGCACATAGTTGGCGATCTGCGTGCGGGCGATCTGCGTGACGCCGAGCTTCACGCCCATATCGAGCAGCATGCGGCGCAGCTCCGTGCCGTCACCGGCAAACAAGCCGGCCGGCACCGCCCATCGTTTCAGGATGCCGTCGCGATCCGTGAATTCGAGCAGGTAGCCCCACTCGCTGTTCATCTCGTTCCGGGTCTCCGCAATCACGTCGATACGCGTGCTGACCCAATGCGGCGGCAGCGGATCGCCTTGATTGTTGAAGCCGTGAAACCACACGCCCTTGTCGTCGACCACGAACCGCGATTTGCCGTCCTGCGCGCGGGCCGTTTTCGGGCGCTTGGCGGGCTTCGCGGCGGCTGGAGCGGCCTTGCCCTTGCCGACGTCAGCCGAGCCGGCCGGCGTGAGCGCAGCACGCACGGCGGCGGCCACCGCATCCGGGCCGACGTGCGCAGCCAGGTCGTTGAAGTCGGTCCCGTTCGCCGGGCGATTCGGACCGAAGTCGGGCACCGCGACGATGCCGGCGACGGCCTCGGCCGCCGCGCGGGCCTTCGTCACGCCCGGATTGCCCTTCGTCGTGTGGTCGTCGTCGGCGCACACGACGATGCGAGCGTCCGGATACTGGCCGCGCAGGGCTGTCGCAACCGCGTGCAGGTTGCCGGCGTCGAACGCGACGGCGGCCGGATAGCCCGTCGCGGCCGCGAGCGTCGCGCACGTGGCGTAACCCTCGCCAATCAGCAGCGTGGACGGCGCGGAAGATAGCGGGCCGCCGATCAACGAGAAGCAGCCCGCCTTGCGGCCGTTCGGCAGATAGCGTTTCTGGCCGTCCGTCAGGACGAACTCCAGCGTCCACAGCTTGCCGTCCGCGTCACGGGCCGGGATGACGAGGGCGCCGTCGCATGCGGCCGTGCCGATGCACAAGCCGCCGCGATAGACGCGCAGCGCGTCGACCGGGATGCGCTTGCGAACGAGGTACGGGTGATCGGCCGACGCGGGCTCGGCCGCCGACCAGATCGACTCAGCGAGCACCGATGCGGCTTGCTGCTTCTCGTTCAGTTCGGCCAGCTCGGCCGCTTCGCGGGCCGCGCGCTCGGCCTTCTGCCGCTCGCGCTCCGCTGGATCGACCGGCTTCGCCCGATGCGCGCGCGGATCGAAGCCGCCAAGCTTGGCGAGGTGAAACAGCGTGTTGATGGTGATCTTGCCGCCCTTGAACGACTTCCACACATCCCGCGCGTCCTTGCCGTTGTAGTTCTGCGCGCCTTGGCTCCATTCGTTCCAGAGGGCGAAGCCCTCCTCGCCAAACTCGGCCTTGAGCGCCATTCCCACCTGACGCCACGTGTCGCGGTCGTCGGGCGGAACATAGCCGAGCGCGACTCTCGCCCGCTCGAATTCGGACATGGGTGCGTTACTCATAGGTTCCCACTGGACGCGCGTCGGTCGGCTTCCGATTAGTAGTCCATATCGGACAAGCAGCTACCCGACGCGCCAAGAATTGAATGATTCGACGATGCCTTGGCGGGCGTCAGCCGGCCGCGCGAGGCACCGACAGAACCGCACCGCCGGCCGTGACGTCGTTGCTGTAGACGTAGCGGCCGAGCCGCGACTCGCCAAGAGCGTCGTTGGCCGCCTCCAGCGCCGCGCCGATCGACGGCAGCGACGCGCGGAACAGGCTCAGCACAAGCCAGTAGTCGTCCTCGGACATGGCCTTGTCGGCCGCCCAATGCAGGCTGTCCAGCAGCTCCATCGCATCGCTGATGCGCGTGCCGATGCGGTTGCGATCGGGGCGGTTCACCTCGGCCACGAAGTGCGACGCGAGCGGTTGCACGGCGTTCTTGTTCGTCTTTGCCATGACCGCCCCTCAGTGCGTCGTGCGCGGCTCGCGCGTGACGAGGCCGAGCGCCGCGAACAGATGCTGTTGCACGCGCCCCATCAGGCCGGCCGCGAACGCTTGGCGGCTGATCGTCACGCGATGGACGTCGACGCCGCCTGCGTCCTGCATGGCGGATTCCATGCCGCGCGCGAACGCGGCAGCTTGATGCGCCGCATAGTCGTGCAGTCGCACGTCGCCTTTCAGGTCGAGCCATGCGTCGGCGCAGATCGCGCCAAGGTCGACGGCGAATTGCAGCTCGATCGGTGCGCCCGTATCCAGCGGCGGCGCATTGTCGAATCCATTGATAACCGCGGTTCGGATGCGCTGATCAGTCATGGCACACCTCCGGCTGCGCAGCGCGGCGCATGTCGGCCGAATACCGGCTCGCAACGCTTTGTCCCATGTCCACGAGCGCTCGCTCGTAGGTGCCCTCTGCGAGATGCGAACGGACGGCATCCAACAGCGCTTCGAGCTGGGCGAAGTGATGGGCCGCACACATGGCGATCATCGCGACTTCGTTCGGCGGGCGGTATTTAGACATGGCGCACCCCCAGAATCGACGCGAGGAGTTGGCCGACATCGATCGTGCAATCCAGCTCCGCTTCGCCGCGAATAGGGGTGAGGTTCCAGTCATGGACGGCTGCCTGCGTGAATTCGCCGGACCGCCGACCGTAGACGTTGCGCCCCGCGACGGGGCCGCCCAAGATCCGCACGCGCCAATCGTGATCGGGCGTCGGACGAGCCGATGCCACCTCAACAAGCATGCCGATGCGCGAGCGCGCATCGCATTTCGTGACGATCGCCAGATCGCCGATCTTGCAGCGCAATTCAGCCATGGCGCACCTCCGCACGGACGAGCGCCGCAATCGCGGCCAGTGCTGCACCGGTCGCGTCGAGCGCGTCCTGATACGTGCTGGCGGTTGCCGCGTCGCGCAGAGCTGCGCGGACAATGGATTGAATGAGGTGGGATTGCTGCCCGGTACGGGCGTGCGAGGGCTGGCGCATTGGGTGCGACTTCCGTTTTCGTGGAAACGATCCCGGCTCCCAACGCCAATTGAGGTGGCCGGGCACATGGCGGAGTTGGCGTACCGGCGAAAACGGAAACCGGCGTGCCCGAAGGCACCCCCGCCAAGGCCCGACCATTGAAGGCGTGCGTTGACGCGCGGACGAAAAAATACCGCCAATGGCGGTCGTCCGCCGTTTTCAGATTCCGGACGCCAATCCGGGCCGCTGCTGTTTCAGCGACGTGCACAGGATACTGCGCACTGCACTGATGTGCAAATCGCGAGATGTGGTGCCCCGTGACGAAACGAGAAGCCAACCGTGGATCGTCGATCCGCGACATCGCAAAGTGACTTTGCCAGAGCGCTGCTCTCATACGCGCACCCCGTTCTGAATCAGCGTTACGGCGATGCGTTGCAGGCGTACGGCAGCGCGAGCATGGTTGTCATCGCCGCGCGACCAAAGCAGCTCCGTTAGCAGGTCAATCTTTTGCACCACCGGATCGGAGTGCGAGCGCCCGGCGGTGTCCAGTGCATCTCCCAAGTCCAGCACCGCACCGTGCAGTTCGCTAGCCAAGACCGCGCGCGGCTCTGCACACTGCTCGCGACGATCGATAATCAGCTGAGCAATCTGCATTGCTTGAATAGCCGAGATGCAGCATGAGCGATCGCCATGTGCCCATAGGGCTGCCGACACACGCTCCAGGTACGCGGCCTTGCCAAGCAGTTCGGCATCACCGCATGTCTGCCGAGCATCCTCAAATGCCGCGCAAACATCAAGCCACATATGGGCCGTGTCACCATCGCGCGACATCATCCCGCGTTCGCAAGTACTCGTCAGACCAGCAGCCATTACGAGCCCTCCGTCACTTCGCTTGCAACGTCAGCGGATCGATAGTTCAACGGATCGGCCATCCAACGATGGATCTCCCGATTCGACCAGACGGTGCAACGCTGCGTCAGCCGGCTCGCGCGCGGGAAACGCCCCTCCAGCTCGCGTTGACGTACGGTTTCGCGGGACAACGGAATGAAGCGTTGCAGATCGTCCCAACGAGAAAATCCGTCGAGTGGCAATCGGACCGGGGCGTGAGACGCAGCCGTACTCTTTGTGGACATTTGTGCTCCCTATGCATAGCTACGCCACCATTGGCATAGCAAGAAGGGAGAATAAGCATCGGTAACGGACAGAGGAACGGAGCGTTTTTTGTCGTTTCTATTTAGAAATTTTCCGGCCTACCACTCGTCGCTATCGAGATCAATCCGATTCTTTCTAACGCGATCGACAAACCCCTCCAGATCGCCCTCACCCAATGCCACTTTGCACTGGATCGCGAGCAACGAATCAGGAAGCCGCCAACACGCGGCTTCATCTTCGTCGGTGTACTCGAAACGTGCTTCCCACATTGCCCGATCGACGCTCCGGATATAGGCCCGGTACTTGTTACTTTTCTGGGACGTCAATTGGTCGGCCGCCAGCCGCCCGCGCCAAGGGATCGTCTTGCGGCTCTCCAACTGCGCTTCCAGAGTGAACGCAGCAGCCGACAATCCCGTCAGCAGTTGCGCGACGGACGGAATAAAGCAGGCAGAACTGCTGCTGAAGCGAAATAGCTCGTCAAGGCGCGGGCGTGCATTCATCTCGTATCGAGACCGATCGTAGCCGTTCACAATGCCCTGATTTTGGACCGTTGATTCAATAAGCTGCAGCACATCCGCAAACTCGAGCGGTAACGAAATGGGCGCACGCGGCTCGTCCTTTTCGATTTCGTTGAGCAATTCGCGCGCTTCATCGAGCACGCGCACAAGGTGTGACACATTGGCTTGTTGCCGCTTGATGGCTTCGCGCCGCTCATCCTCGTCAGTTTCTGCCGCGAGAACGGCAGCATCGAACCAGAGCCGCCACGCGGTATCGGCATTCGGTCCGTTCGTCCACGCGAGGGATTCGGACTGGTAGAACGCCTCCATTCGGGCATCCGTGACGAGCCGCCTTGCGGCTGCAATACTCGCTTCCGGGTACGGTGTACCGTCACCGCACACACTGGCGCATGCCTGCCGAATCGCGTCAGGCACTCCAGAGCAAAAATCCAGATTCATCGCGCACCTTCATATGCGCCCTTCACGAAGAACGCCGAGCCAGCCGGTGAAGGTGTCCGGTTTTCAGGTGGCCGCCCTAGGCTCGACGGCACACATTTTCGCACGACTCCCTACGCAGCTTGATCAATGCCTCAGAACGGCCGATCGACGCTTTTACCAAGATCGTCAACAATCGAGGGACACTACTCAGAAGCGATTGCGAGCGGCCTGGACGCCGACAACCGAGAATGCAAGTCCGGTGTATCAATGCCCCGATTCACATATAGAGCATGGCGAATCGAGACCTTCGTAGTCGACAAGCTGTTACGTTATCGACCAAGTCTGCACGTCGACTTCGCGAGCGACGAAAGACTGTGGGCGCTTGCTATACCGCGGTGCTGCCATAGCGAAGAGAATTGACGTCAGGCGTCCGTGAGGTGCTGTCGGACATACGCCTTGATTCATCAGCCCGCTTGCGTCGAACGGGCCGGTAAGAAACAGTCGCTTTCACAACGGAACGCGTATTCGACTCGGAGAGACCCAAAATGCAGCCATTTCTTCCCCATGAACAGCAGAAGCTAGACGAGTTCTCGTTGCTGTATGCAGCGTGTGCCGACGCCTACAAGCATGCAAACTTCAGCTTTATTGCGATCGATGGACCAAACGGCCTAGAGCTTGCTCAAGGGCACATCAACCATCCAGTGGGAAATCAACCGCTCCCCGGACTCACGGTCAAAACACCAAGCATTTGTGGTTGTTCCCTACCCCTATCCGAACTCGGTATCGACTATCTGGGCCTTATCACCGCATTGCGAAGCGAAGGCATAGAGACCCCCGTCGGCTGCGTGCGATTTGGAAACCACGAATCCCCGCACAATAGTTTTTCTGTGAATCTTGAAAAATATCCATCCAATTTCTATACACCCCTCGCTCATCCGCTACGGCTATCGATTTCGACTGGATCTCACGTTTTCCAGAATCGTCTAACTGAATTTCAGAGCGATCTTCGCTCTGGAGTGATGCCATACGACTCAATCGTTGAGCTGGCGGCTGAATTGAATCTGTATTCTTTAAGATGGGACACCTGCTCGCTTGATGTCACGGCCCAAGGAATCGTCGCGGTAGATCTGAGTGACCGCGCACGCATACAGAATGGCGTAGCTCATTTGACCATCCTCGTTGCTAGAGAAGTCGACCGCACGCTCGCAAGACTCGGTTATCGGGTACAAGCGCCAAATTCGAAAGCAACTGAGCGCGGATCGTTCAATTCAAGCCAATTGACGTGGACTGACGACGGAGATTACGCGGTTGCCGGCTCGGTTGACATCGAGGTGCCAAAAGGATCGATTATTCAGGGGTTTGCATCGTATAAAGATCGGTGGATCCACCAAGGCTGGATTGTGGACCCTGACAATTCGGCCAACGTCCGTCGTTCGATGCATGAGGTATTCGATCCGGAACTTGAGGGAACCAGAAAATCCTTGTTTGATGCGAAATCACATAAACAAGACGCACGAGTACTGGAGGCCGGCGTTGGCAACCTCATGTTCATGTACGGCTTCGCCGTCAATCCGCTCTCAAGTCATTTTACGACCGACGCGGCCGACCTACTAGCCGTCAGTCCGAATGGCAACGTCGCAGTTATTGAGTGCACCACCGGGGCCATCAATAATAATGGCAAGCTGTCAAAGTTACTTGCCCGAGCGGCTGCTCTCCTAGAAAAGCTAGAGCAGACGGGAAACCCACACCTGAAAGTACTGCCAGTGGTCGTCACAACTATGAAGCGCGAGGCTCTGACGGACGAAGAACTTGCATCCAGCAAGGGAATCTACGTTGCTACTTGTGAAGACCTTGAACGCTTGGCGAACGAATCCATAATCCCCCGAAATGCCGACCAGGCATTCGAGTCGCTGTGGTCCTTAGTTCACCCACCTCAAGAACAACTACTCCTCCCTCAATGACAGCCGTCGGCCGAAGGAATCGGCCGATCTGGTTCGAAAACATGCATCGCGACTGGGTAATTCCGAACGGTGTCATCGCCGGTTGTCGCCCGTCGACCCTCAATTCGGCGCACGTGTCCGAAACAGAACCCTTACGAACATAGGTACAAAGTCATGTCCGAAAGTAAGGCCCAAGAGCATACGGACATGAGGTAATATTCGTACATCCTTTTTGGACCCCATAAGCCACATGTCCCGCACCTTCGCATATGCCCGCGTCAGCACGGCCGACCAAACGACAGCAAATCAACTTCGTGAAATAGAGGTGGCCGGTTTTTCAGTTGACAAACGCCGAGTTGTAACGGAGAGCATTTCTGGTAGCGTTGCCGCAGACCAACGACCTGGGTTTGCCGAATTGCTCCTGAAGATGGAAGAAGGCGACGTACTAATCGTCACAAAGCTCGACCGCCTCGGCCGAAACGCGATGGACGTCCGCGCTACTGTTGAGACGTTGGCGGATCGCGGCATTCGGATTCATTGTCTGGCGCTTGGTGGCGTGGACCTGACCAGTGCCGCCGGTCGGATGACGATGCAGGTACTGAACGCAGTAGCCGAATTTGAACGAGACTTGTTGATCGAACGAACTCAAGCCGGTATCGCACGAGCAAGGGCCGAGGGAAAATCCTTGGGACGGCCATCTGCACTGTCCAAGCCGCAGCAGGACGAGGTTCGCCAACAATTGAGCAACGGCGCAAGCGTGGCAAGCCTTGCAAGACGATACAGCACAAGTCGTCAAACAATCATGCGGGTACGTGACGCGAAGTAACTTCCACGCCAACCAAAGTCAGTTTGCGCGACGAACGCCCGTCCGCAAGAAACGGCGTGCAGGCGATACGTTGGGTCTTCGCAGACATGCCACGAATATCACTATCCGTCCGGTCCCGACATACACGGCCTAGCGTCGAATGTCCAAATATCACCTTCTCGACGACGCAAATGCAGCGCTATGATAAATAGCGGACCACACTAGCACCATCGATTCCATTCAGCCAGATAACACGCATAAACGCGTTAGCGTAGGCTTCAGCCCTCTCAACTGACTGACTACTGACGTCAGCACGAACGCAAATACCCGACGGATAGCCATGCCGAGCATAGCCCTGGGCTAAAATCCATCGCGAAAATGCACGCCTTCCGTCAAGTCGAACATACGCGCCACCACAAAGGCCCTCTAATTCGATCTCGAATCCATCTAGCTTCATTGGTGTCGGCGTACAATTCATAGCAGCATCACGCCCAGCTTGACTTGCAAGGTCGTAGATAGCCCGCCACCTATCTGGTCCTTTTACGCTCTCATCGACAAATGGAGGAATTACCGCGACGCCTTTTAGTTGCAGATGCTTCTCAGCTGGATATGCAGTCGTCAATTGCGCAGGCTCGCCCCTTCGGATAATCCACCCGGTTTGCACTGTGCATATATTTCGGTTTAGACCAATCACTTGAATCCGAGCACTGTACTGCACGCCATACTCTGTTAAACGAATATTTTCTAGCTCAGCCGCCTTAAGCCCATCCACCAGCTGATAGGCAAGATAACGCCAATGATCACGTTGAATGCACAAAAGATCAGAAAATAGGCGTGCCTTATGCCTTCCCTTTTCGTGTTCATTATTCAACGAATAACCAAGTAGCTTCCCAACCGGAACACGCAATTGCTCCTCGGAACTTGAGCGTATCTCGAAATCGATCTCCATTTCGTTAGCGATGTCACGCGGAAGTGCAATAAGCTTCTGCGCCACCTCCTCGAAATGCGATGGTCTCATGACGCTCGCCAATCTCGTAGACGTAGTCTTGCCTCGGCGGGATAATCCATCCGACCTAGGAAGATTCGGGGCCGCGCGCTGAAAATCAATATACGATAAATCGGATACCGTAAAATAATCGTCAGCATTAGTACCAAATTCGCACACACCCTCGTCAGTTTCCCACCGAGAACGATAAATATCACGCCCTTCAAAATAAACACAATCAAGCAATGACTTGAATAACAACAGATGAAGTGGATTATCAACATCCAACTCCGCCGCACCAATATACGGAGAAAAAGACTTCAATTCAGCATCAACGCTTTGAGCAATTGACAGCGGCATAGGGTACGAGGTCAAGCAAAACACATTGGTCGAACCAAGCTGTCTCGGAAAATCAACAAGATCGACGGTATACCATCCGCTCTTGAGGGAGTCAGCAAAATCACCTATCAAGACTTTCAAGGCACGGATATCCGTTCCGTATGTGGTCGAGATAGAAAGATTTCCTCGTTTCCCTTCTCCACTAACACGTGGAATAGAAAGATGCGTCGCTCTGGAGGCCAGACGATGTGGACTGACATCCCCACGCCTCACCCTCATTCGGCGAAACCCGGCTCCTTCACTTCTCGCGAGCGACTCCAGAAAGCGTTGTTCCGAGGCATGAGCGTAGTTTTCCCCGTCAAAAATAAGATGATCAGCATTGAACAGAAATGCAAAAAAGCCACTTTGGTCGTCCATGTTAGCCACTGATTTCGCATCTTCCATATCTGTGCTCCCCGTATCGTTTAATTTTTGGGCATTCGGCAATGCCGCGTATCGCTTCGATTCTATAGCGCTACATCTTGTTCAAAACGGAGGCAATCTACAACAAATTTAACAGCACGCGGGGTAAGCCGCGCGCGGGGCAATTCTGTGCGCGGATAGTTCCAGATGCAGAGGCAGTTCACGAAGAGACGGACTGGCCCCCGCATGACCTGTCACATGTCTCCAACACTATCTCCAAGAAAATGTGTGTTTTGGAGATAGACTTGGAGATAACCGCAGCCTTGCCAGACAAGGCTCACAAGCCGAAACGGGTGTTTGTCTCCAAATCTCCAGATATTTGCGATTCCTCCGGCACGATACAGGTACGCGCAGCGCCCCTTTTCGACTGGTCGACTCTGCACCAATGCGTTTGTTGGTATTTTTGTTGGTATATCTGGAACATCGTCGACCGAGAAGCCTATGCAGCTTAGCGATATGAATTCTGTCGGGACCAGCAATTTCCCGAAATTCCGCCTCAGCCTGAAAATCGCGCCGTCGGCACGCACAGCGTCCGAACGTCGGGTGTCCACGCTCACGCCTGGCCGCGTGTTCCGCGGAAGCCGCGTATGTCGTGCTGTGCCAGCCAATGGCCGCCAGGCCTGAGCCCAGACCGCCCCGTCACTGCATCAACCCCGTCCTGACCTGCGGCATCAGACTCGCATTCGCGCCCGTCACGGCGAACGTCCCCGTCGACGACGCCCCCGCCGGCAGCGCCAGCACACTGCCGTCCGCGAGCCGGTTCGCATCGACGACGATCTGGTTCGACACGCAGCCGTTCGTCAGCAACGAGACCGGCAACCCGGCGATCGACGAGAACGTGTTGCCCGTCACGCTGAACGAACACACGTTTCCGTACGCCCGGAACCCCGCATATCCGGAACCCGACACGCGGTTGTTCGCCACCGTGACATCCGACACGGCTCCCGACCACGTATCCAGCTCGATCGCGCCCTGCTGCGTCGGCTGCAATCCGTTGTTCACGTTCGCGTTCTGAATGTTGGTCACGGTATTGCCCGTGATGACGACGTTCGAAGACCCGTAGGTTTTCCAGCTGTCCTCCTGCGCGACGAGAATCCCCGCCGCCTTCTCGACGCCGTCGACCGTATTGCTCGAGATCGTCACCGCCTGCCCGCCGACAACGGTGATGCCGCGCCCCCAAGAATTGCCCGATACCGCGTTATGGTCGATCAGCACGTTGCTGCTCAGGCGACCGTCGCCGAGATAGCTGACCACGGCGATCAGATCGTCGCCGGTGCCGGTCACCGTATTGTTCTGCACCAGCACGTTGGTCGACCCGTAGGTCGTATGGATGCCGTCGGCCAGCGTCGCCCGCACGGTATTGCCCACGATCGCGATACCGTTGCCGCCGAACACGAAGATCCCGGCGCTCGCGCCGCCCTGGATCGTCACCCCGAGCACCTGAACCTCCGAGCCCGTCACCTCGACCTTGGTCGACTCGGGCGTCGTGAGCCGCGTGGTGCCGGTGCCGGCCAGCGTCACGCCGACGAGCGTCGAGCCGGCGCCGCTCATCACGATCGTCTGGTCGGCGGGATTCGTCGCGGCCAGCGTCGCGCCGTATCCCGAGATCACCGCCTGCGGCACCGTCACGGCAAGCGAATGCCCGACGACGTAGCGGCCCGGCGCGATGACGAGGCGCTGGCCGGCACGCAGGCTGTCGAATGCCTTCTGCAACGCGTCGGCCTGGTCGCTGCCGTCGGCAGCCGGGGAGACCGTCACATCGGCGACCAGAATCGGTTTGGCGCCACTGGACGGCAGAAGCGTCGTGCCGGACGCGGAACCGGCCGGCGCAGCGGTCGGTGCCGGGCTGCCGGAATTCGTCGATGCAGCCGATGCGCCGGATGCGGCGCCGGCGGGAGCGACGGGTGATGTCGATGTGCCCGCAACGGTTTGCGATGCCGGAGCCGCGCTGCCGTCACCGCCGCCGCATGCAGCCAGCCAAAGGCAGAGCGCAGCAAGCATCGCCCGATCGACCGTACGCATACGAAGTTCCGCTAGCCCAGATTGGCGTCATCGTAAGTACGCTTGATTACTTTGTAAATGAATTCCGCCGTGCGCCTGCAAAACCGTTCGTTATCCTGTTCCATTCATCATCGCGCCATCACGGTGACTTGCGACACACGATCGCAGTCGCTCCGATCGCTACGGACATGCACCGGAGATTGCGTAGAATCCCGAACCTTTTCCTGCACACGGACCTCGAACATGATTCGAACGCTCGCGGCCCTGGCCGCATTTTTGGCGCAAGTCTGCTCGGCGCATGCCGCCGACGCCGGCAGCGTGACCGGTACGGCACCGCCAAAACAGCGGTATTTGAGCCCGGGCGTCGCCAACGTCGCGGGCGCGGCAACACGCCGGCCGGAACGCACGTCGCCCGACTGACGCTGCGGCGAACTGGCCGCCGGCACCGACGCCGTCACGCATGCGCCGGATCGCGGCCACAAGGTCGTGCGCGGTATCGGCCCTGACGGCAAGTCGCGCAACGAGCTGCGGGCCTTACGACAAACGGGTCGATCTGGAAACCGAGCAGCGGCAGCTCGGCTGCCGATAACGCGCGGCGCGCACGCATCACACGTCGCATCGGCATGCGGTGCAGGTCGATCGTCTCAGAGCACTTTTGGGGATGCAGCACCCCATCCCATAATCGATGCCGTCAACGATGCCGACCCACCCTCTGCTGCCATGCGCCGCCGCTCGCACCGAAATGCACGCATATGCGGCCGAGCCGGCGGCGGCATGACCGCCTCATCGGTTCCATTGACGGGGACCTGACGGATCGTGCACACCGAAGAGCCTGACGAGCGCTTCCGAGTCGACCCGGACGTGATCGCGATTGGTGGCATCGGGCAAATAGGAGTGGCCTCCCTGCAGGCTGAACCCGTCCCAGCGAATGGTTGTCGCGCGTTGCTCGACCGCCCATGCCAAGGCCGTAACCCCCGTCGAAAGGACCGCATCGCCCCGGTCGCCGTCAGGAACCCGCCCGATGGCACGCCCCGTCACGTCGCGGCGCTCCTCGCGCGTCATCGCACTGGCGCTCTCCCATTGCATACCCGCGGCCGCAAGCGCGTCGAGCATATCGCTCAACCCCTGGCCCGTCTCGATCCCGACGACGTGCCTGACCTTCAGGCCGCCAAGCCTCGCCATCGTCTTCCGCGCCACTTCCGTCCGAGCGATCGTCGTGTACGCATTGATGAACAGGATGTCCGGAACGATCGACGGGAAAGGGATCAGTGAACCATTGATGGCAATGACGATGTCGTCCTCATGACGCACGGAGAGTGATACCCCCGGCGCAGAACCGAGAACGAAAACCGATTTCCCCTCTAGCTGACGCGTTGTTGTATTCATTGCCTTTCTTGGATTTATCTTGAATGTAGCGCCCGGATCATCGATCTGCTGCACGATGAAAGCCCGTCGGCCCACCACAGGCAGCATCCCCACGGCCATCCCGCTCGAGCGCATGCTCGTCGGACGGGTGATGATAATGTGCTCGTCAAGTTTTTTGAAAGGCGTGCTATCCCGATGCCGGGCGTCAGTTATGGTAATCGTCCCGCTCGACGACGCCCCGCCGCCGGCCGGTAAGGCATGCACGGCATCGGCCCGGACGCCACGCAGCGCAACGACCTACGGGCCTGCGACACATGGGCCGATCCGGCGGCCGGGCATTGGCAACTCGGCGGCCAGTCATACACGTCGCGCCGCAAGACCGATCACACCGCGCATCACCCCTGGCTCATTCGCCCCGCCGTCGATCGTCAACCCCGTCCCGTCGATCGACCGCCCTTCCGGCCCGACGACGAACGCGACGAGCGCTGCCACGTCTTCTGCCTTGCCGTACTGCTAAACCGCCATCCGTTCACGCGCCGCTCGAAACCGGCAGGCTGCCTGATCGTGCTATCGGCGCTGCATCCGGCCGAGCGCTCGGACACGGTCCGGCAAATGCTGATCGCGATGCGCGAGCAGACCGTCGCCGCGTTACGCGCGCGGCCGGGCAAAAGCGTTGCGACCGGCGAGATTTCTGCACATGCGAACCTCGACGCGATCGCGCGCTACTACGTGACGGTGCGACAGGGGATGTCGATTCAGGCGCGCGACGGTGCGAGCCGTCGCAATCTGGAGGCGGTCGCGCAAGCCGCGCTGGCCGCATGGCCGGCGCTCGCACACGCGAGCTGCGGATAAAACGGCGGACCTCGGAAAGAAGCCCGCAAGCGAAACCACACGCGGCCGTGCAGCGGCAAGCGCCCCTGCACGACCGCGCCGATGCGTTACTGCGTCACGGCGTGCTGCACGTCCTTCGACGCATGCCACACGCGATAGCGCACGTCGAAACCGTCCGGCACGTACACGACGAGCGGCAGGCGGCTGTTGTAGCGCAGCAGCTGGCCGTCGCCGCGCACCTGCACGAAGCGCTGCTGCGGCGCCTGGCCCGGGCAGGCCATCAGCGTCGACGCCGGCCCCTTCACGTCGGTCAGGCGATAGTACGTATAGCCCCAGCCCTTCACGTCCTCGGCGGTCAGTTCCCCACCGAACCATTGCTGGTTGCAGTCGGTCTGCAGCGTCTTGCCGATCATCAGCTCGACGCGCGCGTCGCCTTCGTTCTCGAGCGCGGGCAGCGCGATCACCGCGCGCTGCTGGCCGGCCGTCGGCTGCGGGAACATCTTGATCGACTCGGCCGGCACGGCGGGCGCCGATGCGGGCCCGGCCGCGCAGGCGGCGGCGGTCGTCACGCAAAGGGCGGCCAGGACGGCCCGGATCGCGAATTTCATCGATGTGCTCCTGAAAAACAAATAGGCCCCGGATGCTAACACTTTCGCTCCAATACCTTACGGCGCTGTAATTTCACGACACAATTGCATACAGCCGGCGATCCCCGCGCGCGGTACTTATACGGAAACCAACGGAGATCATCATGCTGAAGCTCATTGCTGCCGCCGGCGTCGCCACGCTGCTGGCCGGGTGCGTCGTCGGTCCGGACGCCGGATACGGCTACGGACAGCCCTACTATTCCGATCCCGGCTACGCGTACGGGCCGGCCTACGGGGCGTCGCCCGTGTACGGGACGGTCAACATCTGGGGCGGTGGCGGCGGGCGCGACTGGGACCGCGGACGCCGCGACTGGGATCGCGGACGCGACGGCTGGAATCGTGACCGCGGCGGCTGGGATCGCGACCGCGGCGAACGCGCCCGTCACGGCGGCTGGGGCCGCGGCGACGGACGCCGCGCCGACTGGAATGACGACGGCGGCGGGCGCGGCCAAGGCAACGGCGGCGGCCATCGCCACTGATGCAATTGCAACCGTTTGTATCCACGCACGGCCCGCGCGAGGCCGATACGAGCCGATAGACGACCGTCAAAAAGCAAGGCCCTCGCATCACCGCGAGGGCCTTTTGTCATCCGCTCCACCGGAAACCGGGCAGCCGGCTAGGCAACGCCGAACCTGCCCGCGCGTCATACGCGTGCCCGCTTCTTACCAGCCGGCCGGCTGCGCATAGCCGCCCGACACGGGCGCACCGCACACATACGCGCGCTGATAACGGTCGTAGCAATAGCTCGGGCCGTCGTCCTGGTATTGCGCCTGCTGGTAGGTCGGATAAGCCGGCTGCTGGTAGGCCGGTGCCTGGTAGTACGTCGGCGGCTGATAGGCCGGTGCCTGATACACGGGCGCCTGATACGCGACGGGCGGATTCATCGCCGACGTCACGATCGCGCCGAGCACCGCGCCGCCGATCAGCGCGCCGATGACGGCGCCCCCGTCGCGGCCATGCGCGGACACCGGGCCCGCCACGGCGAGCGAACCGGCGAGGACACATACAGCGGCAATCTTTTTCATGATGGACTCCCACGCGAAGTGGTACTGGATGCGATGCATTGTGGCCGCGCCCGGCCGTAATAGATGCAGCAAGTGGTAACGCGCCATTACGGGTATCACGCACGCCGAAACGCGGCGCCGCCGTGCTACGATTTTCGGCACACTGGAGACGCCTTCATGCAGCCCGAAACCGCCCGCCGTTTCGATACCGAATTCGCGCCGCGCATCGCGCAGGCGATCGCCGCCTTCTTCGCCGATCACGTGCTGACCGACGTCGTCCCGTACGGCGGGCACGGGCAACCGACGCGCGTGCAGATCCGCAGCGCGCCGCACGAGCACGTGAGCGGCTTCGTGCATCCGCTGAACCTCGAACTGACCTGGGACACCGACGAGATCGAACGGTTGATGGAGCCCGACGGGCCCGTGCGGTTCGAGCACTACCTGAGCGCGCTGCCGAGGAAGCTGAGCGCATGGGAGGGCGCGCGCGACATCGACCTCGCGTCGCGCACGCAGGCCGACCCGCTCGTGCGGCTCGGCGGCCTCGATTTCGAGGGCTGAACGCGCGCCGGCCGGCGGCGGTGTCGGCGTCGCGCGATTCGGCCCGGTGATACACTCGACCGGTCCCGCGCCAGCGCCGCCAGGCCGGCCGGACCGTTCACCGCCGCCTCCACCCGCAAGCATGGTTGCGCACGCAACCGGCACCCGGGCACGCGGACAACCACGCTTTCGCTCCCGCCATGAACGCCGATACCGGCCTGCCGCTTCCGCAACGCTACTGGGCGATCGTCTGCGTCGCACTGGGCATCACGCTCGCCGTGCTCGACGGCGCCATCGCGAACGTCGCGCTGCCGACGATCGCGCGCGACCTGCACGCGTCCGATGCCGCATCGATCTGGATCGTCAACGCGTACCAGCTCGCGGTCACGATCACGCTGCTGCCGCTCGCGTCGCTCGGCGAACGCGTCGGCTATCGCCGCATCTACATCGCGGGTCTTGCGCTCTTCACCGCGGCGTCGCTCGGCTGCGCGCTCGCCGGCTCGCTGCCGACGCTCGCGGTGATGCGCGTGATCCAGGGGTTCGGTGCGGCCGGCATCATGAGCGTCAACGCGGCGCTGGTGCGCATGATCTACCCGTCGTCGATGCTCGGGCGCGGGCTGTCGATCAACGCGATGGTGGTCGCGCTGTCGTCGGCGATCGGCCCGACGGTCGCATCGGCGATCCTGTCGTTCGCGTCGTGGCCGTGGCTGTTCGCGGTCAATGTGCCGATCGGCATCGCCGCGGTGTTCGGCAGCCTGCGTGCGCTGCCGGCCAACCCGCTGCACGACGCGCCGTACGACTTCCCGAGCGCGCTGATGAACGCGTGCGTGTTCGGCCTGCTGATCATGGCCGTCGACGGGCTCGGTCACGGCGAAAGCCACGCGTACGTCGCGGCCGAGCTGGCCGTCGCGTTCGGCGTCGGCTACTTCTTCGTGAAGCGCCAGCTGTCGCAGCCGGCGCCGCTGCTGCCGGTCGACCTGATGCGCATCCCGATGTTCGCGCTGTCGATCTGCACGTCGGTCGCGTCGTTTACGTCGCAGATGCTCGCGTTCGTCGCGCTGCCGTTCTGGCTGCAGCATTCGCTCGGCTTCTCCCAGGTCGAAACCGGCCTCTACATGACGCCATGGCCGCTCGTGATCGTATTCGCCGCGCCGCTCGCGGGCGTGCTGTCGGACCGCTACTCGGCCGGCATCCTCGGCGGCATCGGGCTCGCGCTGTTCGCGGCCGGGCTGCTGTCGCTCGCGACGATCGGCGCGCACCCGGGTACCGTCGACATCGTGTGGCGGATGGCGCTGTGCGGCGCGGGCTTCGGGCTGTTCCAGTCGCCGAACAATCGCGCGATGCTGTCGTCGGCGCCGCGCGAGCGCAGCGGCGGCGCGGGCGGGATGCTGAGCACGGCGCGCCTGACGGGCCAGACGCTCGGTGCCGCGCTCGTCGCGCTGATTTTCGGGCTGGCGCCCGACCGAGGTCCGACGATCGCGCTCTATGTCGCCACGGTGTTCGCGGCGGTCGCCGCGGTGGTCAGCATGCTGCGCATCGCGTCGCCACGCCCCGACGCTGCGGCCTGATGCGGCGACTTCACGCTGCGACCTGACGCCGCAGCGCGTCGCACCCACGGCTCACGTGGCGTCGAGCGCGTCCATCACGAAGCGCACGCGCGCCTTCACGCTCACGCGCGGCAGCTCGATCAGCCGATAGCCATACGCCGTATAGCAGTCGACCATCGCGTCGTAGGTGCGCACGGCCTCCGCGAAATCCTGCCGGCGCTCGGTGTCCTGCGTGTAGATCTCGGGCCACGGCGGCGCGATGAACACGCGCCGGTGATAGCGGAAGCGCCGTGCCGCGGCCTCCGCGTGTGCGGGCACCGCAAGGCCCGTCAGACGCAGGTAACCGATCACATCCGGCACGCCGCGATCGAAGAACACGGGCCCGCGCGCGCCTCGCGCGAGATGGTGCGAGCGCATCTCCCAGTTCAGCATCAGTTCGGCGAATGCGGCCCGGTCGCGCCACGGCAGCGCCGGGCCGTCGATCGCCATCTGGTCGCGGATCACGCCGCGCCCGGCCTCGTGCGAGCGCGCGAAACCGGTGCGCTCGAGCGCATCGAGCAACGTGCTCTTGCCGGAGCCGGGGCCGCCCGTGACGATGAAGAAGCGGGCGGCCGTATCGTCCGCCGCGCCACCCTCCTCCACGCGCTCGAACATCCGCTCAGACATGCGCGGCCCGCCGGCCCGCGCGCCGCGTGACCGACGCGGCCGCCGCGACGCTGCGCAGGTCGGCGACGAACGTGTCGCGCCAGACCGACAGGTTGTTCTCGCGCAGCCGCGCGAGGTTCGCTTCGTGCCGCGCCCGCCGCTCGGCGAGCGGCATCGACAGCGCGCGCTCGAGCGCATCGGCCATCTGCGACAGGTCGTACGGATTGACGAGCAGCGCGCCGCTCAGCTCGGCCGCCGCGCCCGCGAACTCCGACAGCACGAGCACGCCCGGATCGGCCGGGTCCTGCGACGCGACGTATTCCTTCGCGACGAGATTCATCCCGTCGCGCAACGGCGTCACGTAGCCGACCTGCGACATCCGGAAGAACGCCATCAGCAGATTGCGCTCGTACTTGCGGTTCAGGTACTGGATCGGCGTCCAGTCGAGCTGCGAGAAGCGGCCGTTGATCCGGCCGGCCTCGCCTTCGAGCGTCTCGCGAATGCGCTGGTAGGTCTGCACGTCGGAGCGCGTCGGCGGCGCGATCTGCACGAGCGACACGCGCCCCTGCCAGCCCGGCTGGTTGGCGAGCATCCGCTCGAACGACTGGAAGCGCTCGACGAGCCCCTTCGAATAGTCGAGCCGGTCGACGCTCATCACGAGCTTGCGGCCCCCGAGCGCGTCGCGCAGCATCTTCACCGGCTTGCGCGAGCCATACTGGACGGCCGCCTCGGCGATCGCATCCGGATGCACGCCGATCGGATAGGCGGCGACCTTCACGACACGGCCGTGCGCATGCAGCATCCCGTCGTCGCTCGCCGCGCCGATGCCGCGCCGCTCGATGTAGTCGGTGAACGCCTGCTTGTCGGCATCGGTCTGGAAACCCGCGATGTCGTACGCGCACATGAACTTCACGAGCTCGTCGTGCGGCGGCACGACGCGCAGCATGTCGGGCGACGGAAACGGAATGTGCAGGAAGAAGCCGATCGGATTCCTCACGCCGAGCTCGCGCAGGCAATGCGCGAACGGCAGCAGGTGATAGTCGTGCACCCAGATCAGGTCGTCGGGCCGCAGCAGCGCGGCGAGCTGCTTCGCGAGCATCGCGTTCACGCGCAGATAGCCTGCGTACTCCTGCCGGTCGAAGCGCGCGAGATCGCTGCGGTAGTGAAACACCGGCCAGAGCGTCGCGTTCGAGAAGCCGCGGTAGTACTGATCGTAGTCGCGCCGGGTCAGCCCGACCGTCGCATAGGTGACGTTGCCGTCCCGCTGGATCGCCGGTTGCGTGTCGGGCGTACCGACGATCTCGCCGTTCCAGCCGAACCAGACGCCGCCGGTTTCCTTCAGCGCATCCATCACGCCGACCGCGAGACCGCCTGCGCTCGGGCGCGTGTCCTCGCCGGCGGCGACACGGTTCGATACCACGATCAATCTGCTCATGCGGCTTCCCCTCCTCGATTCGATTGAATGACGCGCGGCGCGCGCCAAGGCGGACACGACGGCCCGAAGGCAGTCGCGCGGCGATTCAGATGTGAACGATGCAACCAGGCGCGCAATGAAATGCGGCAGCGGAATACGGCGGCGACGGGCTCAAGCGTCCTGCTCCTGGCCGAGGTCGCGTTGATAGTCGAGCCCTTCCGGGCGTGCGCCGCCCTGGTTGTGATCGCCGTCGGACGGCGTCTCGTCGGGCGCGCCGGCCGGCGCGTCGGTCTGTGGACGCGGGCGCTCGGCACCCGCATCGGGCGGCCGGGGAGAAAACCGTTTCGAACGGCGCATGGCTGGGTGTCTCATATGGCGCGCGGCTCGGAGCCGTCGTAGAAACATTCCATAACAAAACAGTCTAGGTCGCTTCCTCGCATGCCACGGTAACAATTACCTTCAATTTGTAACGCTTCGACCCCGGCTCAGCCATCTGTCCGACAATAGCGCCGCGCGTACGCGCGCGACCCGCCGCCGGCCATTTGTCAAAGCTTTGCAGTTTTCCTATGACCATTGCGAAACAATGACGCGGCAAGGGGGCGCGCATGCGTCGCCGCTCACCCAGACAGGACTTGCACTCAGGGATGAACATGGGTTTCGAACCGCCGCGCCGGGCCACGCCGGCGCGCATCGTGCTGGCCGCGCTCGCCACGGCCGCACTGCTGTCCGGCTGCAACTCGCTGTACAGCGAAGGCGCGACCGCCGGCGCCGGTATCGCGGGCGCCGCGATCGCCTCCAAGGTCACCAACAACGCCGCCGTCGCGACGGGCATCGGCCTCGGCGCCGTCGCCGGTGCGCGTGCGGGCGTCCAGTACACGCAGCGCGTCGCGCACCGCTACACGCAGGAACAGATCGCGAAGGCGGCCGGCCCGCTCGACGTCGGCGGCGTCGCGCCGTGGACGACGCACCATTCGTTTCCGATCGAGGATGACGAACAGGGCCGCGTGACGGTCAGCCGCATGATCAGCATCGGCCCGCTCGACTGCAAGGAAATCGTGTTCGCGGTCGACACGCCGGCGAAGGCCGACAAGGCCGCGCAATCGGCGTTCTACGTCGCCACGATCTGCCGCGACGGTCCCGTGTGGAAATGGGCGTCGGCGGAACCGGCGACCGAACGCTGGGGCGCGCTGCAATGAGCGTCGCGATCCGAATCGCTGCGATCGGCGCACTGTGCGCGGCCAGCGCCGCGCTGTCGGGCTGCGGCTCGGTCGGCGCGGCGAGCGGCGCGCTCGCCGGCGCGGCGACGGGCCTCGTCACCGCGAACCCGGCCGTCGGCGTCGGTGTCGGGATCGCCGTGCAGGCGGCGACCGACGAGGCCGTCAACCGCACGATGAAACAGCTCCATCAGAACCAGCAGGACGCGATCGCGAAGGCGGCCGGCAGCCTGGCCGTCGGCGAAGTGAAGCCGTGGAACGTGAAGAACACGCTGCCGCTCGAAAACGGCGAAGGCGAGGTGCGCGTCACGCGCGCGTACTCGACGGCGCTTGCACTGTGCAAGGAATTCGCGTTCTCGGTGAAGGACGGCGACAAGGCCGACTGGTATTTCGCGAATGCGTGCCAGCAAGGCACGCACTGGAAGTGGGCGTCGGCCGAACCGGCGGTCGATCGGTGGGGTAACCTGCAGTAACGATGCGATGCGCGGCGCCTGGCAGGCGCCGTGCGTGCGGATGCCGGGCCAGACGGCCCGGCTCGGCGGCTCAGGACTCGACGTCCTCGAGACTGAAGATTTCGGTCTGGTCGTTGTACGAGAAGATCTCGCCGTAACGACCCCAGTCGATCACCGCGTCGAGCGTTTCCTCCGCCGCGCCGTCCGACAGGAAATCCTCCAGCTCCTGCTCGAAACGCACGCGCGGCGCACGATGGCCCGGGCGCTCGTTCAGCACCTTCTTGATCCGCGCGGCGAGCGGCACGTGCTTCAGCAGATGATCCGCGAACATCAGCTTGCGTTCCTGCGTGCCGAATTCCGCGAACACACGCCCCGGCGGCGTCAGGAACACGTCGCCTTCGCGCACGTCGGCGAAGCCGAGGTACTGCAGCACTTCGGCGATCGGGAACAGGTCGTCGACCTCCAGGTGCAGCGTGCGTGCGATTTCCGGCATGTCGGCGCGGCCGTGGTACGGCGCCATCGCGAGCGTCTCGATCAGGCCGGCCATCAGGTTGGTCGACACCTGCGGCAGCCAGCTGCCGAGCTCGAGCCCCTTCTTCGTCGCCTCGCCGGTCTGGCGGGCCGTCATCTTCGCGTAGATGTCGTCGACCAGCTTGCGGAAGGCCGGATCCAGCCGGTTGCGCGGATGCTTGAACGGCACCTTGATCTCGGCGATCACGCGGCCCGGGTTCGACGACAGCACCAGAATCCGGTCGCACATGAACACCGCTTCCTCGATGTTGTGCGTGACGATCAGCACCGACTTGATCGGCATGCGGCCTTGCGTCCACAGGTCGAGCAGGTCGGTACGCAGCGTTTCA
>NZ_CAJPGY010000017.1:0-186805 GCF_905339915.1 Burkholderia sp. BCC1985
GCACAGCCCGGCCCTCCGCGATATGCCCTCACTCCACCGTCACCGACTTGGCCAGATTCCTCGGCTTATCGATATCCGTCCCCCGCGCGAGCGCCGCGTGATAAGCCAGCAACTGCATCGGCACCGTATGCAGAATCGGCGACAACGGCCCGTAGTACTCATTGAGCCGAATCACCTCGATCCCCTCGCTCGGCATCAACCCGCAGTCCACATCCGCGAACACGAAAAGCCTGCCGTTCCGCGCGCTGACTTCATGCATGTTCGACCTGAGCTTTTCGAGCAGCACGTCATTCGGCGCCACCGCAATCACGGGCATTTCGTTACTGACCAACGCCAGCGGCCCATGCTTCAACTCCCCGGCGGGATAAGCCTCCGCGTGGATATACGAAATCTCCTTCATCTTCAGCGCGCCTTCGAGCGCGATCGGATAATGCATCCCGCGTCCGAGAAACAGCATGTTGTCGCGTCGCGCGAGCAGCTCCGACCAGCCCATGATCTGCGGCTCCAGCGCGAGCACCTTCGACATCGCATCGGGCAGATGCCGCAGCGCACGCAGATGCGCCTTCTCCTCGTCGTCGCTCAACCGCCCGCGCACCTGCGCCAGTGACAACGTCAGCAAGAACAACGCCACGAGCTGCGTCGTAAAAGCCTTCGTCGACGCCACCCCGATCTCGATCCCCGCACGCGTGACGAACTGCAGCGCGCATTCGCGCATCAGCGCGCTCGTCGCGACGTTGCAGATCGCGAGCGTGTGCAGCATCCCGCGCTGCTTCGCGACGTGCACGGCCCCGAGCACGTCAGCCGTCTCGCCGCTCTGCGACACCGCGACGACCAGCGTGCGCGGATTCGGCACGCTGTCGCGATACCGGAACTCGCTCGCGATCTCGACACTCGCCGGCAGCTTCGCGATGCTCTCGATCCAGTACTTCGCGGTCAGCGCTGCGTGATAGCTGCCGCCGCACGCGAGCAGCAACACCGAATCGACGTCGTTGAACACGCGCCACGCGCCGTCGCCGAACAGCTCCGGCATGATCGACCCGACATCGAGCAGCGTATCGGCCACCGCCTGCGGCTGCTCGAAAATCTCCTTCTGCATGTAATAGCGATACGACCCGAGGTCGGCCGCGCCGCTATGCGCGGCCACCCGCTGCACCGCACGCTCGACGCGCTGGCCGGCCGCATCGACGATCCAGTAGCGATGCAGCTGGATATCGGCAACGTCACCGTTCTCGAGGTAAGCGATTCGATCGGTGATACCCGACAACGCGATCGCATCCGACGCCAGGAAATTCTCGCCATCCCCGACACCGACGACGAGCGGCATCCCGTCGCGCGCACCGACGATCCGGTGCGGCTCGTCGCGGCACATCACCGCGATCGCGTAGCTGCCGCGCAGTCGCGCGACCGCGCGGCGCACCGCGTCGAACAGGTCGCCGTCGTACAGGTGATCGATCAGGTGCGCGATTGCCTCGCTGTCGGTCTGGCTCGCGAACACATAACCATGCGCCTGCAGTTCCGCGCGCAGCTGATCGCAGTTCTCGATGATCCCGTTGTGCGACAGCGCGATGCGCGCGTTGTCGTCGCTCGGCGAGAAGTGCGGATGCGCGTTGAGCGTGACGGGCGCGCCATGCGTCGCCCAGCGCGTATGCGCAATGCCGGCGTAGCCCGACAGCGCATGCCCGGCGATCTCGCGCTGCAGGTTGGCGACGCGGTCGACGCTGCGCGCGCGGGCCAGCGCACGATCGCGATAGACCACGACGCCGCACGAGTCGTAGCCGCGATACTCGAGCCGCTTCAGCCCGTCGACGAGGTTCGGCAGGATGTCCCGCTGGGCAACCGCCCCGACAATTCCACACATAGCGCGCTCCGTAAATGTCCTGTCTGGACCCGTGACAGCGATGGTAGAGGCGCACGAATGGAATTAAATTTCAAAATATATAAAAAGATGAAACAGACAGGCGATCGTCTATCATGTTGAAATTAAATTTCACACCCTGACCGGAAGGAGCCGCCCATGGCCGGCATCACGCTCGACGATCTCGACCTGCGCATTCTCGCGATCCTGCAGGACGACGCATCGGTGTCGAACCTGCAACTCGCCGAGCGCGCGCTGTCGTCGCCGCCGACCTGCATGCGTCGCGTGCGGCGGCTGACGGAAGCGGGCGTGATCCGCCGCCAGGTCGCGGTGCTCGATCCGGTCGCGATCGGCACGGCGGTCACGGCGTTGATCGAGATCAGCCTCGACCGGCAGACGGCCGAAGACTACGACGCGTTCGAAGCCTACGTGTGCGCGGAGCCGGCGGTCACGCAGTGCTACCGCGTGTCGCCGGGGCCGGATTTCGTGGTGGTGGCCGACCTGGCCGACGTCGCCGAATACGACGCGTTCGCGCGGCGGCTGTTCACCGGCGCATCGAACGTCCGCAACGTGCGGACGTTCTTCTCGACGCATCGTGCGAAGTTCGAGGCCAACGCGCGGGTCGCGCATGCGATGCGCAAGCGTGCGTAATCGCGCGTAAGCGCAGCCGTCACGCCGCGGCGGCTGCCGCGAGTTGCAGCGGCTTGCCGTACCCGAAGCAGTGCGCCGGCTCGGGAAACACGCGCTGCCGCACGTCGTGCGCGTACTGGCGGATCGCGTCGCGCATCACCGCGTTCGCATCGGCGTAGCGCTTCACGAAGCGCGGCGTGTACGCGTCGAATGCGCCGATCATGTCCTCGGTCACGAGCACCTGCCCGTCGCACGCGGGCGATGCACCGATGCCGATGGTCGGGATCGACAGTGTTTCGGTCAGATGGCGCGCGAGCGCTTCCGCGGTGCCCTCGACGACGACGCTGAACGCGCCGGCCCGCTCGGCCGCGCACGCGGCGTCGAACACCTGCGCGGCCGAGCGCGGGTCCATCCCCTGCGCGCGGAAGCCGCCGGTCGCATTGGCCTGCTGCGGCATGAGGCCGACGTGCGCCATCACCGGAATGCCGCGCTCCGTCAGGAAGCGGATCGTGTCGGCCATCTCGCTGCCGCCTTCGAGCTTGACGCCTTGCGCGCCGGTTTCGGCGAGCAGCCGCGCGGCGGAGCGATACGCTTGCGCGGGCGATTCCTGATACGTCGAAAACGGCAGATCGACGACGACGCACGCCTGCGCGGTGCCACGCACGACTGCCGCGCCGTGCGCGCTCATCATGTCGAGCGTGACGCGTAGCGTATCGGGCATGCCGTACAGCACCATGCCGACGGAGTCGCCGACGATGATCACGTCGGCCACTTCGTCGACGAGCTTCGCCATCGGCGCGGAATAGGCGGTGAGCGAGACGAGGCTGCCGATGCCTTTCGTCGCGCGGATCGCGGTGACGGTCTTGCGGGTGGTGCGGGTATGCGCGCTCATGAACGGAAGCCGTGAGAAAGAAGAGTCGTTACGGTAGCATCGCGATCGTGCATGCAATGACCTTCGGAGGACGTCTTATGTCGCTGGCGGGACAATCGGGTGATCCGTACGCGGTGCCGCCGATGGCGCGCCTGCCGAGGCCGCTGTTCGTGCGCGCGTTCGGGATTCCCGGCAACGCGAGCGTCGACGCGCATAGTCACCCGTGGGCCCAGCTGATGTATGCGACGAGCGGCGTGCTGGAGGTATCGACGCCGTCGGGCCGGCATCTGCTGCCGCCGCACTATGCGATGTGGATTCCGCCGCACGTGCCGCACGCGGTGTCGACGCGCGATTGCGTCGCGTTCCACAGCCTGTATCTCGACGATGCGATCGCGCGCGACGATGCCGCCGACGATTGCATGATCCTCTGCATGACGCCGCTGTTGCGCGAACTGGTGATCGCGACCGGCGAGTTGCCGGTGGACTACGACGAGTCGGGGCCGGACGGTGCGCTCGTGTGCCTGATCGCCGACCGGATCGCGCGGATGCGGCCCGCGCCGCTGACGGTGCCGCTGCCGCACGATTCGCGTCTGCTCAAAATCGCGCGTGCGTTGCATGCGCATCCGGGCGACACGCGCAGTCTGGACGAATGGGGCCGTCAGGTCGGTGCGACGCGGCGCACGCTGTCGCGTCTGTTCCGGCAGGACACGGGGCTGTCGTTCACCGAGTGGCGGCAGGCCGTGCGGCTGCTCGCAGCGCTGCCGCTGCTCGATGCGGGCGAGCCGATCGGCGCGGTGGCCGCACAACTGGGCTACGACTCGACGTCGTCGTTCATCGCGCTGTTTCAGGCGAAGTTCAACGTGACGCCGGGCGCGTATGCGAAGCGTGAAGCGCGTCGGCCAACGCTGAGCGCGTGACGCGGCAACGCGCGCCGCGGATCTTCATTCAGAACGCCAGCGACTGCTGCATCGGATGACGTTCCCCGCGCACGAACCCGGCGCCTTCGAGCGACAACAACGCGCGTTTGCGTTCGATGCCGCCTGCATAACCGGTCAGGCTGCCCGACGCGCCGATCACGCGATGGCACGGCACCATGATCGACACAGGATTGCGGCCAACCGCGCCGCCGACGGCACGCGCCGCGCTCATCGGCAGCCCGACGCGTTCGGTGATGTCGCCGTATGAAACGAGCTCGCCGAACGGAATCGCGAGCAGTTCCTTCCACACGCTGCGCTGAAACGCGGTGCCGTGCAGATTAATCGGCACCGAGAAGGTTTCGCGCGTGCCGGTGAAATATTCGGCGACTTCCTCGGCGACCTTGCGCGCGAGCGGCGACGCGCTGCGTTCGTCCGCGTCCGGCGCGATCGCCAGCGACGGATAGTATTTCTGGCCGACGAAAAAAAGGCCTGTGAGCGCATCGTCCTCGATACGGATGGCGATGTCGCCCAGCGGGCTCGGAATCAGATGAGCGTGCGTCATCGCGAAGTTTCTCCATGAAGGTCGAGCAGCCCGTGGCCGGGCGCGAGCTCGGGCCGGCAGCGCATGCACGGCCGAAAGCCGGCTTTCTCGGCAGCCGCGGCGGTCGGGTAATAACTGCAGTTCCGCGCCTTCGGCGGTTTCACCGGGCAAACGGGGCGGCAATACACGCCGGTCGTCGACACGCCGACGAAGAACCAGCCGTCGAAGCGGCGGTTCCGCGCAAGCAGGGCGTCGTAGCAGGTGTCGGGATCAAGGCGCATGCGACGACTGTAAACCATCCGCGCCGCCGATTCTGGCTGGAATCGGACATGTGTATCGACGCGCCATCCCGCGTCGTGGCCCCGTTTCGCACGCGGGAGAATCCCGGAAAAACGGTTAATGCCACTCTGCGAAACAGTCATCTCTTTTTGCGCGGCCCATTTTGAGATGACTCATCGAAATCCCCGACTGACACGGCACCGGCCCACGCCCTATCCTTTGAAAAACGTTTTCCAGAACTCGACGGACGAGCGGCCGCGCCACGCAAGGGGCGTGGCCGCCGCCCGCCCCGGCGCCCGTCGTCGGTCACGGACAGCACAATCCAGCGGCGCGACGGGCGCGACCGCGTATCGGAGACATTCATGCAATCCGCCGTCGTCGGTGCCGTGCGCACCGCGGCCAGCCGCTACCGCTGGACCGTTTGTGCGCTGCTGTTCTTCGCGACCGTCATCAACTACATGGATCGACAGATCCTCGGCCTGCTCGCGCCGATGCTGCAGCACGACATCGGCTGGAGCCAGGTGCAGTACGGTCGCATCGTGATGGCGTTTTCCGCGTTCTATGCGATCGGCCTGCTCGGCTTCGGGCGCATCGTCGACTGGCTCGGCACGCGCATCTCGTATGCGGTCGCGATGCTGGTGTGGAGCATCGCGGCGATGCTGCACGCGGCGGTCGGCTCCGTGACGGGCTTCGCGGCGGTGCGCGCGCTGCTCGGGATCGGCGAGGGCGGCAACTTCCCGGCCGCGATCAAGACGACGGCCGAATGGTTTCCGCGCCGCGAACGCGCGCTCGCCACCGGCATCTTCAACTCGGGCGCGAACATCGGCGCGGTGTTCGCGCCGGCGATCATCCCGGCGATCGCGGTGGCCTACGGGTGGCGCGCGGCGTTCGTGATCATCGGCGCGATCGGCATCGTGTGGCTCGCGGTGTGGCTGCTGATGTATCGCACGGCCGACACGCGCGCACTCGCCGCGGAATACGACGAGCCGCGCGACGAAGCCGAAGCGCTCGACGCGGCGAACGCGGATGCCGGCGCGCCGCGCTGGGGCGAACTGATCCGCAAGCGCGAGACGTGGGCGTTCCTGATCGGCAAGTTCCTGACCGACCCGGTGTGGTGGTTCTATCTGTTCTGGCTGCCGAAGTGGCTCAACGAGTCGCGCGGGATGGACATGCAGCATATCGGCCTGCCGCTCGTGTGCATCTATGCGCTGACGACGGTCGGCAGCATCGGCGGCGGCTGGCTGTCGTCGGCGCTGCTGCGCGCGGGCTGGAGCGTGAATGGCGCGCGCAAGACGGCGATGCTGTTCTGCGCGTGCTGCGTGCTGCCGATCGCGTTCGTGTCGCAGGTGCATAGCCTGTGGATCGCGGTGCTGATCGTCGGTCTCGCGGCCGCCGCGCACCAGGGCTGGTCGGCGAACCTGTTCACGACGGCGTCCGACCTGTTCCCGCGCCGCGCGGTCGCGTCGGTGGTCGGCATCGGCGGGATGGCCGGCTCGATCGGCGGCGTGCTGTTCTCGGAAGTGATCGGCCAGGTGCTGCAACGCACGGGCCACTACTGGGTGCTGTTCGCGATCGGCGCGCTGGCCTACCTGCTCGCGCTGGCGATCATGCATATGCTCACGCCGAAGATGAAGCCCGCGAAGCTCGACGCGTGATCGCGTGCCGGCAATCGAACGCGCCGCCCGCAGGCGGCGCGTTTTTGTTTGCGAAGCCACGAAGCCACGAAGCCACGAAGCGACGAAGCGACGAAGCGACGAAGCGACGAAGCGACGAATCAACGATACGCCGAAGCAGCGATACAGCGGATATCGAACGCGATGCGCGCTTCAACCCACCGCGGCCGTCGACGCGCGCATGATCAGCCGCGGCTCGAACGTCGAATAGCTCGCCTCGGTACGCCCGGCGAGCGCGTCGATCAGCTTCTGCATCGCGAGCTCCCCCATGTTTTCGCTCTGGATGTCGATGGTGGTCAGCGCGGGCGCCGCGTATGCGCCATACGGCACGTTGTCGACGCCGGCAACCGACACGTCCCGCGGCAGCCGGAACCCGAGCGACGCCGCTTCCTTCATGAAGCCGAGCGCGATCAGGTCGTTGTAGCAGATCACGGCCTGCGGACGCTGCGGCCCGAGCATCACGCGCGAGCATGCGCGCTCGCCGGCTTCGGCGGTCGGCGCGTGCGCGTCGTGCACGTCGAGCGTGAGCCCCGCTTCCGCGAGACAGTCGCGCGCGCCCTGGATCCGTTCGTCGTTCACGCGCGCGGGCCCGAAGCCGAGGTACGCGATGCGCGTATGGCCGAGATTGAGCAGGTGACGCGCGAGCATGTAGGTGGCGAGCCGGTTGTCGATGCCGACGCTCGGAATCGGCAGGCCGGGGCTGCGCCGCAGCAGCACGAGCGGCTTGTGCAGGTCGAGCATCCAGCCGGCCTGGTCGTCGGGCATCCGCGTGCTGACGATCAGCCCGTCGACGCGCTGCGCGAGCGCCTCGATCAGCGAGCGTTCGCGCGCCTGGTTCTCCTCGGTATCGACGAGCAGCAGCGTGTAGTCGTGCTGGAGCGCGACGCGGTTCGCGCCCTTCACGACGTTCGTGAAGTGCGGGTTGCTGATGTCGAGGATCACGAGGCCGATGGTGCGCGTGCGCCCGGTGATCATCGAGCGCGCGAGCGGGTTCGAACGGTAGCCGAGCCGTTCGATCGCTTCCTTGAGCCGCGCTTCGACGGTCGGCGAAAAGCGCTGCGTGCCGTTCACGTACTTGGAGACCGTCGCGACCGACACGCCGGCTTCCGCGGCCACGTCGCGGATCGTCGGGGAAACTTTTTTCATCGGAAGGGTAACGTTTTCGTTCGATTGCACCGGATTGTGGCAGAAAAAGCCGGCGTCCGGCCGCCGGACGATATCGGGAAAGTGCGGATGGGTGCGAACAGGTTCAACCATTGACGTTCGGCTTTTGCCCCGCGTATAGTTGGAAAACGTTTTCCGATTGTTTGCCGGCTCCGCCGGTTTCGGGCAACGTCCAGGACACCTCAGAACAGATTCAAGGAGATTCGATGAACGCCACATCCACCGGCGCACGCAAGCCGTTCGGGCGTCTGCTGCTGACCGGCGCGGCCGGCAATCTCGGCCGTCAGGTGCGCGGCGCGCTGGCGAACTGGGCCGACGTCGTGCGCGTGAGCGACATCGCCGCGCTGGGCGACGCCGCCCCGCACGAAGAAACCCGCGTCGTCGACCTGGCCGACCGGCCGGCGGTGATGGAACTCGTCGACGGCGTCGACGCGATCGTCCACCTCGGCGGCATTTCGGTCGACGCGCCGTTCGACGATCTCGTCGATGCGAACATCACCGGCACGTACAACCTGTACGAAGCCGCGCGCAAGCACGGCGTGAAGCGCGTCGTGTTCGCGAGCTCGAACCATGCGATCGGGTTCCATCCGGTCACGGAAGTGCTCGATGCCGATTCGCCGCAGCGTCCGGACAGCCTGTATGGCGTGACGAAGTGCTTCGGCGAGTCGCTGTCGCGCTACTACTTCGACCGCTTCGGGATCGAGACGGTGTGCCTGCGGATCGGCTCGTCGTTCGAAGTGCCGAAGAACCCGCGCATGCTCGTGACGTTCCTCAGCTATCGCGACTTCATCGAGCTCGTGCGCTGCTCGCTGCTGACGAACCGCGTCGGCCACGCGATCGTCTACGGCGTGTCGGACAACCCGGTGAAGTGGTGGGACAACACGAAGGCCGGCTTCCTCGGCTTCCGGCCGCAGGACAGTTCCGAGCAGTTCGCCGGGCTGTTCCCGGTGACGGCGCCGAGCGCCGAGTACGACGATCCCGCGCAACGCTTCCAGGGCGGCGGGTTCGTCGTCGGCGAGCCGCTGGAGCGCAACGCGAAGTAAGCGAGGCCGGCTCGCGCACGTCGATCAGCGCAGGATGTCGGTCGCCTTGTGCCGCTCGTCCACGCCGTCGATCAGGATCAACGGGCCGCTCGCGTGCCGCGCGCGCAGCGGCTGGATCTGCCGGTACGCGTCCGATTCGTACCACGCGCGCGCCGTATCGAGATCGGGAAACGCGATCGCGATCAGGTCGCCGCGCCACTCGCCTTCGCGCACGTCGGGCCGCGCGCCGTGAATGACGAAACGGCCGTCGAACGGCGCGAGCGTGCCGTCGATGCGTTCGAGGTATTCGACGATGTCGTCGCACATGTGAACGTCGTGCAGGTGGGCGATGGCGTAGGCGGTCATGGCAGGCTCCGGGGTGTCGATGCGATGCGTCGATCGTCGATCGTTCGTCGTTGATCGGTGAAGCCATGATCGATGCGCACGCGGCGCGCGTCGATTACCTGCGACGTAAGCAAATCCGCGCAGCCGTGCGCGCGGGCCGCCCCGCGTGAACCACACCGCAAGACCCGGCGCACGCGTGCGCTCGCCGCGCCTACGCGCGCTTGCGCATCGGCCGAGCGTGCGCCATCGGCGCAGGCGCCGGCACCGACTCGGCTTCCTCCTTGCACAGCTTGTCGAGCATGCGTTGCGCGGCGCCCGCGCAATCCTCGCCGGCCGGCTTGTTCGCGATCTCGTCGATCAGCGTCTGCAGGTTGCGCCGGTTCTGCGCGAGCCGCTGCTCGAGCAACGCGATTTCGTCGACCTTGTGCCGCAACGCCTCCAGCAGTTCGTCGCGCGGCCACGCGCCGAGATCGGGCGGCAGCACCGCGCGGATCTCGTCGAGCGCAAAGCCCGCGCGCTGCGCGCGGTCGATGATCGCGAGCCGCGTCAGCGCTTCCGGCCCGTATTCGCGATAGCCGTTCGCCTGCCGGCGCGCCGGTTCGAGCAGGCCGCTCGCTTCGTAGAACCGGATGCGCGACGCCGCGATGCCGCTGGTGCGCGCCAGCTCGCCGATTTTCATGCTTGTGCTCCAGAGGGGCTTGACCTTGAAGCTGACTTTAAAGTTATGGTTGGGCATCGTCAATCGAGGAAGTCCACCATGAACCTGTTTGCGCCCCTCACGCTGCCCAATGGCGCGGTGATCCCGAACCGGCTCGCCAAGGCCGCGATGGAAGAGAACATGGCCGATGCGGATCACGCGCCGTCCGACGCGTTGCTGCGCCTGTACCAGGCGTGGGCCGACGGCCGGGCGGGCCTGATCCTGACCGGCAACGTGATGGTGGACGGCCGCGCGATGACGGGGCCGAACGGCGTCGTGCTCCACGGCGACGCGCATCTCGACCGCTTCCGGCGATGGGCGCAGGTCGCGCGCTCCGGCGGCGCGCACGTGTGGATGCAGATCAACCATCCGGGGCGCCAGATGCAGGCGGCGCTCGGCCAGACGACGCTCGCGCCGTCGGCCGTGCCGCTCGCGCTCGGCGCGCTGTCGAAGCAGTTTCCGGTGCCGAAGGAGATGACGGAAGCCGACATCGCCGACGTGCAGCAGCGCTTCGTGCGCGCCGCGCAGCTTGCCGAGCAAAGCGGCTTCACCGGCGTGCAGATCCACGCGGCGCACGGTTACCTGCTGAGCCAGTTCCTGTCGCCGCTGACGAACCGCCGGCAGGATGCGTGGGGCGGCAGCATCGAGCACCGCGCGCGGCTACTGCTCGACATCGTGCGCGCGGTGCGCGCGACGGTATCGCCGGCGTTCGTCGTGTCGGTCAAGCTGAATTCGGCCGATTTCCAGCGCGGCGGCTTCAGTGCGGACGATGCGAAGCGCGTCGTCGAACTGCTGAATCCGCTGGGCGTCGATCTCGTCGAACTGTCAGGCGGCAGCTACGAAGTGCCGGCGATGCAGGGCGAGGCGCGCGACGGACGCACGCTGGCACGCGAAGCGTATTTCCTCGAATTCGCACGGGACATCACGGCGGTCGCGGCGATGCCGCTGATGGTCACGGGCGGGATCCGGCGTCGCGCGGTGGCCGAGCAGGTGGTCGCGAGCGGCGTGGCGATGGTCGGCATCGCGACCGCGCTGTCGATCGAGCCGAACCTGCCCCGCGACTGGCAGGCAGGCAAGGACAGCGCGCCGGCGCTGCAGCCGATCCGATGGAAGAACAAGGCGCTGGGCGCGCTGGCGAACATGGCCGTCGTGAAGTTCCAGCTCGCACGGTTGAGCGTCGGGCGGCGTACGCATCCGGGCGTGTCGCCGCTGCGCGCGCTGCTGTCGCAGCAACTCGCCGCGCAGTGCCAGACGCGGCGGTACCGCAAGTGGATGGCGGGGCGGGCGGCGCGCTAGCCGCGCACGCGGCGCGTCGGGCTGCCCGAGGCCCGCTCACACCGGATACGCGTCGTCGACCTTCAGGTTCGCGAGCCGGAACAGCGTGCGCAGCGTCTGCGGATGAATGTCGCGGTGCGCGGCGAGCGACGTCAGCATGAAGTCGAGGACCTTCGCGTAGCGCAGCAGTACGAGGCAGTGCGCGAGATCCGCGCTGCCGCCGCGCATGGCTTCCGCGTAGCTGACCATCCGGGTCGATAGCGTGCGCGCCATCTCGAGTTCCATCTGCTGCTTTTCAGTCCATTCGGGCTGCGGCTGTTCGAGCAGTTTCGCGAGGAAGATCTGGAACGACGTATCGGACGAATTGGGCAGCGCATCCATGATGTGCCTCGCAGCTTGCGTGGATCGTTCGGGCGTATCCGGGGACGGTCCCGATCCGGGTTCGTGTTCGCGCCGATCGTCGGCGCGGCTGTCACTGCAATGCGAATGCAGGTTCCGTACCAGCCCTCGATCCGATTGTTGAGCACTGTTGACGCGGGGCGCGGCAGCGGTCATCGCGTCCCGCCGGCACTGGCTTGCACGGAAAATCGGGCAGGGCGCCCATCCGCCGCGCGCGATCGCGGACGGCCGCGCGACAGGGGCCGGACGGACGAAATGCTTCAGCGATGTAACGTAACGCCGGGTTGAAATCGGTCGAGTGTGTCGATCGACGAAGCGCTGCAAGGTCGCGGAGCATGGGCGTCGGCGGCGTCCCCGCGGCCTCGGGACGGTCTCGCGCGGCGAGCCGCGACGCCACCCGCCGCCACCCGCCGCCACCCGCCGCGCGTTGAAGGCGCGCATCGCATGCGCCGGATGTTTCATATCCGAGACGTTTTTTTCGCGGCCCGCCGGACGCACGTGCAACCGGCGTCACGCGGTGCCATCCAACTGGCCCAGCGAATAACCGGACAACTGTTCATGGGCAGCGGCGCCGGGTTCGCGAACAATCACCGCATCATCCCCGCGAGGTTCGACATGAGCGTCCACGCCTTCTTCTCGGCCAACCTGCTGCTGGCCTACACGGCTTACTTCGTCGGCACGGCCAGCCCCGGCCCGAGCAATCTCGCGATCATGTCGGTCGCCGCGAACCACGGCCGCAAGGCGGCGCTCGCGTTCGCGCTCGGCGTGATCTCCGGTTCGATGTGCTGGGCGACGGTGGCCGCTTTGGGCGTTTCGGCCGCGCTGCTCGCATGGTCGAAGCTGCTGGTCGCGATCAAGCTGTTCGGCGGCGTGTATCTGCTGTGGCTCGCGTTCAAGTCCGGCCGCACCGCGTGGTCGGCGAAGGCGGGCGCCGCGCTGAACGCTGCGCCCGAGCAGACGCTGTCGCGCTTCTTTGCGCGCGGCGCGATGCTGCACCTGACGAATCCGAAAGCGATCCTGGTGTGGGTGTCGATCGTCGCGCTGTCGTCGAACGGCGCGGGCGCGTCGCACGGCGCCGTCGTGCCGGGCTGCCTCGCGATCGGCTGCGCGGTGTTCGGCGGTTATGCGCTGGTGTTCTCGACGGACGGCGCACGCCGGCTGTACGTGCGCGGCCGCCGCATGATGGACGCGTGTCTCGCGGTGGTGTTCGGGCTCGCCGGGGTCCGGCTGCTCGCGTCCAACGTGTGAGCGAACCCGCCGCGGTCACCGGAACCCGAATCCCCGAATCCGAAAACAGACGATCCGCCGCGCGCACACGCGGTGGATCGTCGATCGCACCGTCCGGGCGTCAGCGCTTCAGAAGATGAAGCCCGTATTGATGAACTTCGAGTAGTGATCGGACACGATCGAATCGAGCAGCTGCTTGCTGCCGTCGGTCTGCTTCGCCGCGACCATCGAGCGGATCGAGAACGCGCGCAGCGCGTCGCTCACCGACAGCGTGCCTTCCGCCGAATCCTTGCGCCCGGCGAACGGGAACACGTCCGGCCCGCGCTGGCACTGGCAGTTGATGTTCACGCGGCACACCTGGTTCACGAGCGGATCGACGAGCGCGCCGATCTGCGCCGGATCGGAACCGAAGATGCTGACCTGCTGGCCGTGCTCCGAGGTCGTCACGTAGTCGAGCGCCGTTTCCACGTCGTCGAACGGCGCAACCGGAATGATCGGCCCGAACTGCTCCTCGCGATACAGCTTCATCCCTTCCGACACCGGATACACGACGGCCGGGTAGAACAGCGTCTTGCTGAACTCGCCGCCCGAGTGGTTGACGACCTGCGCGCCCTTGGCCTTCGCGTCGTCGATCGCGTCGGTCATGTACGCGGTGCGATGCATGCCCGGCAGCGGCGTGATGCTCACGCCTTTCTCCCACGGCATGCCGATCTTCAGCTGCTCGAGCGCGGCGGTGAAGCGTTTCAGGAATTCGTCGACGATCGAGCGGTGCACGAGCAGCATCTTCAGCGCGGTACAGCGCTGGCCGTTGAACGACAGCGCGCCGAGCAGGCACTCCTTCACGGTGAGGTCGAGATCGGCGTCGGGCAGCACGATCGCCGCGTTCTTCGCGTCGAGGCCGAGGATCGCGCGCAGCCGGTGCGACTTCGGATGCTGCTTCTTCAGGTGATCGGCGACCTTGCTCGAACCGATCAGCGCGAGCACGTTGATCTTGCCCGACGCGAGCATGTGCGGCACGACCACCGCGCCCGGCGCGTAGATCGTGTTGATCACGCCTTTCGGGAACGCGTCGCGGAACGCTTCGAGCAGCGGCTCGAACAGCAGCGTGCCGTACTGCGGCGGCTTGAACACCACCGTGTTGCCCATCAGCAGCGCGGGGATCAGCGTCGCGAAGGTTTCGTTCAGCGGATAGTTGTACGGCCCCATGCACAGCACGACGCCGAGCGGCGTGCGGCGGATCTGGCCGATCGTGCCTTCCGCGATCACGAAGCGCGAGTTCGCGTTGTCGAGCTCCTTCAGCGCGTCGATCGTCTGCGTCATGTACGTGACGGTGCGGTCGAACTCCTTCTGCGAATCGGCGAGGCTCTTGCCGATCTCCCACATGATCAGGTTCACGACCAGCTCGCGCTGCGCGACCATCCGCTTGATGAAGTCCTGCATGCAGGCGATGCGCTGCTCGACCTTCATCGTCGGCCACTCGCCGCGGCCCGAGTCGTACGCGCGCACCGCGGCGTCGAGCGCCGCGTCGCTTTCCGTCTCGCCCATCACCGGATAGCTGCCGATCTCCATCTGCGCGACGCTGCCGTCCGGCTGGCGCACGCACACGGGCGACAGCACGGTCTTGGTCGTGCCGTCCCACGGGCGCAGCTCGCCGTCGACCAGCGACACGCGCTGGTGGATGGGGGCTGCGAGCCGGAACTCGGCGGGGATGTCCTGATAGGCGGGAAACAGCTGCTGCAGGGAAGCGGAATCGGGCATGACGGTCTCGTTTGACGGGGGTGTCCGGTAAGGACGGGCGATGCGGAATCCTGAGCTGAACGATCCTCGATCCTGAATCGGCATGATGACGCGCGGACGACGGGACGTCACGCGTCGGCATGGCCGAAACGCGGAATGGAACCAGTTCCATTAAAAAGGAACGCCGAGCCGATTGCAAGATTTGCCGAATGCCATCGCACCACGCGTAAACAATTTGAAGGATTGTGTCCGAATGGCGGGTATAAGCCGCTCGGTGCATGCGCAAACGTTTCACTTCGGCCGCATTGAGCGGATAATGACCCGGCGCGGCGAAGAAAAAATTGCCCGGAACCTGAGAGAAAACAGACGCAGTGAAGAAAAGAGAGAAGGTCCGCCGCGCTGCCGAAGCGAGGTCGGCTGCCCGGAGCGCCGGGTCGGGGTTGCCCGGCTCGGCGCGCACCGGACCTCCGGTGACGCGTCGCGATCACTCGACGTCTTCGTCGTCCTCCGCATCCATGTCATCGTCCTCCCTGTCCCGCCCCGGCGCCGCATACGCGCTCGCCTGTTCCAGCAACCACGCCCGAAACGATTCCAGCGGCTTGCTGTGGCTGAACTCCGTCGGATACACGAGGTAGTACGCCGAATCGCCGACCGTCGCCGCGTCGCACGGCACGACGAGGCCGAGCTGCTGCAACTGTTCCTCGACGAAGAACTTCGGCACCAGCGCGACGCCGAGCCCGGCCGCGGCCGCGCTGATCAGCATCGTGTGCAGCTCGTAGCGCACGCCCTGCATCGTGCGGATGTCCTCGACGCCGTGCGTCTCGAACCACTGCGCCCACGCGCCGGGACGCGTGGTCGAGTGCAGCAGCGGATACGCGAGCAGGTCCTCCACGCGTTCGACCGGCCCGTCGAGCAGCGCCGGCGAGCAGATCGGCACGACTTCCTCGCCGAACAGGTAGTCGGACGACGTGCCGGGCCAGGTCGGCTTGCCGTAGTGGATCGCGGCTTCGAAGTGGGTGTCCTCGAACGAGAACAGGTCGGTGCGGCTGCCCATGTTCACGCGCACGTCCGGCGTGCGGTCGTAGAAGCTCTTGATGCGAGGAATCAGCCAGTGCGACGCGAAGGTCGGCAGCACCGCGAGTTCCAGGTAGCCGCCGCCGCTGCCGTGCGCGATGATCGACAGCGTGTCGCGGTCGAGCGCCTCCAGCGCGCGCCGCACCTGCGTGCCGTACAGCTTGCCGGCGCGCGTCAGCACGACGCGCTGCTTCACGCGCGCGAACAGTCGCACGCCGAGGCTCGCCTCGAGCGTCGCGATCTGCCGCGATACCGCGCTTTCGGTCAGGAACAGCTCCTTGGCCGCGTGCGTGAAGCTCTCGTGGCGCGCCGCGGCTTCGAAAGCCACGAGCGCACCCATGTTGGGGATCTTGAATTTGCGCATGATGCTCGTTTTGTCTGACGAAGGGACCGGCCCGCGGCGGGCCGTCGGACGCGTGTGGGGACCGCGAATAATTCCAAAAACTCATCACGTGTCAATTTAATCTCGCTTTACGCCCCGCTGCAACCCTTTGAATAATGCATCCCACGCAAGGCCAGGCGCCCGCTGGGCGGCCGGCCAATCGAGTTGCCGGCACGTTTGCCGGCGGTCCCCCGAACACGAGAATCCTGATGCGCAATCCGAATATCGAGAGCTTGCTGACGAAGCTGCTGGGACAGGCGAAGACCGACGCCCTGTTCGCGACCCTGAACATGCCGGCCATCCTCGACGAATGGGAAACCGACGTCGTCACGCGCGCGGAAATCGCGCAAGCGATGAACATGGCGCTGTTCGAAGGGCTGCTCGAACGTTCGGCGAACGGCCGCGCGTACACGGCCGATGCCATCGAAAACGGCGGCTCGGTCTACTTCGACCACGGCGCGCTGCGCACGGTGCGCTGGCCGCACACGGGCGCGCTGCCGCCGGGCGAAGCCGCGTTCACGCGCATCCTGCGTCCGCTCGGCTTCCGCCTGAACGGCCGCTATCCGCTCGACAAGCTCGGCATGACCGGCCGCGCGTATGCGCACGAAGACGCGCCGGACGAGATCGCGCAGTTCTTCGTCAGCGAACTGCATCCGGAGCGCTTCTCGAAGGAATTCCAGCAGGCCGTGACGAACGTCGTGAGTTCGTCGCGCGATCCGCTGTCGCCGGCGGCCGTCGCGCTTCTGTGGGAGATCGAGCGCGAAGGCTGGCTGTCGCTCGACGCCGCGCACGCGCTGCTGCCCGAGATCGTCGGTGCGTTCGCGCGCCAGCACGATCTGCCGAACGAACTCGACTACGAAACGCTGCTGCTCGAATCGGCCGAGATGGCGTGGATCGCGACCGAAGGCAACGCGTTCAACCATGCGACCGATCGCGTGGCCGACGTGTTCAAGCTGTCCGACGACGAGAAGGCGAAGGGGCGGCCGATGAAGCCGGAAGTCGAGCGCTCGCGTTCGGGCCGTGTGTTCCAGACCGCGTATCGCGCGGACATCGTCGAGCGCGAGTTCCGCACGCGCGACGGCGGCACGGTGAAGCGCAACGTGCCGGGCTCGTTCTACGAGTTCATCACGCGGCGTCGCACGTTCGACCAGGCGGCGCGCCGCTGGGTGACGGACCTGCGTTTCGATGCGGGCAACGCGCAGGGCATCTTCAAGATGACGGCGAACGCGGCGAAGTAAGCGCGACGCCGCACGAAAAAAACGGGCCGGTGGCTGAGCATAGCCACCGGCCCGTTTGCGTTCAATGGGCGCCGCGATCGTCAGAACAGGTGCGTCACCAGATAGAACAGCAGCAGCACGCCGATCGGTACGCCGAGCAGCCAGGCGATCAGATACTTGCCCATGTCGTTGTCCTCTTCATGGCCGCGACGCGGGATGCGCCGCGGAGGGGTGAGACGACCGGCGCGTTACAGCTCGCGATCGAATTCCTTCAACTGCTTCTCGGCTTCGTCGCGCGCAATCCCGTAACGCTCCTGGATCCTGCCGGAGAGGTAGTCGCGGTTGCCTTCGGCGACCTTCAGGTCATCGTCGGTCAGCTTGCCCCACTTCGCCTTCATCTTGCCGGTCAGCTGCTTCCATTGACCCTTGATCTTGTCCTCGTTCATGATGCGCTCCTGTCATAAGGGGAGAAAAAAGTGCGGCACGCGGCCGCGTGATAGCTCAGGCCTTCGCCTTCAGGCCGGCTGCGTCGACGTGCTTCACGCCCTTGATCGAGCGCGTCGCGGCGACGGCCTTCTTCACCGCGATCCTCGACGGCAGCACGCCCGTCAGCGTGACGACGCCGTCGACCGTCTTCACGCTGATGTGCGTACTCTTCACGCCCTCGGTGGTCGCGAGTTCGCTCTTCACCTTGGTCGTGATCCACGTGTCGGTGACGGGCTGGTTCGATTCCGTTTTCATGCCTTCGTCGGACGACGATGCCTGTGCGTTCGTGAGCGGGGCGGCGCAAAGCAGGAACGCCGCGCTGACGGCGAGTAACGCCGACAGGTTCGAGGTCTTGTTCATGGGATGTGCTCCTTCGATTGACGTGATGGATGGGCGAGTCGGTGCAGGCGCGCCGCGCGTCATCGCGCGATCGGCGTGTCGTAGCCGGGCTCGCGCGGCGGCATGTCCGGGCGCGGCACGTCGGGCGGCAGCGGCACCGGCGGATCGGTGCCGGGCGACGGTTCGGGCGGATTGTCCGGAGCCGGCTCGGGCCGCGTCGGATCGGGTGTCTGATGCAGCTTCATCAGTTGGTCCTCCTCTGCGGTATGGAAGGGCAGCGCGTGAGCGCCGATGCAGTACCAGCGTACCGGCGCGAACGCACGCGGGCATCGCGCAAATTCACCGGATCGGCTAGTGCGTTTGCACGGGGACGGAACGGCGAAGCGGGAACGGGAAATGCGTCGTGACACGCGCGATGCGGGACGACAGACGCGGGAGGCGCGCCGCGCGCCGCTTGGCGGGACGGCGCACGCAGGCGGCGCGGCATGCGAATGTACTATTGCGCAGGGTGCATCCGTGCCTGTCGACCGCGTCGACCGCACGCGATCATCGCGGCGCGCGCCGGCCGCACATGTCGGCGCTTATCGGCGCGGCGGCGACCCGCCCCGCAACAATATCGACCACGTGGACCACCGATCAATGGACGAACGAGTCAACGAACAGGTGCTCAAGTCGCATACCGACCGGCGCCAGTTGCATCAGATCATCGCGGGGCTCACCGAGGGCGTGATCCTCATCGAGCCCGACCAGCGCATCGTATGGGCGAACGAGGCCGCGCTCGCGATGCACGGCGTGACCGAGCTCGACGCGCTCGGCGCGGACGTCACCGAGTATCGCGAGCGCTTCCGGCTGCGCTACCGGAACAACCGTCCGGTGCGCGACGGCCACTATCCGATGGACCGCGTGATCGCGGGCGAGGAGTTCAGCGACGTGACGGTCGAAGTCGAATCGGCGGCCGACGAGAACGTGAGCTGGGTTCACCGGATCCGCAGCCTCGTGCTGACGAACGCGGCCGGCGAGCCCGACTGTCTCGCGCTCGTGCTGCACGATGCGACCGAATGGGCGAGCGCCGAGGACCGCTTCGAGCGCACGTTCAACGCGAACCCGGCGCCGGCCGTGATCTGCCGGCTCGACGACCTGCGCTACGTGAAGGTCAATCAAGGCTTCCTCGAGATGACGGGGCATGCGCGCGACGACGTGCTCGGCCGCTCCGTCTACGAACTCGACGTGCTCGAACAGGCCGAGCGGCGCGAACTCGCGATCGAGCGGCTGGGCGAGGGCGCGACGATCCCGCAGATGGAGGCCGTGCTCAAGCGCGCGGACGGCGGCACGAAGGCGGTGGTGGTCGCCGGGCAGCCGATCGACATGAACGGCGAACCATGCATGCTGTTCACGTTCATGGATCTCGAGCCGCGCAAGCAGGCCGAGCTCGCGCTGCGGCAGAGCGAGGAGCGCTTCGCGAAGGCGTTCCGGATGGCGCCGGTCGCGACCGCGATCGTCACGGCCGACGGTTTCGTGCTGCTCGACGTGAACGACGCGTTCGTCGGGATGGCCGGCCATGCGCGCGACGACCTGCTCGGCAAGTCCGCGGACGAGATCGGCCTGTGGGCCGAACGCGGCGCACGGCAGTGCATCGACACGCAACTCGCGCGCGACGGCAACGTGCGCAACGCAGATGTGCAGATCCGGACGCGCGACGGCGACGTGCGCGATTGCGTCGTGTCGGCCGAGCCGGTCGCGATTCACGGGCAGGATTGCCTGCTGATCGCGCTGCTCGACATCAGCGATCGCAAGCGCACCGAGATGGAACTCGTCTATGCGATCGAGACCGCGATGCAGGATGCGTCGTGGTTCAGCCGCACGCTGATCGAAAAACTGGCGAACGTGCGGCGCGCGAATGCGCCGGACGCGGGCGCGCAGCTGTCGGACCTCACCGCGCGCGAGCGCGACGTGTTCGACCTGCTGTGTCACGGCCTCGCCGACAAGGAGATCGCCGGCCGTCTCGGGCTCGCGCCGAACACGGTCCGCAATCACGTCGCGACGATCTACGCGAAGCTCGACGTGCATAGCCGCGGCGAGGCGATCGTGTGGGCGCGCGAGCGCGGGATTGTCGGCACGTCCGACGCGAACGGTGCGCGCGGCGAGAAAGCTGCCGACAAGGACGGCAAGAACTGACGCCGGCCGTCGGGCCATCGGTGCGAATGCACCATGCAGGCTGGTGCATCCGCATCTGCCGCGCGCCGCGCGCGGCTGCGATCCTGTCCACTCGGCGGTGCGGCGCGGGCTGCCGTGCCGTCGTCTCTCTCCCCAACTCATCGCAGGAGACGACCATGGACAGGAATCGCATCGAAGGCAAGCTCAAACAGATGAAGGGTTCGGTCAAGGAAGCGCTCGGCAAGGTGACGGGCGACCGCGAGACGGAAGCGGAAGGCGTGGCGGAGCAGCAGGCCGGCAAGCGTCAGGAGCAGGCCGGCGAGGCGGCCGATGCGGTGCGCAAGCAGACGGGCACCGACCGGCATTGAGCGGCGCCGGGCGCCATTGATCGAATCGCGCGAGGTGCGCTGTGTTGCCGCCGTGTGGCACGGCGATGATTCTCCATCGGCATGACCCGACGCGGCCTTGGGGCAACGGTACGTGCGCGCATCCCGCTCGATGCGTTTGCTTCCAGGCCGCCGTCGCGCGGGCCGCGGATCGGTGGCACGGGCACTTGATGACAATTCCTCACAACATAGTTCCGATATTTCGTTTGCTGCACGCGTATTGGCTACCCACAATCGGTTCACCTCTTTCGCGCTGACAGGTTCCCCGGAGACGGAACCGCGGTGATCGACCGGCAGGCGATGCGCCCTTGCGCGACGACGCTTCCGGCGACTGAAAAAATCACCGGCACGCGAGAGGTCGCCGGCGCGCGATGGTCGCGCGTCGCATCCCGACCCACAGAAGAAGGATTGGCCGATGACGTTCCGCATTCGTTCGCTTTCCGGCATTGCATTGACCGCTGCGATTCTCGCGTTCCAGACGGGCGCGGCCCATGCGCAGGAAACCGTCGTCAAGGTCGGCGTCGCCGTGCCGCTGACCGGCGGCGGCGCCGCGTATGGCAAGGACATCGAGAACGGCGTGCGCATGGCCGTCGACGAGGCGAACGCCGCGCACCCGACGATCGGCGGCAAGCCGGTGAAATTCGTCGTCGCGTCGCGGGACGACCAGAGCGATCCGCGCATCGGCGTGCAGGCCGCGCAGCAGTTGACCGACGCGCAGGTGGCCGTCGTGGTCGGCCACTTCAATTCGGGCACGACGCTGCCCGCGTCGAAGATCTACGCGAAGGCCGGCATTCCGATGATCACGCCGTCGGCGACCAATCCCGACATCACGCGCGCCGGGCTCGGCACCGTGTACCGCGTGATCGCGACCGACGCGCAGAACGCCGGCAATGCCGGTGCGTATGCGGCGAGCGTGACCAAGGCGAAGCGCATCGCGATCATCGACGACCGCACCGCGTTCGGCCAGGGCGAAGCCGACGAATTCGAGAAGGCCGCGAAGGCGAACGGCGGCACGATCGTCGCGCGCGAATTCACGAACGACAAGGCCGTCGACTTCAGCGCGCAGCTCACGAAGATCAAGAGCACGAATGCCGACCTGGTGTTCTTCGGCGGCCTCGACGCGCAGTCCGCGATGCTGGTCAAGCGCATGCGCCAGCTCGGCATCCGCGCGCAGTTCCTGGCCGGCGGCGGCGTGATGAACGCGAACTTCATCAAGCTCGCGGGGAATGCGGCCGAAGGTGCGTCGGTGTGGGAGTACGGACAGCCGCTGTCGCGTCTCGCGAAGGGCAAGCAGTTCGAAACGAAATTCAAGCAGAAGTACGGCGTCGACATGCTCGCGTATGCGCCGTTCGCGTACGACGCGACGTGGATCGCGATCAACGCGATGCAGAAGGCGAACTCGACGAAGCCGGCCGATTTCAACGGCGCGCTGAAGGGCACGCGCTACGACGGCATCACCGGCACGATCGCGTTCACGAACACGGGCGACCTGAAGAACCCGAGTTCGACGCTGTATGAAGTGAAGAACGCCGCGTGGCAGCCCGTCACCACGCAAACGGCGGACTGAGTACCCGAATTACCCGAACGCGCGCGGACTTTCGCGGCGCGCCCGGACGTGCTGAAATAGCCAGAGCGATCGGATGCGATCGCGGCGCATGTCGGGGCGATTCGCCGGGTGGTCACGGTCTGTCGCGCACGGCGCCGCGCGCGACGCGGCACGAACAACCTTCGGGCGCGGCCGGCTGGCCGCGCCTTTCACGTGCAACTGGAGTCAGTCGTGAGTTCTCAAGTCGTCATCGTCGGCGGTGGTGTGATCGGCAGCTCGATCGCCTATTTCCTGCGTGCTACCGATCCGACGGTGTCCGTCACCGTCATCGAACGCGATCCCACCTATGCGAAGTCGTCGTCGGCGCTGTCGGCCGCGTCGATTCGCCAGCAGTTCTCGACGCCACTGTCGATCGAGATGTCGCTGTTCGGGATCGACTTCCTGCGCACGATCGGCGAGCGGCTCGAAGTCGACGGCACGCGGCCGTCGATCGATCTGCATGAAGGCGGCTACCTGTTTCTCGCGACGCCGGCTGGTGACGCGACGCTGCGCGAGAACCACGCGCTGCAGACGAAGCTCGGCGCCGATATCCGGTTGATGGATCGCGATGCGCTGCGCGCGAAGTTTCCCTGGCTGAACGTCGACGATCTCGTGTCGGGCGCCTATGGAGCGAGCGGCGAAGGGTGGTTCGACGGTTACGGGCTCGTGCAGGCGCTGCGCAAGAAGGCGCAGGCGCTCGGCGTGCGGTATGTGCCGGCCGATGTGACCGGCGTCGTGCGCGATGGTCGCAAGATCACGCACGTGGTGACGAACGACGGCGAGCGCTACGCATGCGACACGCTCGTCAACGCGGCCGGTGCGTGGACGCGCACGCTGTCGTCGATGATGGGCATCGACATTCCCGTGTACGCGCGGCGTCGCAGCATCTTCAACGTGTCGTCGCCGGCGAAGCTCACCGATTGCCCGCTGCTGATCGATCCGACCGGTGTGTATTTCCGGCCGGAAGGGCGCACGTACATCTGCGGGACGTCGCCGAGCCCCGATCGCGACCCCGACGACCTGCCGCTCGACGAGGTCGATCACGACCTGTTCGACGAGGTGATCTGGCCGACGCTCGCGAATCGCGTGCCGGAGTTCGAGGCGCTGCGCGTGGAGAACTGCTGGTCCGGGTACTACGAGTACAACGTGTTCGATCACAACGCGATCATCGGGTATCACCCCGAGCTCGACAACGTCGTGTTCGCGAACGGGTATAGCGGGCACGGGCTGCAGCAAGGGCCCGCAACCGGGCGTGGGGTGAGCGAGTTGATCCTGGGCGGGCGATACGAATCGCTCGACCTGTCGTCGCTCGGCTGGGAGCGTGTGCTCGAAAACCGGCCGATCGTCGAAAAGAACGTCGTGTAGCGCGGCGTGACCGCCCGGTGTGTGGTGGGCGGGATTCTCCTTGTGTCTCAATCTGATTGGCCCGGCTTTGCCGGGCTTTTTTTGGTTCATCGCAGATTAACGGGGAACGCGGCGCGGATCTTGAGGAAGACGTACGCCTCGTCGCGGTACCCGTAAGCGTGTGCCAGCCCAGGTCGTAGAAGGCGGCTACCGCCTGCACGCTGGCCGCTTGCAGCAGCTTCTCGCAGGCCTTGGCGAATCGCTCTGTCACCCGCTGGTAGCGGCCCGGCCAGTCAAGCTTCTCCAGCGTCGGCCCACCGCAGCGCTCGCACCAGACCCGGCGTCGGGGCACGTGCAGCACCACCCGGTACTCGAACAACGGCAGATCACGTACCCGCCGTACGGTCGTTTCATGAATCTGCTGGCAACGCGCACCACATTGCTCGTAGTACATGACCTTGCTGACCGGCTTCAGGTAGAGCGACAGCGTGCGGCTATCGCCGACCAATCCTTTCAATTTCGCGGTTCCATTCGTCGGAATTGTGGGCGACGGAGTGCTGGTTCCGATGGCGTTGCATTTGATGATCCGATGTCTTCCGACCCAGCTACAACATCTACACCACAGATGAGGCATAAAACCGGTCAGTCGGCATCTGGCTATCGTCAACAATCGGCAGGCCTCATCGGATTTCCTCTGTCGCCCTTTGTTTGGTGGAGATTTTTAGACCATCGTTAACGGATTTTAATTCCACCAATGAGTAACAATGCCTTTATTGCTAAAGTCAATGAACAACTGGCGCGCATATCCATTTTCTTTCGCTGCCTTTCCATCCTGAGCGGAAGTCGCGACCGTCTTGGCACCGTTAACCCTTCTATTTGCGCCATTAACTTGATCGCTAACGGCGCCCACTGTATTTTGAGCCGTAGATAAGCCCATTTGAGATAAACCGGAAGTAATTCCACTAAGCATCCCTCCCATGCGTTCCATTACATTTGGAGTCGATGCGGTACTTTCATTGTAATACCAAGTTTCTCTGCCATCATCTTTCGTTTGCTTGGAATTTGAATCTCCATATAGCGCAACTACATCGGCCTTCGTGGTTTTTCCTACAACAATGTGTTGCCTAACATAGCTCGGTGAAAATTTATCCATTTGATTGCCGCTGCTTGACGGCATTTGCGTACAGGCTGTGGTGCTTGCCAGAATTGAAATTGCAAAAAGCGAAATCAACGTTTTCATATATTGGGCCCTGAATGGTTCATTCAACCATCATAATGGAAGTGAAATTTGTCTTGCGCCAGACGGTTGCATGAAAATACGAACGACAATTTGATCGAACGTCGGGGTATTAGACCCCTGGATAGTATCGGCCCCAGCCATTTTGCATGTGGTCTCCCGTAATTATTATTCTCGATCGACGAATCGTCGACCGACATCAACTTCATCACCGGTACGACAGATCTAACGCCATGGCAGTAAGACAGAAATTGCCCACCCCAATTCGAATTAAGAAGTTGTTATTTCTAAAATGAAAGAGGGTAATTCGCGGCACCCTCTCTTTGATAAGGTATAGCACTACGTAAGATAGGTGCAATGAAATCGACGGGTACTTTGCAATCCTTGACATTTCACAATAGCTCCCTCGTCGAGCACAAGCTCAATCGATTTCGCCGTTGATACATGCTGCAATGCCGCGCTGGTACATATGAATAGGTGAAGGACTGCGGTTCTACAACCGGCCACGTAGGGCCAATGGCCCGGACGCTGATGACTATCGGCCTTCGTCCATCTATGCCCATGGCTACCGGCTTGAACGAGTCTGAAAGTGAGGTCGCGCTATTCAGCAACGGGGATCGGAGAGGCGCTGCCGAGCTTAATGACGTGTGTCAGCCGCGATCATGCGTCGACCAATCGGGATTGCGCTACGGCCGCCATTTGTGCATCGTGCTCGATCACAATCCGCTCAAGCGAGATCCGCTCATGCTCGCTCGGTCGCCCACACTCCCCCCTTTGCATGCGAGCGACGATGGCGTTCAGAACATCTCCTGCTTCACGATAGGGAGACAGATCGACGTTGTCTGGATCTCGAGGAAAGAAGGCGAGATACACCACATTCAATAACGTCGCTATCGAATCGACGTCGGTACGACGCGTTAGGAGCGTAGCTAGTGCCCGGTGATGCTTGAGCGACAAGCGCTGCACATCCCGAGTCGGTAGCGGGAGAAGTTGTGCTTTCGTCAGGCGTCGACGTACAGCGCGTGGCTTCGTCGCGTTCATTCGTTTGGTGTGGTGACCTGCTCCCCGCGTTTAGTACGGTGACGGTGTAGAGTTCGTTCCAGCCACTGACGCAAGTCAGCAACGATCTTGGCATTTTGCGCGGGCGACACCTGTATGCAAGGCGACACGGTTTCCTGCGATGAACCTTTTTTTATCGGAGCGGGAGGCCGGACGCGTCGTTCCGGCGCGAGCGACTCAGGCCAGCAAGCAAGCGATCAGATCATGCGTCGTGCGCACCTCGTACTTCCGCAGCAAGCTCGCACGATGAATATCGACCGTGCGCGGGCTGATGTTCAGCTCCCTGCCGATTTCCTTGCTGGTGAGCCCGTGAACTAGGAATGCCGCGACGTCGCGCTCGCGATCGGTCAACGTGCTGGCGACGTCGGGATGCTTCGCGTCGCCCGACAGGTCGGTGAAGGTCCAGACGGCCAGCTCGAAAGGCCGCTTCGGGTTGTAGCCGAAGCCGCACACGGTGACCCAGAAATGGCTGCCGTCGACGCGGCGCATGATGCGATCGTCGCTGAACCCAGCACGCTTCGCGAGCAGCGGCGCGAGGCGACGGCCGGTCGTCGCGAAGTCCTTCTGCTGCGGATACAGCTTCGCGAACGACTGGTCGATGATGTCGTCGCGGGTCGCCCTGAACAATTGCAGCGCCTTCTCGTTGCAGTCGATCATGATGCGCTCTTTCGCCACGATCGCGGCGACGGGAAGATGCCTGAAGAGATCTTCGTAGTCGAGGCTTGGCATCGTGGCGGTCATGTTCGGCATCGGGTCGGCGGCTCCGAACCGTGTTCGGACCCAGGCTATCGGGCAGGTTCGCTCCTGTCGGATTGTAGCCGTAGCGCTTGCGGCACATTCAACCGACGTGAAAGACGCAGCAGCCGTGCCCTTCGCCCGCGCACCGGAGTTCGGCCGAATGCGCACGCGGGCCCCTGCTCGCCGTGTCGGGCGCGGTGTCGTTGACCCAGTCCATTGCGCCGGCGAACCAGCCCGCGAACATGTAGCAGAGCTTGCCGTGCTTGTCGGGCCGGGCCAGCACGAAGGACGAGTGATGCAGATGGATGCGCGCGTGCGACGTCGCCGGATCGGCTTCGGCAATGCTGAACACGCCCCAGCCGCGCTGCGACAGCCGCTTCAGATAATGTTCGAACACGGCCATGCCGGCGATGCCGTGCTGCTTCGCCTCCTTGTCGCACCAGTGATAGGCCGACTTGTAGCCGGCCGTGTAGAGAATCGACGCGTAGGCTTCGCGGCCGAGCGCCTCTTCCACGGCGACATGATTGTTCGTGAAGAAATGGCGCGGCACGTACAGCATCGGCAGCGCGTCGGTGGTCCAGACACCGGTGTCCGGATCGACGTCGATCGGCAATTGTGGCTGCATGGCGGGTGCGTGCCGGGTTCGTGTCGTGCGATTCAACCGTTCCAGACTTCGCCGAACACCCGCAGCCAGTTCTCGCCCATCACCTTCCTGATGCGCGACTCGCTCCAGCCGGCGCGTTGCATCGCGGCCGTCAGGTTCGGGAATTCGCCGATCGTGCGGATGCCTTCCGGATTGACGACCTTGCCGAAGTCCGTCAGGCGGCGATAGCGGCCCTTGTCGTGCGTGATCCAGTCGAAGAACTCGGTGCTGTAGCCCTGCGTGAAGTCCGTGCCGATTCCGACCTTGTCCTCGCCGATCACGTCGATCACGTATTCGATCGCTTCGAGGTAATCGTCGATGGTCGCGTCGGCGCCGCGTCGCAGGAACGGCATGAACATCGTGACGCCCACGAAGCCGTTCGCCTCCGCGATCTCGCGCAGTTGCTCGTCCGTCTTGTTGCGCGGATGTTCCTTCAGCGCGGACGGGCAACAGTGCGAGTAGGTGACCGGCTTCTTCGAACAGGCGATCGCGTCGGACGAGGTTTTCGCGCCGACGTGCGAGAGATCCACCATGATGCCGACGCGGTTCATCTCCTGGATCACTTCGCGGCCGTAGCCGGACAACCCGCCATCCGGTTCATAGGAACCCGTGCCGACGAGGTTCTGCGTGTTGTAGCAGAGCTGCACCACATTCACGCCGAGTTCCTTGAACACTTCGATATAGCCGAGGTTGTCCTCGAACGCATATGAGTTCTGGAAGCCGAGGATGATGCCGGTCTTGTTCTCCTTCTTCGCGCGCAGGATGTCGTCCGTCGTGCGCACCAGCGTGAGGATTTCACTGTATTCGCGGATCTGCTGCTTCATCTCCGCGATGTTGTCGATCGTCTTCTGGAAGTCTTCCCACACGGAGACCGTGCAGTTGACGGCCGTGACGCCGCCCTTGCGCATGTCTTCGAACACCGATCGCTCGACGCGGGAAATGTTCAGGCCGTCGATGATGATGCTGGTGTCGTGAAGGCTCGTCATGGTGTTTCTCCATGCGTTCGTTTAGTCGGCCCCGTTTGCACAAGCGGGGCGTGTACTCAAACCGCGCCTTCGACGCCGCGCTTGGCGGACTGGCCGGTTCTCGCGGTTGCCGGACCTGCGTCTTCGAGCGCCGTCTTCGACGTTTCCGGCAGGGACAGGCCACCGATCATCGCCAGGATCGACACGGCGATCAGGTAATAAGCGGGCGACAGGTTGGTCCCCGTCGCCGAGATCAGCCACGTGGCGACGAGCGGTGCGGTACCGCCGAAGATCGTGTACGCGAGGTTGTACGTGATCGCCGATGCGGTATAGCGCGTTTTCGTCGCGAACACTTCCGACATCAGCGGTGCCGTCACGACGCCCGAGAAGACCGCGCCGATCGCAAGCAGCGCGACGCCGGCCAGCGATTGCGACAGCACGCCCGAGCCGCCCAGCGAGAACGCCGGATAAACCGACACGATGATGAAGAGGCCGGTCGTGGCGATCGTCGCGCGGCGGCCGACGAGATCGGAGAAGAAGCCGGCGACCGGGCACAGGGCCGCGGCGAAGAAGAGGGCGAGCACCGTCACCAGGAGCGACGTGCCGCGAGACAGGTGCCCGGCCACTTGAAGGTAGGTCGCGAAATACGTCGTGAACGTGTAGAACGACAGCGCCGTCACGGACACGAACGCACCGAGCTTCAGGATATTCAGCGACTGCGAACGCAGCGTTTCCATCAGCGGCGCATGCGCGATGTCGTGCTTGCCTTCGAGTGCCTGGAACGCGGGCGTTTCATTCAGGTTGACGCGCAGGTACACGCCGATGAGGCCGACCGGTGCCGCGATCAGGAACGGCACGCGCCAGCCCCATTCGACCATCGCCTGCGACGACAATGACGATTCGAGCAGATAGGCGACCACGGCCGCGCAGGCGAACGACGAGAAGGTCGACACCGGCACGAAGCTGCCGAAGAACGCGCGGCGGCGGCGCGGTGCGTGTTCCATCACGTACGCGCATGCGCCGGCGTATTCGCCGCCTGCCGAAAACCCCTGGACGCAGCGGATGATCGTCAGCAGCAACGGTGCCCAGTAGCCGATGCTCGCGTAGGTCGGGAGCAGGCCGATCAATGTGGTCGAGCCGGCCATCATCAGGATCGTCAGCGCAAGCGTGCGTTTGCGGCCGATCCGGTCGCCGATGACGCCGAAGACCAGGCCGCCCAGCGGGCGGAATGCGAAGGCCACCGCGAAGACGGCGAAGGTCTTCAGGAGGCCGACCGTGGGGTCGCCGCTCGGAAAGAATTCGCGCGTCAGGATGGTGGCGAGAAAGCCGTATGCGGCGAAATCGAACCACTCGACGAAATTGCCGATCGAGGCTGCGGCGATCACGCGTCGTAGCGTGCTGGTATCGACGTCCTGGGTGGTCATGGTCGTGTCCTCTTCGTAGGTGTAGTTCGGTTCGCGTCGAAAACATCGTAGGGACGCCAATTACCTAGGTCCATACGTGTCAATTACCTAGGTAATCGGGGGTGGGGCGGGGGGCGCTGGCCGCCCGGCAGGCTGCCGCGCGGCGTTGCCGGAGTTGAATAAGGGAGCGTGGAGGCTAGACTGGAAGTTCCCCATGCACACCATGGAGGGAGACATGACGACCATCTATGTCGTGAAGACCGGACTTCAGTTCCTCTGTACCGGCGAGGACGGCGACATCGGCATGGCACCGGAAATCGAAGAAGCGATGTCCTTTCTTTCGTATGAAGAAGCGAAAAAGGTGGCGAGCGAGAACGCCGATCCGGGGTATGAGATCCTGGCGGTCGATATTGTGTGCCGATGAGGTGGCGTTCGTTGGTAGTCGCGGTGAGGGGAGCGCACGGCGCCGCATGCATCGCGTGCCCGGCACAGTATTGCCCCCGGGCGGCCATGAGGCAGAACCTGGCGTCGCCTTGTCACCGACGAGAAGGAAGGTGGCGACTCAGGATCCGCACGGGCATGGCTTGCCGACGGATCCGCGCCGTTGCCGCCCTCGAGCGCGGACGGCGCGATCGTGCTCGGAATTCACGACGCCTTCCGGCAGCAGGCTTTGATTTTCGTACCGCAGAACCGGTCCGTCCCGTTCGGCTCGTGCCAGCCGATGATCGGTTCACCCCGGATCTGGCTTCTGCTTCATCCCCTCTTACTCAACGAACCGTCGCCTCGACGCAAGCGTCCCCGCGAGCTTCCCGGCGCTCGGTCGCCAGAAAAGCGGCCGGCGCACCCGCACGCGGTACCCGGAATACGGCGACCCTGCGAACCAAATACAGCGTGATGAAGCTGACCGCCACCGCGATCCATTTCGCGGCAATATTGCCGACCGCTGCCGCAGCGATGTGCACGATGCCCGCGGTCAGCAGTGAGCCGAACCCGCAACTTGCCGCGAACAGCAGTGCTTCGCCGATCCGCCGGCGGCCGATCGTGGCCGAGCGGAACACGAAGCGGCGCGACAGCACGTAATTCACGCCACCCCCGACCAGGTACGCCACCCACGCCGATATCCCGGCATCGACCTGTATGGCCGAGGTCAGGGCGAGGAACAGCCCCCAGTCCACGACGAGCGACAGGGCGCTCACGACGAAATAGCTGGAGAACATCATGTCCGCCCCCACTGAACAGTGCGGGTCGGGACCGCGCGCAACCCCGATGCGCCCGCTTGCGGTTCGCTGCCGCTCTCGTGATATTCCGCGTCCTCGTTGACGGCCCAGACGTCGCGAAGCTTGTGCCCGGCGACGATGTTCTCGACGGTCAGCATTGCGGTCATCATCGCGTGATCCTGATTGTTGTACTTGTGCATTCCATTGCGGCCGACGAGATGCAGGTTCGGATAGTGCTCGGCCAGATCGGCGCGGATCTCGTCGACGATGTCGCGATAGTCGTCGTCGTACACGGGGTACGCCTTCGGTTGACGAACGACGCGCGACCCCCGAATCTGGTCGCGCGTCGCCAGGCCAATTTTCTCGAGTTCGACGATCGCGAGGTCGGTGATGTCGGCGTCGCTGCTTTCCCACATCGAGTCGCCGTCGAAGCAAAAGTATTCGAGCCCGAGGCAGCCACCCGTCGTCGCGTCCGGCACCATTTCGGGCGACCACGACGCGAAATTCTGGATGCGCCCGACCTTGACAGACGGGTCGTGAATGTAGATCCAGTTGTCGGTGAACGTGGCGGGCCGATCGAGGATCAGCGCGACCGTGATGAAGTCCCGATATTGCAGCCTTGACGCGGCCGCCGCGGACGACGGACGGGGCGAAATCGCGTTGAGTGTTTCGCGCAGCGGCGCGGTGCACACCACATCACGAGCGCTGATGCGATTCTTCTGTCCGTCCTGGCCGACGGTTTCGACGAGCCAGCGCCGCGTGCGGCTGTCGTATTGCATTGCGCTGGCCGCTTGTCCCATCATCAGCCGTCCACCCTGATCCTCGAATTTCCGGGCGGCGGCTTCCCACAGCATGCCGGGGCCGCGGCGCGGGTAATGGAACGATTCGATCAGGGTCTTGACGTCGGACTTTTTCGACCGGATGCCGAGCGAGCGCTTCACTGCGCTGACGATGGCGGTAGACAGGCTCAGGCCCTTGATGCGCTGCGCGGCCCAGTCGGCCGAAATCTCATCGCACGACATGCCCCAGACCTTTTCGGTGTACGTCTTGAAGAAGATCGAGAAAAGCCGTTCTCCGAATTGATTGGCGACCCACTGATGAAAGGACTTGGGGTTTGGGCAAGGCTTGATGCGGGCTGCGAGGTATGAAAGCACGCAGCGAGTGCTTTCGATGATGCCGAGATTCACCAAAGCCTCGATGCCGTCGAGCGGGTAGCGGTAGAACTTGTTCCGGTAGAAGATGCGCGAGCTGCGCGGCCGCTCGATGAAGTCGTCCGGGAGCAGTTCGTGCCACAGCGCGACCACGTCCGCGGACTTGGAGAAGAAGCGGTGTCCCCCGATGTCGAAGCAGTGGCCGTCGAACCGTTCGGTGCGACTGATGCCGCCGACATAGTGAGGATCTTTCTCGACGATCGCGACCGACAGATCGGTCTGCTTGGTCAGCAGATAGGCGGCGGTGAGGCCGCCCGGCCCCGCGCCGATGATAAGTACGTCAACCGATTGATCCATGTTGTCACCCCGGGTCTCAAATCGCTGGTCCATTGACTGTCGTATCGGCCGCTCCAGCTAAACGGCAAACTGCCATCTCGAATCGATGATCTGGATTTCCTGTTCAGACGTCGTGCGCTTGCGCGTGGCGAGGCGGGGAGGTATCGCCTCGGGCGGCAGTCGGCCGTTGTGCGGAAAGCGCCTTCGTCTTGCTGGCTTGTTGCGTGCGCGCGGACGACGTGTCCTGAGCTGCGGCAGTCGCCCTGATGCTGCGGCAGTCGTATAGCCAGACAGTGTTTTGGGGTTCGGGCGACCAGGCGTAGCGGGTCACCAGCTCCGGGTAGCGCCGATGCGACACGATGAAATCCAGCACCGGGTCCGCACAGATGTGCCGGATGCCCGCTTGGGTGAGCGGCAGGTATTCGTACTTGGTCACGAATACGGTCGACCTTTTGTCCGCGGCATTGCCGCCGCGCGGCCGTGCGGCATTGGGATCTTGCTTGATCAGTTCGACCCGTCGTACTGCCTCGAAGGTAGTGCGGCGGTGGAAGATCAGACCCGCAGCCTGCGTCGACGAGTAATAGCTCGACGTCTTCATCATCAGCCACGGATAGACGACTTCGTCCGCCGGTCCGTCCCAGTAGACGATGTCGCCGCGCGCGACCGTACCTTCGAATGGCGCGAAGTCCGCGCGGTCGGCGCCGGCTTCCATGATCTTGGCGGCTTCCGATCGCTGGTCGATATTGACGAGTCCGTATGCGGCGAATGCGGCCAATACCACCGGCAGACCGATGATCGCGATTCGTTTGCGCGACAGATTGAGCATGACGAGCAACGCGACCAGTATGACGACGAGGCGCGTGTGAATCAGTGTTTCGAGCCACGGGCTATCGAGCATCACGCTGCCGGTCGGATAGGCGACGCGACCGACCTGGTACGCGCACTGGAATACGATCCAGACCGTTGCGGCAATGAGCGTCGTCCCGATCCACGTATGGCGAAGCACCGGGGTGAGCTCGCCAAGCAGCGCTCTCGGAGTGCCGGATGCCGGCCGACGGGCTGCTGCGTGGAGCGCCGCGGCAACGCCCAGCGCGATGAATCCTCCGCCGACGTCGACCAGTAGCCAGCAGATCACGAGCAGCCAGATCAGCGTCTGCCGTGTGTGGCGTTCGCGCCGCACGAGCAAAATGGCCGCGGGCCATTGCAGCAACGTCAGCAGCCACAGCGCGCGCCACGGCTGCAGCTGTATCCAGATGGCGTCCTGTCCGGTCAAGTCCGCGATCGTCGTCAGCGCGACGCCGGCAACACCGATCAGTGTGAGATTCGACCACAGCGCACGGTGCTCCTCGGCTTGGGACGCGCATAACGTCGCAGGAAGTGCGATAGCCCAGCAAACCTTGCTCCATGCAGTGAGCGACCATAAGGTCGGAAACAGGAATGGCACGTTGTATCGTGCGATCGACCGCCATTCCGGATCGAACGGATACAGATGCAGCGCCTTGAACGGCGGCATCTCGACGATTGCGAATGCTACGAGCGCGAGCGGCAATAGCCGCCACCACTTCATACGTGGCATCTGGCCGAGTACGACGAAGACAAGCGAAACGCCGCCGATCAGCGGGTGCATGGCAGTCGCGACGACCGTCAGCGCGATGGCAACGCGATATCGGCGTTCGAGCATCGCGGCAATCGCCCACAGGCCGAGTGCTTCGGCGGGAAGCCGGGCAGTGAGAAATACTTCGTCATACGAAAATAGCAGACCGTCGCCGTAATCTGCCGGCATACAGGCGATGAAGAACAACGCTAGCCAGTGCCACGGAGCAGGCAGCAGTTTCTTCGTCAGGTGCAACATGCCGCTCCACCAGAGTGCCTGAGCTGCAATCAGGCCCACGAGATTGCTCGTGCGGAGCCCGAATGCCGAGATCAGCTGCGAGAAGATCCGACCGTAAATCGTCCAGCGATCCTGGGAGCCGAATTCGAAGAACAGGTCGTGCGAAAAATTCTCGGGATGTGCGTTGTATAGTGCCTGCGCGGTGTACAGGATCGCGTCGTGTCGAATGCCCGTATACGGGTGAGTTAACACGAACAGAACGGCCAACGAAAGCGCAAGTGCGATGACCGAACAAGGGCTTTTCTCAGTCCGCTTCATGATCGAATGGAAGACTTTTATCGACGATATTTCGTGAGCCGGCAATCCACACGCGGCGCAACGGACCATCAGGTTCCAGCTTCGCTGAAGGCAGCGCGGTGCATCCTGGCGGCCCGTGAGCCTTCAGGCGAGATGCCGGGTGCAACTCAGCACGCGCGTTTCGCCTTGTGGTGAATAGGCAGCGGTACGCGGACGCTCATGCCGATGAAGTGAGCGGCGGGATGGTGCGTCCGTGCGCGCACACGGCGCCGCTGCTTGTGATCAGGCGCACATGCCTGTCGGAGCGTTCGACTTGCATCCGGGAGCGGTCCCGGTGTGATCGTTGCTGCGCCGCTGCGCATTCCCGGCGACGCCGCGATCGAGATCGTGGTGCTTGTTTTCATTGTGTCCCCCGATGCGTCCTGCAGCGAAAAAGCGCCATTACCGGTGTGCTGGACGCGGACTTTGTCGAAATATTTGGTGAGGCGCCGGGACGGCTGGTCCCGCGCCTGTGGCGTGGACGCACGGAGCGTGCCACGCGCGTCGGGGCGGTTCGTTCGGGCTGATGAGGCGGCATCGACGCAAGTCGAGATGCCGGTCGTCGCGCGAAATGTGTCGGACTTGAAACGTTCCGGAAGTGCCGGATTGGCTAGGCCGCCCACCGCGGCGCCTGAACGTCGAGCGCGTACACTTCATGACCGGTTTCCTTCTGAAGTGGCGGCAGTCAAGTGCGATGGCGAGACGGGCCCGGCGCGATGGGCGCGTCGGTGCCCGCCAGGGCGCCTATGGCGGGAACCGGCAGCCTTGTCGGAGCGGGTGCGGATGACACGTGACCGGGCAAACGGAATGGGGATTATGTTGCAGATCTGAAACGTCGCGGCAGCCTGGCCGGCGCGGTCGGAGCCGCGATCGATCTGCCGAGTGCCCGCTGCGTCGAGCAAAGGCGGCATACGAAACGCGGCGATTGTTTCGACGGAGGGCAGGTTATGCCAATGGTCGGAGAACTCTGGAAAGTGCGCTTGCGATCCCCCGGGCCAGAAATGCGCAACGGAGCGGGACAGCGAGGACATCATCGGCCGCACGTTCATCCGGCGAATATATTCGCCCCCGGCAATTGATGACCAAACCGCAAGACCTAGTGCATAGATATCGTTTGCCGCAGCGTTAATGACTATCGACAATCGTGGCTCGAATTCCCGCTGTTGGCGCCAGAAGTGCCTTGGCGGGCGGCACCCGTCGGCTATCCCGGCCGTCGCTGCCATCCAGCTCACGACGACATGTACGCGTTCACGCCCTCATTCCAGAATCCTGCCGGTTCGCCGATCCGCGAGCTGTTCAAATACCTCTCCGAGCCGGGGATGATTTCGTTCGCCGGCGGTTACCCGGCCAGCGACCTGTTCGACGTCGACGGCCTGAACGCCGCCGCCGAACGCGCATACGCCCAGCCGGTCCGCTGCCTGCAATACGGCCCGACCGACGGCCTCGCCGAACTGAAGCAGCAACTGATCGCGTTGATGGCGCGCCGCAACGTGACGTGCACGCCCGCCGAACTGCTCGTCACGACCGGCTCGCAACAGGGCCTCGATCTGCTATTGCGCGTGATGGTCGGCCCCGGCGACGTCGTGCTGACCGAACAGCCGGCGTACCCGGCGACGCTGTCGGCGATGCGTCTGCAACAGGCGCGCATCGTCACGATCCCCGTCGACGGCGAAGGGCTCGACGTCGACCGCCTCGCGTCGCAACTCGCATCCGGCGCGATCGCGCAGCCGAAGCTGCTCTACACGGTCCCGACCTTCGCGAACCCGACCGGCGCGACGCTCACGCGCGAACGCCGGCTGAAGCTGCTGCGCCTCGCGGTGCAATACCGTTTCCTGATCGTCGAGGACGATCCCTACGGCGACCTGCGTTTCGCGGGTGAACCGGTGCCGTCGATGCTTGCACTCGCGAACGACGTCGAAGGCGCGCGCGACTGGATCGTGCATTTCGCGAGCCTGTCGAAAATCGTCGCGCCGGGGCTGCGCGTGGGCTGGACGATCGCGCCGGCCGAAATCGCGCGGCGCTGCGTGATCGCGAAGCAGACGGTCGACCTGTGCAGCACGCCGTGGACGCAAGCCACCGCCGCCGAGTATCTCGCCGACGGCGCACTCGAACGCCATCTGCCGCGCATCACGGCGGCCTACCAGCGCAAGTGCGACGCGATGTGCGACGCGCTGCGCGACGGTCTCGGCGACGCGATCACGTTCCATCGTCCCGAAGGCGGGATGTTCGTGTGGGCACGCATCGGCGCGGTGTCGTCGGACGTGCTGCTGCAGCAGGCGATCGCGAACAAGGTCGTCTTCGTGCCGGGCAAGGCGTTCTTCGCGGACAACGTCGACGCGGCATCGCTGCGGCTGTCGTTCGCCGCGCCCGATGTCGACGCGATCCGGGAAGGCGTGGCGCGCCTCGTGCGCGCGTATGGTGCGGCGCTGGCCGCGTGAGGAGACACACATGAACATGATCATCAACCACACCGCATGGACGGACGAAGCGCCGGGCATGGCCGATATCCGTCCCGTCGCGCACAAGTCGTCGCAGATCAGCGCGGGGCCGCAGTACGTGGCCGACGTACTCGGCCGCTTCGGCGCGGAGTCGACCGACACGCGCGACGCCGCACCGGCCGTCCTCGGCTACAACTGAACCGCGCGGCGGCGGGCCTACAAGGAAAGCCCGCCGCCGAAACGGTTAAGCTGTCGCGATCGAATCGCGCAGGATCGCCGCGCCATCATGTCCGACACCGACACCCCTTCCGAATCGCTGACGGAAACGTACGACCGCCTTTGGTCCTGCCTCGAGTCCGGCGTCGGCGCGCAGCGCTCGCCGTTCACGATGCTGCAGGCCGCGACGCTCGGCCTCGATGGTGCGCCGAAGGTGCGCACGATCGTGTTGCGGCAAGTGAGCCGCGCCGATCGCCTGCTGTCGTTCCATACCGATGCGCGTTCGGAGAAGGTCGCGGAATTGCGCCGTGACGCGCGTATCGCCATCGTCGCGAACGATCTCGATTCACTCGTGCAGATTCGCGCGGAAGGCGTGGCATCGATCTGCGACGACGAAGCGCAACGTCGCGCGGTCTGGCAATCGAGCCGTCCGCATACGCTGCTGCTGTATCGCGCACCGCTGCGCCCCGGCACGCCGATCGAGTCGCCCGAAGAGGCGCACGTTGCGGCAGGCGCAACCGCAGGCACATCGGCCATCGACGACGGGTACCGGAACTTCTGCCTGCTCCACGTCACGGTGACGCGCATCGACTGGCTCGAACTCGCGCGCGGCGGCCATCGCCGCGCGGTGTTCGACGTGAACGACGACGGCTACGAAGGCCGTTGGGTCGCGCCCTGACGGCGACGTCCGCGTTTCCGCTACAAACCCGTACAAGTCAGACAAATCCCGGATACATCAGACCTTTCAAATGGGCAACGCCGCGTGACCGGCGCGCGCCCGAATGAAAGCGAAGGCGCGCTCCGACGCGCGGCATGTTCACTTTCCACTTCACGAAAGGAGATGCCGAACGATGTCTTCCACACCGTTTTCCCCGACGCGTCGCCACCTGCTGGCCACTTCCGTGGCCGCCGGGGTATCCGCGATGCTGCCCACCGCCGCGCTGCGTGCGGCCACCGGCGGCAACGGCATACGCCCGTTCACCGCCCATATCCCCGACGACGCACTGGCCGACCTGCGCCGCCGCCTTGCCGCGACGCGCTGGCCGGGCCGCGAGACCGTCGCCGACGAATCGCAGGGCGTGCGGCTCGCTCGCATGCAGGCGCTGCTGCGTTACTGGGGTACCGAATACGACTGGCGCAAGGGCGAGGCGCGCCTGAACGGCTTTCCGATGTTCATCACCGAGATCGACGGGCTCGACATTCACTTCATCCACGTGCGCTCGCGGCACGCGAACGCGATGCCGATGATCATGACGCACGGCTGGCCCGGTTCGATCTTCGAGTTGCTGAAGGCGATCGGCCCGCTGACCGACCCGACCGCGCACGGCGCGAGTGCCGACGATGCGTTCCACGTCGTCGTGCCGTCGCTGCCGGGTTTCGGTTTCTCGGGGCGTCCGGCGAAAACGGGCTGGGGCTCCGACCACATCGCGCGTGCCTGGGGCGAGCTGATGGCGCGCCTCGGCTATACGCGCTTCGTGTCGCAGGGCGGCGACTGCGGCTCGGTGATCTCGCACCGGATGGCGATGCAGCGCGTGCAGGGCCTGGCCGGGATTCACGTGAACATGCCGGCGACGGTGCCGCCGGACATCGCGACGCTGCTCCAGACCGACGCGCCGGCACCGGCGTCGCTGGCGCCGAAGGAGAAGGCCGCGTACGAGAAGCTCGCAACGTTCTATCGCGATAACTGCGGCTACTCGGCGATGATGGTCACGCGTCCGCAGACGGTCGGCTACGCGCTGGCCGATTCGCCGTCGGGTCAAGCCGCGTGGATGTACGACAAGATCTCGCAGTGGACCTACAGCGGCGGCGTGCCGGAACGGTCGATTCCGCGCGACGAGATTCTCGACGACATTTCGTTGTACTGGCTGACCAACACGGCGACGTCCGCCGCGCAGATCTACTGGGAGGATCACTCGAACAACTTCAACGCGGTGGACATCTCGCTGCCGGCGGCGATCACGGTGTTCCCCGGCGAGATCTACCAGGCGCCGCGCAGCTGGGCCGAGCGCAGCTATCACAACCTGATCTACTTCAACGAAGTCGACAAGGGCGGGCATTTCGCGGCTTGGGAGGAGCCGGAACTGTTCGCCCGCGAAGTGCGCGCCGGGTTCCGGCCGTTGCGTCGCGCGTAAGCGTGGCTTGACGGGAAAACGCTGGCCGGTAGTGATGCCGGCTCGTGTCGCGCGCGTCGCGCGCGGCCGACCGCGAACGCCTGTTTCCGCCACGATTTTGAATCGCTGTATGTCGTACCCGAACGCAGATACGTTGGGATACAAAGCGTCCGGACGGTTCGGATATAAAACCGGTGAAGCGATTCACACGGCGGCGCGGTGCGATGCGCCGCCGCCGTGAATGGCGATACCGCATCGCCCGCACGTGCCGCGGGCCCCTTTCTTACCGATCGACAATGGAGAACGCGTCATGCCTGATACCGTCAACACCCGCCGCCGCCTGATTCTGGGCACGACACTCGCCAGCCTGAGCCTGGCCGACCTCGGGTTCGGCTCGCTGGCGCGCGCGCAGTCGGCGCCCGATGCGTCGACGCCGAAGCGCGCGGCCGGCGCGGCGTCGCTCGGCAAGATCCACCAGATCGACGCGGGCGTGCTGAACGTCGGGTATGCGGATCTCGGGCCGAAGAACGGTCCGGTCGTGTTTCTGCTGCACGGCTGGCCGTACGATATCTACAGCTACGCGGACGTTGCACCGCTGCTCACGGCGGCCGGCTATCGCGTGATCGTGCCGTACCTGCGCGGCTACGGATCGACGACGTTCCGCTCGGCCGACACGGTGCGCAACGGCCAGCAGGCGGTGACGGCCGTCGACATCGTCGCGCTGATGGATGCGCTCAAGATCGACCGCGCGGTGTTCGGCGGCTACGACTGGGGTGCGCGCACGGCCGACATCATCGCGGCGCTGTGGCCGCAGCGCGTGAAGGCGCTGGTGTCGGTGAGCGGCTACCTGATCGGCAGCCAGGAGGCGAACCGCAAGCCGCTGCCGCCGCAGGCCGAATTGCAGTGGTGGTATCAGTTCTACTTCACGACCGAGCGCGGCGCGCTCGGCTACGCGGCGAACCGCGACGCGTTCAACAAGCTGATCTGGCAACTCGCATCGCCGAAGTGGCAGTTCTCCGACGAGACCTTCGCGCGCAGCGCCGCGTCATTCCAGAACCCCGACCACGTGGCCGTCGTGATCCACAACTATCGCTGGCGCCTCGGGCTCGCGCAGGGCGAAGCGCAATACGACGACATCGAGCGGCGGCTCGCGGCCGGCCCGGCGATCACCGTGCCGACGATCACGATGGAAGGCGACGCGAACGGCGCGCCGCATCCGCAGCCGGCCGCGTATGCGAAGAAGTTCACGGGCAAGTACCAGCACCGGACGATCACCGGCGGCATCGGCCACAACCTGCCGCAGGAAGCGCCGCAGGCGTTCGCCGATGCGATCCTGCAAGTGGAGCATCTGTGATGCGGGCAGGTACTGCTGGTGTTGTGCATCGCGGCGCGCGCCGTGCACTCGTCGCGGGTGTGCTGCTGGCCGGCGCGCTGGCAGCGAGCGGCCCGGCGGCGTTGGCCGAGCAGCCGAAGCCGGCCGCGTCGCCGATCTACGGCGTGACGATTCCACCCGGCTACCGGAAGTGGGAAATGGTCGCGCCGGCCGAGGAAGCGGCACCGCTCGACGAATTGCGCGTGGTGCTCGGCAACCCCGTCGCGATCCGCGCGCTCGAACAGGCGACGCTGCCGTTTCCGGACGGCGCGATCCTCGTGAAGCTCGCGTACAAGCGCAAGCAGTCCGACGAGTTCGCGCCGGCAACGGTGCCCGGCCAGGCGACGACCGTCCAGGTGATGGTGAAGGATTCGCGTCGCTATGCATCGACGGGCGGCTGGGGCTTCGGGCGCTTCATCAACGGCGTGCCGGCCGATATCGGTCAGCATCAGACCTGCTTCGCGTGCCATCAGGCGCGCGTGAAGAATCACGACTATGTGTTCACGCGGTTTGCGCCTTGAGGGGGCGAGCGTGGCGGAACCGGCGAATGCGTGTCGTGTGGGGTACGCCGTTCGCCATTCACCATCGTTCTGATCGCCGGTGCCGAATTGCGGGTGGAGCGGCGGAGCGAACCCGGTCGCCAACGATTGCGCCGCCGCGTAGATTGCGTCACCACGAATAGCCTTGCATGCCGTAATCGGTGTCGTGTCGGCGACCCCACCAGGGGAGGTACGCGTTGTTGCCGCCGCGTGCGCGGAACCAGTCTTGGTTCGGATCGATCGGCGTGAGCTTCGACGGTGGTTTGATCACGACCGCGACGGGGTGCTCGGGGTCGGTCGTGCCTGCTACCAAGGCGTTGCCGCCAAAGTGGTTGATTCGGCCGATTGCGAGTGCGACGTCGGTCAACGCGCTGCCGGTTCCCATGTCGCCGAGCAGGGCGGCCGTGTTGAAGGTCTGATTCCTGGGGTCGTATTCCGGAAGGGTTTCAGTCAAGGTCTGCGCGAGCGAGACAACGCGTAACGACGCTGCGTCGCTGGGTACACCTGCGTCGTGGACGATGTAGCTCAGGTCCGTGACCGCGACATCGGCGTTGCGTGCTGCTTCGTCGATCGTGGCTTTCCATGCCTGCACCGTTCGCGTCGTGCCAACCTTTGGCGAAAAATCGCGCGTGTTGCCAGTTGCGGCCTTGCCGATCCAGGCGAGTGGTTCGCGCTCGGTGTTGAAGTTCGGGCCGGCGAGAAAAAGCACGACGAGGTTCTCGTTGATCTGCGCATCTGTGGGCGGGAAGTTCGGGGCGTCCCAGTTCATGGCCCATACGGTCTTGTCGGGGTTTTTCTGTAAATAGTCCAGCGCGTTGTTCAGCGATGTGAAGCCGGCGTTTGCACCGCCTTGAGTGATTTGCACGTCGGGAGGTGTGTCGCGGCTCCAAAGCGTCTTCGCTGATGGCGGGCCAATCTCGAAGAAGTTCATCATCCGATCGACCATGCGCGACTTGGCAAAGGCCGGATCGAGTCGGGGCGGAACGGCAACTTCGACGCGTATGCCGGCGAGTTCGCGCCAATCTTTCTGGCTATCGGATTTCACGGTGTAGAAGTATTTCACGTTGCTGAAGTAACGAGCGCGTAGAAGCAGGATGAATTTGTCGATGTACTTGGCATAGAAGCCGTCGAACGTTTCCTCGCCTTCGTTGCCATATGCGATCCCCGCTACCGATTGCAGGGTGGTAAAGGACTTCGGATCGGTGCGGACCATGTCATCGTTTTTGTTCGGTGTCGCAAGCCCTTGCGTCCACAACGATTGCCATTCGGTCGGGTAATCCATACGTTGCAATGGATTCAACCAGACCAGGCCGACAACCTGAGCGACGAATGGCTTCGCCGATTCTGCGGATCCGACTGCTGCACCTTCCTTCGGATCCCCGATAGGTGCGCCTTGTGCTGGACGCGTCATGGCCGTAGTGAACGCAAAAACCATAGCCGCAGTCAGTGCGGGCACGACAAAAAAGCGTTTCATCCAATCTCCGATTTCCAAATGCGCAGGGTCAGGTTGTTCTACGTGCGCCATCAGCCAGGCCATGAGAGCAGTGGTGATCAGCCAGACACAAATAGCGATAGCGATACGTCGCGGCCATGTAGCGATCAGCATCTTCATACGGCCCCCCCAACCTTTAAGTAAAACTGACCTTCACGCTCATTCGAGATTGCGGCCGGCATCTCGCCTTCGCTTTTCTCTGCGTGTACCCATTCCTGGAGAGGCGTTCTAGCGAAAGAGCCAGACGCAAAATAGTCGGCATACTTCTTGTTCGGGGTGTCTTTGGGTATCCCATCGCCCATCCGCCAATCAGCCTCAATGCGCAGCGATTTGAGTTGTTTTTCCGTCAAGTAGCACAGGCCCACGGCCACGTCATACGCAAGCGCCTTTTCGGCATGCTCGGGGTTGGTCATCGTCGTTGAGTGATTCGTCGGGCTGTTGGTCGCGCCGCGATCGAGCCAATTGACAATCTGTTTGTCGCGCCATTCCTTGTAGCCTTCGGGCATCGCGCTTTTGCCGTCCTCGCCGATCACGTGGCCGTCGCCATCGAGCCATTCGTTGTTCAGCGTTCGTCGCGCTTCCATCCGCATCAACGCGCGGTCCTCATAACGCTGCCCGGCCTCCGTGCCTGCCGTACCCTGCGCGACGCTATCTGTGTTCTTCGGCTGGTACTGGTCGTACGGATCATCGGCCCGCTTGTCCGCGTCAGCCTTGTTCGCGTCGCGCCAAGCAGCCGGCGGATCGTTGCCTTCGTTGAAGTCGCTTGTCGCATCGCCGTCCTTCGTCTCGACGGGTTTACCGAATCGCATCGCCTTCGGCGGGAACGGCTCGTCGAGTTCCGGCGCATCCGCCACCACCGTCCAACCCTTCGGCGGGTCAGCGTTCACGCGGAGCATGTTTAACGCCGAACTGATGCCAGTCACGACGAACATGAGCGGCGCGGTCGCCAGCGTTGCGGCTATCCCCAGAACGTTTTCGTTTCCTTTGAGCGCACCGATCAGATTGAATTTGGCCGGCGGTGACGGCGGATACCAGAATCCCGGCTTCGTTCCCTTCTTGTCATATCGCCAATCGTCTTCCCAGTACCGGTAGGGTTTCTGAACGCCGACCGGAAAGCCGGATGCGAACACACGCTGAGTCAGGATGCCAGCGGCACCGATATCGTCGAGTTCGTGCTTGCCGATACCGCGCCAGCCGATGCCTTGAACCGTCACCGCCGAAATCACCTGATCGTGCGGACAGCAATACGCGGTGACGCGGCCATACGTCGATTCATTCAGCCCGTGCCTCGCGCGATCCTCTTGCGCCGCATAAGACCGCTTGCTCGTCGGCGATACCCGCTCGTTCTCCATGTCCTCATCGATTTTGTGGGCAGGCTGTTCGTAAGCTTTTCGAGCGCCGATGATCGACAGGAATTTGCCGAATGTCTTCGTGCGCGCGGCGTAGGTTTGTCGTCCACGCCGGCCGCTGCCGTCTTTCGTCGCGCGCTGCGACCATGTATCCATGAATGTGTCGGACTTGTTCGGGCCGTCGGCATTGGCGAGACTGTACGGCGCGTTCGCCAGCACGTAGGCGTCTGCCACGCAGTGGCCCGTGCGCCCCCACGGATCTTCGACATCGGGAAACGCGTCGCCGAAGAACGCTGCCGTGAGACCGACGATGTTGCCCTGGCTGTGACACACGACGGTAATCGGCACGTCGGCCTGCATGCGGCGGATCGACTCGATCAGTCTGGCCAGTCGCAGCGCCGCGAGCACGCCATACGCACGCGGCGGCGCGCGATACAGCGGGCGGTTGGTTGGATTGATGCCTTGCACGGTCATCCAGCCCATCGTTCGATCGTCCAGACCGCCGTGCCAAAGATCGGGCAGACTTGAACAGCCGTTCGTGAACGGGCCGCCGCCCCAATAGTCCTTCTCGTTCAGAAAGATCTTGTCGCCGTACTCTTTCAATTCCGCTGCGGTCGCGCGATAGCCCCAGCGGAAATGAATGACGGGTGAGAACGACGGATCGGGTTTGATGTAGTTGCCGGACCAGAGCTTCGGGTTCAGAAACCCATTCGGCGTCACACTCTCCGTGTACTTCGCGGGCGTCAATTGCCCCGCATCGATACCGTGATACATCATCTGATCGTCCAGACGCCCGAGCCTGCGGTTCAGGCCTTTGCACAGCCCTTCCTCCGACGCCTCGAACCATTCGCCCTCCGAGTTCACCCCATGCACGAAGATCACGATGCCGGGCAACGGCATCTGCTTGAGACAGATGAGCGGTGTGTTCTTCGCAAACATCGTCACGCCTTCGACGCGGCCGACGACGATCGGCGGCGGTGCCGGCCGATATGCGGGCGCGTCCGGCGCAGCCGCGTGCGAGACGCGTTCGTCATTGCGCGTTTTCGCTTCCGATCGAGAATCGAAAATTGAATCGGTCATCCAGACTCCTCAACATGCGGGATGCGTTCCGCCACCATCGGACCGACACGGAGTGAAAAGATAAGTGTCCGAAGCAAGAGGGAAACGTGATCAGGCGGCGAGCATACTGAATCGGCGCGCGTGAAAGACGCGGTCGCCCGAAAACTCCGCGCGGAGGCCGTGATAACGGACACGGATTGTCAGAATGTGTTTCAGGCCCGAATCGGTCGCATGGCTTCGTTGTTGACGTAGTGCGTGTGGCCTTGCGATCCGCTGTCGTCCGACAGGCGACCATCCGGCGAATTGGCCTCATGACGCGACTGCACACGACATCGCGTCCGTACCTGGAAGCGCTCGAATCGCTATCGTCCGTGTGTTCGTTGCGATGCTGACGGATTTGTATCGCACTGTATCTATCGAGGCTCCGGAAACATCGGATTGCACTGAAGGCGAGTTTCGGAAACAAGCCGGATACGTGAGCGGGTTCTACTGTCGACATGCAGAAAACGTTCGGTGCCAAGCGTTCGCACCGGATGCCGAGTGATCGATACCCCCCACCTTCCTTCAAGGAGCAATCTCATGAAAGCCGCTCGAATCCTCGCAGTTGCCGTACTCGCTTCGATCCCCGCCTTGTCGTTCGCCGATGCCGGCCACGGCCTCACGCGCGCCGATGTGCGCGCCGACCTCGTCAGGCTCGAGCAGGCCGGCTACAACCCGGCCGGCAGCGACGCGCACTACCCGGACGATATCGCCGCCGCACAGAACGTCATCGCAGCGCAGCAGGTCGCGCGCTCCGACCAGAACGGCCCGTCGAAGTCGCAGGACGACAACGTGGCTGCCGCGTCGGCGCCGGCCTCCCGCTACGCCGCGGCCGACCAGCGCGCCGCACGGAACGCGCGCACGGACGCGGACGATCTGTACGCGCACTCGTGATCCGCGGCCGCGCCCGGGAGACGAGCGGCGCGGCCGCATCGGAAACACTTCAGATGCACAACACGATGAAAAGGAGCATGACGATGGTCGGTTTGACGAAACGGGTTCTGGTGTCCGCTGCGGTGCTCGGCGGCCTGTTCGGTGCGGTCTCGGCGCAGGCGGCGCCCAAGGAAGACCTGAAGGGCACGAACGTCGTGCTGGTGCACGGTGCGTTCGCCGACGGGTCGAGCTGGAACCGCGTGATTCCGCTGCTCGAAGCGCGCGGCCTGCATGTCGTATCGGTGCAGAACCCGCTGAGCTCGCTCGCCGCCGACGCCGCCGCGACGAAGCGCGCGATCGACGAGCAGAAGGGGCCCGTCGTGCTGGTCGGCCATTCGTGGGCCGGTGTCGTGATCAGCGATGCGGGCAACGACGACAAGGTGAAGTCGCTCGTCTACGTCGCCGCGTTCGCGCCGGACAACGGCCAGTCGATCGCCGACGTCACGCAGGGGCTGCCGGCACCGTCGTGGGCCGGCGAGTTGCGCAACGATGCGGGCGGTTTCGCGACGCTGTCGGACAAGGCGATCGCACAGGATTTCGCGCCGGACCTGCCGCCCGCGCAGCAACGTGTCGTCGCGGCGACGCAGGGGCCGTGGTACGGTGGCTGCATTTCGGAGAAGGTCGCGCAGGCCGCGTGGCATGCGAAGCCGTCGTCGTTCGTCGTCGCGACGCAGGACCGGATGATCGATCCGAAGCTGCAGGAGGCGATGGCGAAGCGGATCGGCGCGACGGTCACGCGTGTGAACGGCAGCCACGTCGCGATGCTGAGCCAGCCGAAAGCCGTGGCCGACGCGATCATCGCGGCCGCGGAACGTGCGAAGCAGGATGCGCAGTGAGTGAAGGCGGCGGCGCGGCGTGCGTGACGCGCGGCGCCGTCGGTGATTGTGAAGTCCCTTGACGAGGAGAATTCATGACGCAGCAACTCTGGCAACTGTCGGCGACCGAAATCGCGCAGCGCGAGCAGCAACGTGAAGTGTCCGCGCGGGAAGTGGCGGATGCCGCGCTGGCCCGCCTCGAAGCGGTGAACCCGGCGATCAACGCGGTGGTCGAGCATCGTCCCGACGACGTGCGTCGGCAGGCCGACGAGGTGGGTCGCGCGATTGCCCGCGGCGACGATCCGGACCGCTGATGCGGTGACGGGCGTGGTGCGTCGGCGATGCACCGCGCCGGCCGCTTGCCATTCGCCGATTCATCGAAGCGTGCGCCGTTCGACCCGGCGCACGATTCCATCACGACGTGCGGCGCGCGTCGCATGCGGCATCGTTCCCGGCTTCGCCGCCGCCGATCCTTTCAAAACACCTTCGATGCGCGACATCGAACGGCCATCGCTCCCCGTCCTCCGCACGAAACCGCCCCAATTGCGCGCGTCTGCTATTGCATTTCACGCGCTGCTGATTAGGAAATGAATTTTTATTGGTTCTGCTTCCCCGAGCGCGCTCGCATAGTGGGGCTGACGGCTATAGACAGCACGCAAGCTGCACCGGCCGCATTCCCGGCATGTTTGATCATACGAATTTGCGAGAACAAGGAAGCGTGATGACGTTTGCATTGGAAGAACGAACCGCCGCCCAGCAGGCGCTCGAAGACGCCCGCGCGGCGGCCGCAGCGGCGGGCACGCCGTACGCGGGCGGCGTGGCGCCGGAAGCCGCGTGGGCGCTCTTTTCCGCCGGCGACGCGTTGCTGGTCGACGTGCGCACCGCGGAAGAACGGAAATTCGTCGGCCACGTGCCGGAGTCGCTGCACGTGCCGTGGGCGACCGGCACGAGCCTGACGCGCAACCCGCGCTTCGTGCGCGAACTGGAAGCGAAGACCGGCAAGGACGCGGTCGTGCTGTTGCTCTGCCGCAGCGGCAACCGCTCCGCGCAGGCAGCCGAGGCCGCGGCCAAAGGCGGCTTCACGCAGGTATTCAACGTGCTCGAAGGGTTCGAGGGCGACCTCGACGAACAGCAGCATCGCGGCGGCAGCAACGGCTGGCGCCATCGCGGCCTGCCGTGGGCGCAGGACTGAGTCACGGCCGTTACGGGGAGAAGTCAGCATGGCCGCATTCGATATCGACGACATCGTTCAGTCGCTCCAGACCGTGCGCCGCGCGTGGCGCGAGAAGCAGCGGCGCTCGCTCGAACCGGGCGGGCGCGACCTGCCGGCGCGCGAGGCCCTCGCACAGATCATCGGCGCGCTCAAGGGCGTGCTGTTCCCGATGCGGCTCGGGCCGCCCGACCTGCGGCAGGAGAGCGAGAACTTCTATGTGGCCCACGCGCTCGACGCGGCGCTGAACGCGCTGCTTGCGCAGGTGACGCTCGAGTTGCGCTACGCGGCGCGGCAACGCAACGCCGACGCGCAGATCGACGAAGCGGCCGCCACCGCCGTGCAGGCCTTCGCGGCACGCCTGCCCGACATCCGCCGGCTGCTCGACAGCGACGTGCTGGCCGCGTTCCACGGCGATCCGGCGGCGGGCAGCGTCGACGAAGTGCTGCTGTGCTATCCCGGCATTCTCGCGATGATCCACCACCGGCTCGCGCACGAGTTGTACCGGCTCGGGCTGCCGCTGCTCGCGCGGATCATCGCCGAGCAGGCGCATGCGGAAACCGGCATCGACATTCACCCGGGCGCGCGGATCGGCGGCGGCTTCTTCATCGACCACGGCACGGGTGTCGTGATCGGCGAGACCGCGATCATCGGCGAGCGCGTGCGCGTGTACCAGGCCGTCACGCTCGGCGCGAAGCGCTTCCCGCGCGATGCGGCCGGTCATCTGGAGAAGGGGCTCGCGCGCCATCCGATCGTCGAGGACGACGTGGTGATCTATGCGGGCGCAACGATCCTCGGCCGCGTGACGATCGGCCGCGGCGCGGTGATCGGCGGCAACGTGTGGCTCACGCAGGACGTGCCGGCGGGCGCGAACATCACGCAGGCCGTGCTGCGCAGCGAGGCGAATGCCGCGCCGCGCGCGCGGAGCGAGCCGGCCGAGCCGGTGCCCGACGCACAGGTGACGACATGAGCGACCTGATCCAGCACTTCGGCGCCAACGTGCGCAAGCTGCGCGAGGCGCGCACGTGGTCGCAGGAGCAGCTCGCCGAACACGCGGGGCTGAACCGCTCGTACGTCGGCGAGATCGAGCGCGGCGAGGCGATCGCCTCGATCGTCACCGCCGACAAGATCGCGCGCGCGTTCGACGTGTCGATCTCGACGCTGTTGCCCGGCGTGTCCGTCGCCTGACGCATTCCGCTTCCTTTCCCGTTCGGTGGTGCCGCGTGACGGCTATAGCATGTTGAGCCGGCAGGTGCGTGCTTCCGATAATCACCCAGCGTCATAAGCAATCCCGTTTTTCATCTTAAGAACCCGGAGCCACACATGTCGACCGTTGCAAGCGGCACGGCCGCGCTGAGCGATCACGCCGCCCGCCAACTAGCGAACGCTACCAAGACCGTCCCGCAGCTTTCCACGATTACGCCGCGCTGGCTGACCCATCTGCTGCAGTGGGTGCCGGTCGAGGCCGGCATCTACCGCCTGAACCAGGTGAAGAACCCGGAAGCCGTGCGCGCCGCGTGCACGCAGCTCGAGGACGAAAGCGTGCTGCCGCAGACCTTCGTGCCGTACGAGGAACAGCCGCGCGAGTATTTCCTGAACGCGGTGAGCACGGTGCTCGACGTACATACGCGGATCTCCGATCTCTATAGCAGTCCTCATGACCAGATCAAGGAACAGCTGCGCCTGACGATCGAGACGATCAAGGAACTGCAGGAAAGCCAGCTGATCAACAACCCGGACTACGGGCTGCTCGCGAACGTGACCGACGAACAGCGGATTTTCCCGCTGACGGGCGCGCCGACGCCGGACGACCTCGACGAACTGCTGACCAAGGTATGGAAGGAACCGGCGTTCTTCCTCACGCACCCGCTCGCGATCGCCGCGTTCGGCCGCGAATGCACGCGGCGCGGCGTGCCGCCGCCGACGGTCAGCCTGTTCGGCTCGCAGTTCCTCACGTGGCGCGGCATTCCGCTGATCCCGTCGGACAAGGTGCCGGTCGCGGACGGCAAGACCAAGATCCTGCTGCTGCGCGTCGGCGACAAGCGCCAGGGCGTGGTCGGCCTCTATCAGCCGGGCGTCGCGGGCGAGCAGGGGCCGGGCCTGTCGGTGCGCTTCATGGGGATCAACAACCAGGCGATCGCGTCGTACCTGATCTCGCTGTACTGCTCGCTCGCGGTCCATTCGCCGGATGCGCTGGCTGTCCTCGATGACGTCGAAATCGCCAAGTACCATGACTATCCCGACACCTACCGTTAATCCCGGCTCGGCCGGCAGCGACGCGCTCGCGTTGCCGCACGCGCCGCTGCCGGCCGGCCTGCCCGACCCGGCGGCGCTCGCGCGGCTCGCGTCCGAGTTCTTCGCGACGCCGCCCGGGCAGGCCACCGCGCCCGGGCTGTCGGCGGGCAGCGGGGCGGTCGGCGGCGTGCCGTCGGCGCTGCCGGCTGCCGCGCCGATCCTCGCGTCGGTGAGCAATCCGGCGCCGGGCGGCTCGCCGCTCGCGGGGCCGGGCGGCACGGGCACCGGCGTGCCGGGCCTCGCGCTGCCGCAAGGCAAGGCGCCCGGCACGAACCTCGCGCCGTCCGCGCCGACGCACGTGCTGTCGCTCGGCAATCGCGTGCCCGCGCTCGCGCCGCACGCGGCCGCGCAGAACGGGCTGCCCGACAACGCGGTGTCGATCGCGCCCGCGTTCGAGCCGCGCGTCGGCGGCGCGGCGCTCGGCGTGCCGCAGGCGCAGGCGGCGGTGTCGGAGGGCGCGGTGCCGGCCGCGCCGGCCGCGTCGCCGTTTTACTTCACCGACGGCTCGCGGCAGGGCTGGCAGGCGACGCCGCAGGACATCGTCGTGCCGTCGAACGGCCTCGCGTCGCCGGAAGCGTTCGGGCTTCCGGGCGACGATGCGCTGCGCGAACTGCTCGCCGTGCAGCGCGACGTGCCGGTGTCGCGCGCATCGGGCGGCGAGGTGCCGCGTTACTTCATCGACGATACGCGCGCGGCCGAGCCGCAAGGTCAGTTGTATCGCGGCGCACACCCGCCGTTCGACGTGAACGCGATCCGCCGCGATTTCCCGATCCTGCAGGAGCGCGTGAACGGCAAGCAGCTCGTCTGGTTCGACAACGCGGCGACGACGCACAAGCCGCAGGCCGTGATCGACCGACTCGCGTATTTCTATGCGCACGAGAACTCGAACATTCACCGCGCGGCGCATGCATTGGCCGGCCGTGCGACGGATGCGTACGAGCATGCGCGGGAAACGGTGCAGCGCTTCATCGGCGCGTCGTCGCCGGACGAGATCGTGTTCGTGCGCGGCACCACCGAGGCGATCAACCTGATCGCGAAGACGTGGGGCGTGCAGAACGTCGGCGAAGGCGACGAGATCATCGTGTCGAACCTCGAGCATCACGCGAACATCGTGCCGTGGCAGCAGCTTGCCGCACTCAAAGGCGCGAAGCTGCGCGTGATTCCGGTCGACGATTCGGGGCAGGTGCTGCTCGACGAATACCGGAAGCTGCTCAACGACCGCACCAGGATCGTGTCCGTCACGCAGGTGTCGAACGCGCTCGGCACGGTCGTGCCGGTGAAGGAGATCGTCGAACTCGCGCATCGCGCGGGCGCGAAGGCGCTGGTCGACGGTGCGCAGTCGATCTCGCACATGCGCGTCGACGTGCAGGCGCTCGATGCGGACTTCTTCGTGTTCTCCGGACACAAGATCTACGGGCCGACCGGGATCGGCGTCGTGTACGGCAAGCGCGCGATCCTCGACGACATGCCGCCCTGGCAGGGCGGCGGCAACATGATCGCGGACGTGACGTTCGAGCGCACGGTGTTCCAGCCGCCGCCGAACCGCTTCGAGGCCGGCACCGGCAACATCGCGGATGCGGTGGGGCTCGGCGCGGCGCTCGACTACGTGAGCCGCGTCGGCATCGAGAACATCGCGCGTTACGAGCACGACCTGCTCGCGTATGCGACGAGCGTGCTCGCGCCGGTGCCGGGCGTGCGGCTCGTCGGCACCGCGCGCGACAAGGCGAGCGTGCTGTCGTTCGTGCTGAAGGGCTATGAGACCGAGGAAGTCGGGCAGGCGCTGAACGAAGAGGGCATCGCGGTGCGCTCCGGGCATCACTGCGCGCAGCCGATCCTGCGGCGCTTCGGGCTCGAGGCGACGGTGCGGCCGTCGCTGGCGTTCTACAACACGTGCGATGAGGTCGATGCGCTCGTGAGCGTCGTGAGAAGGCTGGCGGCACGGCGCTGAGGCGAGCGGCATGCGGAAAGGCCGCTTGCGACTCCCGGCAACGGGGTGTCGCAAGCGGCCTTTTTTCGTGGCGATGCGACAGCGCGGCGGCGCTCAGCGCCCGGCCAGCATGCGCCCGCCGAGCCCCATCAGCAGCAGCCCGGCCGTCGTGTCGAGCACGGCCTTGCGCCGGATCAGCAGCCGGCGCACCGACGGATGCGATGCGAGCAGCGCCATCGCGCAGTACCACGCGCCCGAAATCCCGATCGACAGCACGACGACCGTGAGATCGAGCCACACCGGCGTATGCGCCGGCACCATCAACGCGAAGATGCTGCCGTAGAACGCGACGGATTTCGGGTTCGTCATGCTGACCACGTAGCCCTTCTTCGCGGCCTGCCAGCCGGAGGACGCGGGCGGCGCGGACACGGCGAGCGGCTTGCGTGCGCTCAGCACCATCTTCAGGCCGAGCCAGATCAGGTACGTGGCGCCTGCCAGTCGCAGCGCGGTGTGCACCCAGGCGACGTGGGTCACGAGCAGGCCGACGCCGGCAATCGCGATCGCGGCCCAGGTGCCCGATGCGGCGGCGAGGCCGAGCCCGGTCATCACGCCGGCGCGGCGCTGCGCGAGCGCGGTGGACGTGACGATCACGAAGTTCGGGCCGGGGCTGGCCACGCTGAGCAGCAGGACGCCGGCGAGCGGCAGCAGGGTGTTGATGGTGGTCGACATGGCGCGGGCGGCGAAGCGGCGGAAGGAGCGTTCATCTTACCCCGGCGTGCCGTCGATGGCGCCTCGCGGTCGTTTCGGCACCGGCCGGCGAGCGTGCGCCGCACGCCGCCGTCATTGTTGAGCGCGTTGGAAAGGTGCAATCCGGAATCGGCAATAGGTGTCGCGAATATGACCGATTATTCTCCCGAGCGCAGTACCGTCCGCCAGCCGCAAATGCTGTCGGAGTGCTTACAAAATCAATCGCTCAGGGAGGCCTTTCATGAACCGCATCGTCGTATCCGGTGGTGTCGGCGCGGTGTTCGCCGTAGCAGCGGCATCACCCGCCTTTGCGCAGAGTTCCGTCACGTTGTATGGCCTCGTCGATACGGCGATCCGCTATCAGACTAACGCCGGCCCCGACGGCCGGGACCTGGTCGGCATGACGGTCGGCCCGGAAACGCACAGCCGCTGGGGCTTGCGCGGCAGCGAGGATCTCGGCGGCGGCCTCGCGGCGATCTTTCGTCTCGAGAACGGCTTCGAGCTCGGCGACGGCAGGCTGCACGTCGCGAACACGCTGTTCAGCCGGCAGGCGTACGTCGGCCTGGCGAGCGACCGGTACGGCTCGCTGACCTTCGGCAACCAGTACGCGCCGCTGTACGACACGATGGGCGACGTGTTCGACCCGATGACCGTCGGCGACTACTGGCAGGACAGTTGGGCGTACAACGGCATCGGCAACTACCTGACGGTGGCGAACTCGGTGAAGTACAAGTTCTCGACCAACGGCTTCAGCGTCGATGCGATCTACGGGTTCGGCAATCATGCCGGTGCGATGGGTCTCGACAGCACGTACGGTGTCGAGCTGACCTACGCGCAAGGGCCCGCGTCGATCAACGCCGGCTTCCAGCAGACCTCGGTGTCGTCCGTGAACGGCAGCGCGGTCAACGGCGCGAAGGTGAACTTCCTGCACGTGAGCGGTGCGTACCAGGTCACGCCGTCCGTGCGCCTGCTGGCCGGCTGGCTGCACGGGCAGGACAAGACGGGCACGACCGACTTCAACATGCAGCAGGCCGGCGCGCCCACGCTCGGTGGCGGCAGCCCGAATCGTATCGACGATACGTTCTACGTCGGCGCGAACTGGCAGGCTACCGCGCCGCTGCTGATCACGGTGGCCGGCTATTACGGCCACGCGCGCAATGCGGAGCGGCTCGACGGCACGCTCGGCTCCGGAATCAACTACTCGGCGACCGTGCTGGCCGAATATGCGCTGTCGAAGCACACCGAGGTATACGGCACGGTCGATTTCGCGCGCGGCAACGGCGCGTTCGCGGCCGACTATCCGGGCGCCACCAACCGGCTCACCGGCAAGGTCGACCAGATCGGCAGGACCAACAACGTCGGGGCCGCGATCGGCCTGCGCCAGATGTTCTGACGACGGCGCGCGCGGCGTTCACGCATGAAAAAACGCGTGGCGACCGGTGCCGCCACGCGTCGTGGATCGAAGCGCGGTCGCCCGGTTCGGGCGGCCGCGCACAGCGATGTCAGAAATCGAACCCGGGCCCGCCCGCACCCGGGCCGCCCGGCACCGCGGCCGGCGCCGCATCCTTCGGCGCTTCGAACACGGTCGCGTCGGTCGTCAGCAGCAGCCCCGCGACCGATGCCGCGTTCTGCAGCGCGGTGCGCGTGACCTTGGTCGGATCGAGCACGCCCGACTCGACGAGGTCACCGTATTCGCCGGTCTGCGCGTTGTAGCCGAAGTTGCCCGTGCCTTCCGCGACCTTCGCGACGACCACGCTCGCTTCCTCGCCCGCGTTCGTGACGATCTGGCGCAGCGGTTCCTCGAGCGCGCGCAGCACGATCTTGACGCCCGCGTCCTGGTCGGCGTTCGCGCCCTTGAGTGCGCGGATCGCCTGCCGCACGCGGATCAGCGCGACGCCGCCGCCCGGCACGATGCCTTCCTCGACGGCCGCGCGCGTCGCGTGCAGCGCGTCGTCGACGCGGTCCTTTTTCTCCTTCACTTCGATCTCGGTCGCGCCGCCGACCTTGATCACCGCGACGCCGCCCGCGAGCTTCGCCACGCGTTCCTGCAGCTTTTCACGATCGTAGTCGGAGGTCGCTTCCTCGATCTGCACGCGGATCTGCTTCACGCGCGCCTCGATGTTCTTCGCGTCGCCCGCGCCGTCGATCACGGTCGTGTTTTCCTTGCCGACCTCGATGCGCTTGGCCTGGCCGAGTTCGGCGAGCGTCGCCTTCTCGAGCGTGAGGCCCGTTTCCTCGGCGACGACCTGGCCGCCGGTCAGGATCGCGATGTCTTCCAGCAGCGCCTTGCGGCGATCGCCGAAGCCCGGCGCCTTGACCGCGACCGTCTTCAGGATGCCGCGGATGTTGTTCACGACGAGCGTCGCGAGCGCTTCGCCTTCGACGTCTTCCGCGATGATCAGCAGCGGCCGGCCCGACTTCGCGACCTGCTCCAGCACCGGCAGCAGGTCGCGGATGTTCGAGATCTTCTTGTCGTGCAGCAGGATGTACGGGTTCTCGATCTCGGCGATCTGCTTGTCGGCGTTGTTGATGAAGTACGGCGACAGGTAGCCGCGGTCGAACTGCAGCCCTTCGACGACGTCGAGCTCGTCGGCGAGCGACTTGCCGTCCTCGACGGTGATCACGCCTTCCTTGCCGACGCGGTCGATCGCCTCGGCGATGCGCTGGCCGATCGATTCCTCGCCGTTCGCGGAGATCGTCGCGACCTGCGCGATTTCCTTGCTGGTGGTGGTCGGCTTGCTGATCTTCTTCAGCTCGTCGACGGCCGCTGCCACCGCCTTGTCGATGCCGCGCTTCAGGTCGAGCGGATTGAGCCCTGCCGCGACGTATTTCTGGCCTTCACGCACGATCGCCTGCGCGAGCACGGTGGCCGTCGTCGTGCCGTCGCCGGCGGCGTCGCTGGTGCGCGACGCGACTTCCTTCACGAGCTGCGCACCGATGTTCTGCAGCTTGTCCGCGAGTTCGATTTCCTTCGCGACCGACACGCCGTCCTTGGTGACGACGGGTGCGCCGAAGCTGCGTTCGAGCACGACGTTGCGGCCCTTCGGCCCGAGCGTGACCTTCACCGCGTTCGCGAGAATGTTGACGCCTTCGGTCAGCTTCGCACGTGCGACGTCGCTGAAAATGATTTCCTTCGCTGCCATGATTTGCACTCCGTTATTGATTGACGACCGCGACGATGTCTTCCTCGCGCAGCACGAGGAATTCATTGCCGTCCACCTTGACCGCCTGGCCCGCGTACTTGCCGAACAGCACGCGTTCGCCGACCTGCAGGTCGGGCACGATGCGCTGGCCGTCCGCGTCCTTGCGGCCGGGGCCGACGGCGATCACTTCGCCCTGGTCGGGCTTTTCCGCGGCGCTGTCGGGGATCACGATGCCCGAGGCGGTGGTGGTTTCCTGGTCGAGTCGTTTCACGATGACCCGGTCGTGCAAGGGGCGTAGGCTCATCTGTCCGTCCTGTTCTGTTGTGTCGAAATTGGCTGGCACTCTTTAGCAGAGAGTGCTGACGAGTATAAAAACGCGTGGCGGCGCGATCCAATAACGGATTCCGAAATGCATTTGCGTGGATGCGCTATGGACGATCACCCGACAGCGCTGCTGAACGCTGTGTGTTCTTTTCCGCGTTCTCCAACGTTCGCCGCAACAGCGTCAGTTCGATTAGCTCGAGTTGGTAAGCGAAGCGCGACTGGACGCGCTTCAGCATCATCGAGCCGACGGACAGACCGAAAACCAGCGCGATACCCCAGAGAATCGCCGTATTGCTGAAGTTTCCGGAGACGAATCCGTTCGTCAGCGTGTTCCGCAGCCACGGCAATCCGCCCGCATCTTTGATATTGGTGAGCGTGATGGCAAGAAGCGCATAGGCCGCCGTACCTCCGCCGAAGAATGAAACGACGCGTGAGTCGAGGCGCTTCACCTTGAGTTGCAGGCAATGCTGCGCGTATTTCAGTGTGTTGTCGGCATAGCTGTTCAGAAGCCGGGCGCTTTTCTCATCAGTCTCTATCTCGCGAATGAGCGTATCCAGCGCTTCCTGTTTCCAGCGAAACATCTGCATGACGCCGACGATGGGCTCAACGATGAGAGAGAGAAGGCTCAGGACCACGGTGAACGCATAGAGCGCCAAGGCCGGCGCCTTTTGCCACTCTGCAGGCGCCAGTTTGTGCCATGCCACCATCAAGAGGAGCAGCAGGAAACAAATGCCGCCGCCAGCAAGCAGAAGTATCGAGCCCTTCCGCGCTCGCTCAATCGACAATGCTTTTGCCGGCCGGTAAGGCTCGAGCGTAGAGAGGGTTTCCAGTAGTTCCTTGATTTTCAACATGAGGTCTCCGATGAACATTTCACGGTCGGGCGGCATACACGCGTTGTGCTTTCGACCGACAACGATATGCGGTCGCATGCTTTCATCGCGGTATGCGATCGGATTATGCGTTCGGAATTTCATTTCCTATCTCGATATCGGGGATGAGCAGCACGGGCCAGCGTGGGCCGCCGTGCATATTCCTGCTCCCCGTTAGCATGTGACGAATCCGACTTTGGGCGCCGCGCGAGCGCCGCTAAGATCGCCGATCCGTAATCGAGCGTTCGACAAAATGAAAAAGTCCGCGTCGCCGTTGCATGCCTTCCGTTTCCGTGTCGTCTGCGCCGCGATTGCCGGCGCGTTGTCGCTCGCATCGTGCGGGGGCGTCGACAGCGATGCGCCGTCGCAGTCCGCCGCGACACCGCCGCAGGCCGCGAAGCGCCCGAACATCCTGTACATCATGGCCGACGATCTCGGCTATTCCGACATCCATGCATTCGGCGGCGAGATCAACACGCCGAACCTCGACGCGCTCGTCGCGTCGGGCCGCATCCTGTCGAACCACCACACGGGCACCGTCTGCGCGATCACGCGCGCGATGCTGATTTCCGGCACCGATCACCACCTCGTCGGCGAAGGCACGATGGGCGTGCCGACCGACGAGCGGCGCGGGCTGCCCGGCTACGAGGGCTACCTGAACGATCGCGCGCTGTCGTTCGCACAACTACTGAAGGACGCCGGCTATCACACGTACATCGCCGGCAAGTGGCACATCGGATCGGGGATCGTCGGCAGTGCGACGGGCAGCGGGCAGACGCCCGACCAGTGGGGCTTCGAGCGCAGCTACGTGCTGCTCGGCGGCGCGGCGACGAACCATTTCGCGCACGAGCCGGCCGGCTCGTCGAACTACACGGAAGACGGCAGCTACGTGCAGCCGGGCCAGCCCGGACAGCCGGGCGGCGCAGGCGGCAATCCGGCCGTGTTCTACTCGACGGACTTCTATACGCAGAAGCTGATCTCGTACATCGATGCGAACAGGCAGGACGGCAAGCCGTTCTTCGCGTACGCGGCCTACACGTCGCCGCACTGGCCGCTGCAGGTGCCGGATCCGTGGCTGCACAAGTACGCGGGCGTATACGACGCCGGCTACGATGCGATCCGCAGCGCGCGGATCGCGCGGCAGAAGGCGCTCGGCCTGATCCCCGCCGACTTCAAGCCGTTCGACGGCCTGCCCGAAACGACGGCCGCGTCGCCGGCAACGGCGAACAACGGCACCGCGAACGCGAAGTACATCAGCGCCGTGCATTCGGCCGCCGACGGCTACAGCGACTACGGCACCGGCAAGGTCGACAAGCTGTGGGCGAGCCTGAGCCCGGCCGAGCGCCGTGCGCAGGCGCGCTACATGGAGATCTACGCGGGGATGGTCGAGAACCTCGACTACAACATCGGCCGCTTGATCCAGCACCTGAAGGACATCGGCGAATACGACAACACTTTCATCATGTTCCAGTCGGACAACGGCGCGGAAGGCTGGCCGATCGACTCCGGCGCGGACCCGACGGCGACCGACACCGCGAACGGGCAGGATCCGGTCTATTCGACGCTCGGCACCGACAACGGCAAGCAGAACGCGCAACGGCTGCAGTACGGGCTGCGCTGGGCCGAAGTGAGCGCGACGCCGTTCCGGCTCACGAAGGGCTATTCGGCCGAAGGCGGCGTGTCGACGCCGACGATCGTGCGGCTGCCGGGGCAGACACGCCAGTTGCCGACGCTGCGCGCGTTCACGCACGTGACCGACAACACGGCGACCTTCCTCGCGGTCGCGGGCGTCACGCCGCCGTCGCAGCCGGCGCCGCCGCTCGTGAACACGCTGACGGGCGTCGACCAGAACAAGGGCAAGGTCGTCTACAACAACCGCTACGTCTATCCGCCGACGGGCCAGTCGCTGCTGCCGGTGCTCACCGGCTCGGCGACGGGCGAGGTGCATACCACGCCGTTCGGCGACGAAGCGTACGGCCGCGCATACCTGCGCAGCGCCGACGGTCGCTGGAAGGCGTTGTGGACCGAACCGCCGCTCGGGCCGCTCGATGGCCACTGGCAGCTGTACGACCTTGCGGCGGACCGCGGCGAGACGACCGACGTGTCGGCGCAGAACCCGTCGGTGATCAGCACGCTCGTCGACCAGTGGAAGACGTACATGAGCAACGTCGGCGGGGTGGAACCGCTGCGTCCGCGCGGCTACTACTGAGGACGGCACGATGCGGTTCCGCTTCCGGACACTCGGCGCGGCGCTCGCGGCCACGCTGTTCGCGGCTGCGTTTGCCGTCGGCTACGCGAGCCCGTCGGCGTCGCCCGCCGGCGCCTTCGACGACGCGAATCGCGGCCGCCCGCTCGTGCCGCTCGGCTCGGAGCGGCAGTGCGAGCGCTACTCGGGCCTGCCCGCGAAGTGGCGCGACGACCCGAAGGCCGGGATGGTGCACCTGAGCGGCGGCGCGTTCGTGTTCGGCAGCACACGCGGCTATGCGGACGAGCGTCCGGCGGGCGACGGCAAGACGCGCGTCGGCGGCTTCTGGATCGACCAGACCGACGTGACGATCGCGCAGTTCGCCGCGTTCGTGCAGGCGACCGGCTATGTGACCGAGGCCGAGCAGCAGGGCGGCGCGGCCGTGTTTCATGTGCCGACGCGCGACGAGCTGAACGCGCGCGACCTCGCGTGGTGGACCTGGGTGAAGGGCGCATCGTGGCGGCAGCCGCGCGGCCCCGGCAGCAGCGTCGACAGGCTCGGCAACCTGCCCGTCACGCTCGTCACGCAGCGCGACGCGCTCGCGTATGCGCGCTGGCTCGGCCGCGATCTGCCGACCGAAGCCGAATGGGAATATGCGGGCAAGGCCGGTCGCGACGACGCGTCGCTCGATGCGGCGCCGCGCGACGCGCAGGGCAAGCCGGCCGCGAACTACTGGCAGGGCGCGTTCCCGGTGCTCGATACGGCCGAGGACGGCCACGCGGGCCTGGCACCGGTCGGCTGTTATGCGGCGAACGGTTTCCACCTGTACGACATGATCGGCAACGCATGGGAATGGACGAAGGACACGTACACGGGCCCGCATCAATCGCACACGAACGGCGACACGGCGGCCGTCGCACCGCCGACGCGGCGGCACGACACGCCGATGGTGATCAAGGGCGGCTCGTTCCTGTGCTCGCGCGATTACTGCGTGCGCTATCGCGCGTCGTCGCGCGAGCAGCAGGAAGCGGATCTCGGTGCATCGCATATCGGGTTCCGCACGATTCTGAGGGATGCGTCATGAAGCGGGTGATGCATTGCGTTGCCGCGTCGCTGATCGTTGCATGCGGTGTCGCCCATTCGGGCTGGGTCGTTGCGGCCGAAACCGTCACGTCGACGATCCGCGTCGGCGTGACACGCGGCGTGCATGCGGACATCCTGGACGAGGTGAAGCGTGTCGCCGCCACGCGCGGGCTGAGCGTCGACGTCGTCGAATTCGACGACGCGTCGCGCATCGATACTGCACTCGCCGACGGCAGGATCGACGCGGCGAGCTTCGAGGACGCGCAGCGCCTTGCCGCGACGCGCACGGCGAAAGGTCATGCACTGAACGCCGTCGCGCCGACCGTCACGCTGCCGATGGCGCTCTATTCGCGCAAGATCAGGAGTCTGAACGAACTGCAGCCGGGCGCGACGGTCGCGATCCCGGCCGATTCGCGCGGGATGGCTCGCGCGCTCGTGCTGCTGCAGAACGATACGCTGGTGACGCTGCGCGACCAGGCCGGCCTGCATGCGACGCTGCGCGACGTGACGGGCAACCGGCTCGCGCTGAAGTTCGTCGCGCTGCGCCGCGACCGGCTGCATGCGGCGCTCGACTCGGCCGCGTTCGTCGCGATCGACTACGAGGACGCCGCGCGCGCGGGGTTGCAACCGGCGCGCGACAGCATCAATCTCGAGGATGCGCGCTCGCCGTATGCGAACGTGCTGACCGTGCGCGACGCCGACCGCACGAAGCCGTGGGTCGCGCAGCTCGTCGCCGCGTATCACTCGGACGACGTCGCGCATTTCATCCTGACGCGCTACCAGGACTCGGTGCGGCGGCCGTGGTAGACGACTATCGCCTCGCGTGCAATGCGTGCGGCCGCTGCTGCAACAGCGCGCCGACGCTGTCGTTGCGCGAACTGTTCCGGCATCGGCACCGCTTCGTCGGCGCGCTGACGATCCATCGTGTGCCGAAGCGGCGAATCGGTGAACGAACGCGCGCGGGCGGACGCGAGCATGCGCTCGACGCGGACGACATCGCCGCCTGCGATGCGCTCGCGAACGCGTTGTTCCACCGCGCACGCAGCGCGAACGACGAATGGATTGCGCTGACGCTTCAGGGCTACGACTATCCGTCGCTCGGGCGCTGTCCTGCATTGGCCGACGACGGCCGCTGCAGCGTGCATGCGGACAAGCCTTCGATCTGCGGCGCCGTGCCGCTCGATCCGATGCTGCCGGACCGCCTGCAATCCCGCGTGCTCGCCGGGCGGCGCGACGAGACGGCGTGGCTCGGTGCGAATTGCATCGTCGGCGCGGACGGCGGCACGGCTTCCCTCGATATGGCGTCGGCGCTGCCGCTCGTGACGGCAGGGCAGGTCGCGGACCGCGCGGCGCTCGACACGTTTCGCGATGCGCTCGCGTTCGAGCGTGCGGTATGGCGTGACGCGGTGTTCGCATCGCTGATCGACGGCGGACCGCAGGTGCGCGCGGCGTTGGCGCGGCTTGCGCCCGGCGGTTACCTGACGATGTCGATCGTGCCGGTGCTGCTGGCCGTCGCATCGGTGTCCGCGCATTGCCGCGCGTTGTGCATCGACTTCATCGACGCGCAGCGCGCGTTGATCGACGCACGTATCGAGGCGGCACTCGCACGCCGTCGTCTCGACGATCGGCCGCCACGGCGGGCACGCGCACCGACGCCCCGCGCATCGACGCGTGGCTCGACGATCGGCACGCTTCCACCGCGCTCACCGCGTGACACCGGCGGCACGCCGCGCGTGCCTTACACTTGCGCTCTTTCAACCGTCTCCGATGGGGCGCGCATGTACGCATCGACCTTCATTTTCCGTGCAGGGCAATACGACGACGAATTCCACCGCCTCGACCGGCAGATCGCCGACATGGCGCGCGCGACGCCCGGCTACCTCGGCGAGGAGACGTGGGAGAACGCCGAGGCGGGGCTGATCCAGAACGTCTACTACTGGGAATCGGAGGCGGCGCTGCGGCAGTTGATGCAGCATCCCGCGCATCTGGAAGCGAAGGCGAAGCAGGCGCGCTGGCTGGACGGCTATCGCGTGGTGATCTCGCAGGTGCTGCGCGAGTACGGCGACGGCAAGCTTGCGCAGCCGCATGCGCGGCAGCCGGCGTAAGGCGATCGCCGAACGGGCGCTTCAGGCGCCGTGCGTGACCGCCCGGCATTCCCACACCACATCAAAGCGCCTCGACCAGCAGCCGGTTGCTCTTCTCGCAATACTCGTGACACGCGGCGCGCGCCGCGATCGACGCGCCATGCACGAACTTCGGCGCGTCCGCCCGCCGCGACATCGACACGACGATCGACGGCGGCGACGGCTGCAGCGGCAGCTCGACGACCTCGCCGCTCGCGATCAGCGCATCCACGAACAGCACCGGAATCGCGGCGACGCCGAAGCCGTCGCGCACGAGCTGCACGATCACCGAGATCGACGGCGAGCCGGTGATGCGCGTCTCCGACAGCGGCACGCCATGCGCGTGCGCGAGCGTGCGCACGATGTCCTCGAGCGCGCGGTGCGGCGCGGTACCGCGCCCGTAGGTCAGGATCGGCTGGCGCAGCACCTGCCGCGCGAGGCCGGTGCGCGCAGTCGGCAGCAGCCCCGCGCGCGCGATCCAGCGCACCGGATAGTTCGCGAGCGCGTCACAGACGACCGACGCCTCGTCGCTTCCCTCCACGCGAATGATCAGGTCCAGTTCGCCGGCCATCAGCCGGCGCTGCAGCACGACGCTGACGTCGACGGTCAGGTCGATCTCCAGTTGCGGATAGTCGGCGGCGAGGCGGCGCAGGTAATGCGGCAGCCAGCTGTGCACGACCGTCTCGATCACGCCGAGCCGCAGCTTGCCGCGCAGCGCGCTTTCGCCGGCCGCGGCGGCCTGCAGCTCGTGCGTCGCCTCTACGACGGCCTTCGCATAGCCGAGCAGGTACTCGCCGTTCGGCGTGAGCCGGAATTCGCGGCTGTCGCGATCGACGAGCACGGTCTGCAATTCGTCCTCGAGCGCCTTCAGGCGCTGCGAGATCGCGGCCGGCGTCGCATGCAGCGCGGCGGCCGTCGTGCGGAAGTTGCGCAGCTTCGCGAGCGTGACGAAGGTTTCGAGGAAACGCGTGTTCATGGCGGTCGGCAAGGCGTTGGGCGCGCAGCTTGCCCCGCTGAAAAAATGAACGGGACTGGGGAAAACCCGGCTTCGTGTAAAGAAATTCTATACACGCGGCGCAAAAAAACTCGTTGGCGACAAAATTTTTTCTTTTCTATTCTTCGCCGTATCCGCTGACGCAACCGTCATTCCGACGACCTATCGATCTGCCCGCGACCATCATGACGCCTTCCGAATTCCGCCAGTCCGTGCGCAACGGCACGTTCCGCAGCCCGACGGCCGGCCAGTGCGGCCCGTTCGCGCAAGCGAATCTCGCGATCCTGCCGAACGCGTACGCGCACGATTTCCTGCGCTTCTGCCAGGCGAACCCGAAGGCGTGCCCGCTGCTGGGCGTCGGGGAACCCGGCGCGTTCCGGCTCGACGTGCTCGGCGAGGATCTCGACATCCGCACCGACGTGCCGAGCTACAACGTCTACCGCGACGGGCGCCTGACCGAGCGGGTCGAATCGCTCGAAGCGCTGTGGCGCGACGATTTCGTCGTGTTCGCGATTGGCTGCTCGTTCTCGTTCGAGGACATGCTGGCGCGCGAAGGGATCGGGCTGCGCCACATCGAGGAGGGGCGCAACGTGCCGATGTACCGTACGACGATTCCGAACCGGCGCGCGGGAATCTTCGGCGGCCAGCTGGTCGTGTCGATGCGGCCGCTGCGCGGCGCCGACGCGATCCGCGCGGTGCAGATCACGAGCCGGTTCCCGGGCGTGCACGGCGCGCCGGTCCATATCGGCCATCCTCAGGAACTGGGCATCGCCGATCTCGGCGCGCCCGATTTCGGCGACGCGGTGACGGTGCGCGACGGCGAACTGCCGGTGTTCTGGGCGTGCGGCGTGACGCCGCAAACCGCGCTGATGGACGCGAAGCTGCCGCTCGCGATCGCGCATACGCCCGGCTACATGCTGATGACCGACATCACGAACGCGTCGCTGGCCGTGTTCTGACCCGACCGAAGCCGGCGGCCCGCACGGGCGCCGGTCCGGCCCCGACGCGGCGGCATGCCGCGACCGCAGACGATCCGCCCGGCCGGAGGGCGGCGCGCAGCCGCAGCGCGACGCGCGCAAGCAACGCACGACGCAAGCAACGCACGACGCAAGCAAACGCACGACGCAAGCAACGCACGACGCAAGCAACGCACGACGCCGACACACCACGCGAACACACGACGCAAGCAACACACGACGCAAGAAGCGCACGACAAACACGACACGCACGACACGCACCACACGCACGGTCTCGACCGCATATTTCGACAGGAGCTTCACCATGGAAAGCAAGACCCTCGCGGCGCCCGCCGCCGACCCCGCGGGCCCCGCACGCAACGGCCTGTTCGGATGGTATGCGGACGCGCAGCCGCGCGAACGCCGCGCGTTCTGGAGTTGCAAGGTCGGCTACATGCTCGACGGGATGGATACGCAGATGCTGTCGTTCGTGATCCCGACGCTCGTCGCGACCTGGGGCATCTCGCTCGCGGACGCCGGCTTCATCGGCACGATGACGCTGCTCGCGTCGGCGCTCGGCGGCTGGATCGCGGGCATCCTGTCCGACCGGATCGGCCGCGTGCGCACGCTGCAGCTGACGGTGCTGTGGTTCGCCGTGTTCACCGCGCTGTGCGGGCTCGCGCAGAACTATCACCAGCTGCTCGCGGCGCGCGCGCTGATGGGCTTCGGCTTCGGCGGCGAATGGACGGCCGGCGCGGTGCTGATCGGCGAAGTGATCCGCGCCCGCGATCGCGGCAAGGCGGTCGGCCTCGTGCAGTCGGGCTGGGCGATCGGCTGGGGGCTGTCGGCGCTGCTGTATGCGCTGCTGTTCTCGGTGCTGCCGGCCGAACAGGCCTGGCGCGCGCTGTTCCTCGTCGGCCTCGCGCCGGCGCTGCTGGTGGTCGTGATCCGCCGCTACGTGAAGGAGCCGGACGTCTACGAGAAGGAGAAGGCCACGCAGGCGAAGGTAGCCGACGCGCCGCGCCTCACCGAAATCTTCGCGCCGAAACTGCTGTCGACGACGCTGCGCGCGGCGCTGCTGACCACCGGTGCGCAGGGCGGCTACTACGCGATCACGACCTGGCTGCCGACGTTCCTGAAGACCGAGCGGCACCTGACCGTGATGGGCACCGGCGGCTATCTCGCGATGATCATCTTCGGCTCGTGGGTCGGCTACCTGACGAGCGCGTACCTGACCGACCGGCTCGGCCGCAAGCCGAACTTCATCCTGTTCGCGCTCGGCTCGATGGTGATCGCGTTCGCCTACACGTCGCCGGTGCTGCACCTCACGAACGCGTCGATGCTGTGGCTCGGCTTCCCGCTCGGTTTCTTCGCATCGGGCATCTTCTCCGGGATGGGGGCGTTCCTCACCGAGCTGTTCCCGACGCGGGTGCGCGGCTCGGGCCAGGGCTTCTGCTACAACGTGGGCCGCGCGATCGGCGCCCTGTTCCCGTTCCTGATCGGCGCGCTGTCGAAGCACTACGGGCTCGGCGCGAGCATCGGGATCTTCGCGGTCGCCGCCTACGGCGTGTTGATCGTCGCCGCGCTGACGCTGCCCGAGACGCGCGGCCGCGAACTCGACGCCGCATAACGCCGCATGGGCGGGCGCCCGCCCGCCGCCTTTCTACCGCTCCCTTTTCATCGAAGCCCTCACGCGGCGCGCGACGCGCGCCGTGCGGCGGCGCTCGTCCTTCGTTCAACGACGCATCGAGTTCATCGCCATGACTGACCGACACACTTTCCCCGTTTCCTCCGACGCCGCGCGCTGGCAATTCTGGATCGACCGCGGCGGCACCTTCACCGACATCGTCGCGCGCCGGCCCGACGGCTCGCTCGTCACGCACAAGCTGCTGTCGGAGAATCCCGAGCAGTATCGCGATGCGGCCGTGGCCGGCATCCGCCACCTGCTCGGCCTCGCCGACGGCGAGCCGATCACGCCCGAGCGTGTCGACATGGTGAAGATGGGCACGACGGTCGCGACCAACGCGCTGCTCGAACGCAAGGGCGAACGCACCGCGCTCGCGACGACGCGCGGCTTTCGCGACGTGCTGCGCATCGCGTACCAGAACCGGCCGCGCCTGTTCGATCTCGACATCGTGCTGCCCGATGCGCTGTACGAGACCGTCGTCGAGGTGGACGAGCGGATCGGCGCGCACGGCGACGTCGTCGTGCCGCTCGACGCGCAACGCGCGGAAGCGGCGTTGCGCCGCGTGTTCGAATCGGGCGTGCAGGCGCTGGCCATCGTGCTGATCCACGGCTATCGCTACACCGCGCACGAGCGCGCGCTGGCGGACCTCGCGCGCCGGATCGGCTTCACGCAGGTGTCGGTGTCGCACGAGGTGTCGCCGCTGATGAAGATGGTGTCGCGCGGCGATACGACGGTGGTCGACGCGTACCTGTCGCCGATCCTGCGCCGCTACGTCGAGCAGGTCGCGCACGAGATGCCCGGCGTGAACCTGCAGTTCATGCAGAGCAGCGGCGGCCTGACACGCGCCGACGCGTTCCAGGGCAAGGACGCGATCCTGTCCGGCCCGGCCGGCGGCATCGTCGGGATGGTGCGCGCCGCGCGCGCGGCCGGCTTCGAGCGCGTGATCGGCTTCGACATGGGCGGCACGTCGACCGACGTGTCGCACTACAACGGCGAATTCGAGCGCGTGTTCGAGACGCAGGTCGCCGGCGTGCGGATGCGCGCGCCGATGATGAGCATCCACACGGTCGCGGCCGGCGGCGGTTCGGTGCTCGGCTTCGACGGCGCGCGGCTGCGCGTCGGGCCCGAATCGGCCGGCGCGAACCCGGGGCCGGCCGCCTACCGGCGCGGCGGCCCGCTGACGGTGACCGACTGCAACGTGATGCTCGGCAAGATCCAGCCCGATCACTTCCCGCGCGTGTTCGGCCCGCATGCGGACCAGCCGCTCGACCGCGACGGCGTGGCCGCGAAATTCGCGGCGCTCGCCGACGAGATTCACGCGGCGACCGGGCGGCGCGACACGCCCGAGGCGCTGGCCGAAGGGTTCCTGGAAATCGCGATCGGCAGCATGGCGAACGCGATCAAGAAGATCTCGGTGCAGCGCGGCCACGACGTGTCGCGCTACGTGCTGACGACGTTCGGCGGCGCGGGCGGCCAGCACGCGTGCGGCGTGGCCGACGCGCTCGGGATGACGCAGGTGTTCGCGCATCCGCTCGCGGGCGTGCTGTCCGCTTACGGGATGGGGCTCGCCGACCAGACCGCGATGCGCGAGCGCGCGGTGGAAGCCGTGTTGTCCGATGAATCGTTGCCGGCGCTGAACGCGGCGCTCGACCGGCTGGCCGACGACGCGGTCGGCGCGCTGCTCGAACAGGGCGTGGCGCCGGAGCGCATCGCGACCGAGCGGCGCGTGCACCTGCGCTACCAGGGCACCGATTCCGCGCTCGACGTGCCGGCCGGCAGCGTCGTCGCGATGCAGCAGGCGTTCGAGGCCGCGTACCGGCAGCGCTATGCGTTCCTGATGCCCGGCACGCCGCTGGTCGCCGAGCTGGCATCGGTCGAGGCGATCGGCCGCTCGGATGCGCCGGTCGAGATCGCACCGCTCGTGCCGCGCGACGCGGGCGCGGCGCCGGGCGCGCACAGCGCCGTGCGTTTCCATTCCGGCGGGCAATGGCACGACGCGGCGCTGTACGTGCGCGACTCGCTGCTGGCCGGCGACACGATCGACGGCCCGGCGATCGTCGCGGAGAAGAACGGCACGACCGTCGTCGAACCCGGCTGGCGCGCGCAGATGACCGCGCAAGGCAACCTCGTGCTGACCCGCACGACGCCGCTGCCGACGCGCCGCTCGCTCGGCACCGATGCCGATCCGGTGCGGCTCGAGATCTTCAACAACCTGTTCATGTCGATCGCCGAGCAGATGGGGCTGCGGCTGCAGAACACCGCGTATTCGGTGAACATCAAGGAGCGGCTCGACTTCTCGTGCGCGATCTTCGACGGCGACGGCAACCTGATCGCGAACGCGCCGCACATGCCCGTGCATCTCGGCTCGATGGGCGAGAGCATCCGCACGGTGATCGAGCGCAACCGCGGCCGCATGCGCGACGGCGACGTGTTCATGCTGAACGACCCGTATCACGGCGGCACGCACCTGCCGGATGTCACCGTCATCACGCCGGTGTTCGCGGACGGCTCGGACACGCCGCTGTTCTACGTCGGCTCGCGCGGCCACCATGCGGACATCGGCGGCACGACGCCGGGCTCGATGCCGCCCGATTCGACGCACATCGACGAAGAGGGCGTGCTGATCGACAACTGGCAACTCGTGTCGGCGGGCGTGCTGCGCGATGCCGACACGCGCGCGCTGCTCGCATCGGGCCGCTATCCGGCGCGCAACGTCGAGCAGAACATGGCCGACCTGCGCGCGCAGGTCGCGGCGAACCAGAAGGGCGTCGACGAGCTGCGGCGGATGGTCGGGCAGTTCGGCCGCGACGTCGTGCTCGCGTTCATGGGGCACGTGCAGGACAACGCGGAAGAAGCGGTGCGGCGCGTGATCGGCGCGCTGCAGGACGGCGCGTATCGCTATCCGCTCGACAACGGCGCCGAGATTCGCGTCGCGATCCGCGTGGACCGCGCCGCGCGCCGCGCGGAGATCGACTTCACCGGCACGTCCGCGCAGCTCGACAACAACTTCAACGCGCCGAAGGCCGTCTGCATGGCCGCGGTGCTGTACGTGTTCCGCACGCTGGTCGGCGACGACATCCCGCTGAACGCCGGCTGCCTGAAGCCGCTGACGGTGATCGTGCCGGCGCGCTCGATGCTGAACCCCGAGTATCCGGCGGCCGTGGTATCGGGCAACGTCGAGACGTCGTCGGCGATCACCAACGCGCTGTACGGCGCGCTCGGCTGCGTCGCATCGAGCCAGGGGACGATGAACAACTTCACGTTCGGCAATGACCGCTACCAGTACTACGAGACCATCGCCGGCGGCAGCGGCGCGGGCGACGGCTTCGCGGGCGTCGGCGCGGTGCAGACGCACATGACGAACTCGCGGCTGACCGACCCGGAGGTGCTCGAATGGCGCTATCCGGTGCGGCTCGACTCGCATCGACTGCGCGCGGGTTCCGGCGGCGCCGGGCGCTGGCGCGGCGGCGACGGCGCGGTGCGGCGGATCCGCTTCCTCGAGCCGATGACCGCGTCGATCCTGTCGAACAACCGGATCCACGCGCCGTTCGGCGCGGCGGGCGGCGAGGCCGGCGCGCTCGGCCGCAACACGATCGAGCGGGCGGACGGCACGGTCGAGACGCTCGAGCATATCGGCCGCGCGCAGATGGCGCCGGGCGACGTGTTCGTCGTCGAAACGCCGGGCGGCGGCGGGTACGGCGCGGCGGGCTGAGCGACGGGGTGTGACGTACGCGGAAAGCGGTGCGGCGGGGCGCTCGCCGCACCGCTTTCTATGGATTCCGGGCCGCGATCGCACCGGTTCCATGCATGCTGCTGCATCGGCTGCGCGGTCCGGCGATCTATTCGCTCGCATCGATCGACGCGATGTTGCAACAGCGCTGGGAATAAGGGCGCGCATTCACGCACGAACGGGCAACGAGAATCCCCGATTCCGCGCGCGGCGCAATGCGATCCGACCCCGCCGAAGTGCCGTGCCGACACATCGCTGCCGGGATGCCTCGATTTCCCGCAAACCGCCGTCCGGCGGGGCGCTCCGGCGATTCCGCAGTTCTGGTCCAGCGCGCTCGCCACCGGCTTCGCGCCTCCCATCGATCACGAAAAATCCGTCATGCCAACCGAGTTCCGATTCCTTGACACCCCGTTCCAAATGTGAGTGCCAATCTTCTTCGTCATTTGATAAGATGGGTTCCATCATTCGTTTGGAAAACCTGCGCGCGAGATGCGCGAACGCCGGTTCGCATTGGTTGGAAACAAGTACGGAACGAGGGCCACTGGCACGGTCATCACGACTGCCCCACCGGGTACGCGCACTGCGCGCGCGGGGATCGGGGGCGGCCGGCTCGCCTCCGTCTACACTGTGCGTTTTTTCTGGATCGGGGCGTGTCCATGGATGACGAAAACGATCGCGCCGTGCTCGAAGCGCATCTCGGTACGCATAGCCCGTGCTGGCGGCTCGGCAGCGACAGCAATGCACTCGAGCTGGCCGCCGTTCGCGGCCTGACCAATGTCGCGGTGGCACTGACCGGCGAGCAGGCCGCGCGAATCCGCGCGCTCACCGGCGTCACGTCGCACCTCGTGCTCGAACTCGCGCTGTTCGGCGATCCGGTCAGCCTCCACCTAGTCGGCAGGAAGGTCGACACCGCCAATTGGGCCGGCACCGCCTCCGCCTATTCCGATACCGCGTCCGTCGCGGGCGACCTCGCGCACGGGCTCGCGTTCGCCGAGCAGGTCGTGTCCGAGGTGAATTCGCTCGTCGTGATCCTCGACCGCAACGGCATGGTGCAGCGCTTCAACCGCCTGTGCGAGGAAGTGACCGGCAAGCGCGAGGTCGACGTGATCGGCCGCAGCGCGTTCGAGCTGTTCATGAGCCCCGACCAGGGTGCGCAGTCGCGCAGCAACATCACCGGCTTTTTCGCGAGCAACCGGGCGTTCGAGGTCGAGCGCTACATCAACACGGTCAACGGCCCGCGCCTGTTCCAGTTTCGCAACAAGTTCGTGCAGAGCGGCAGCGGCGCCGACGAGCAGTTCCTGATCTGCTCGGGCGTCGACGTCACCGAGGAGCGCAACGCGCAGCAGCGGCTCAGCGAACTCGCGAATTCCGACGTGCTGACCGGCTTGCCGAACCGTCATGCAATCAGCGAGCGCATCCGCGTCGCGCTGGCCGCGGACCGCACCGACGTGCGCGGCCAGGTCGGCATCCTGTTCCTCGATCTCGACAACTTCAAGCGCGTCAACGACCACTACGGGCACATCACCGGCGACCGCCTGCTGCAGGACGTGTCCGCGGTCATCGGCGGCTGCCTGCCGTCCGGCGCGACGCTCGCGCGGCTCGGCGGCGACGAATTCCTGGTGCTGTTCGAGCACGGCACGCGGCCGCTGCTCGAGGCGACCGCGCAGATCATCCTCGAGCGGCTGCGTACGCCGATCCACCTCGGGCTGGTGGAGGTCTACACGAGCTGCTCGATCGGCATCGCGATGTATCCGCAGCACGGCGATTCGCTCGAAACGTTGATCCGCAGCGCCGACACCGCGATGTACGTCGCGAAGGAAGAGGGCAAGCATACGTACCGCGTGTTCTCGCTCGAGATGAACCAGAAGGTCGCGAAGTACATGTGGCTCGACACGAACCTGCGCAAGGCGCTCGAGGAAGAGCAGTTCGTGCTGCACTACCAGCCGGTCGTCGACATCGCGACCGGCGACGTGCACGCCGTCGAGGCGCTGATCCGCTGGCAGTCGCCGGATCGCGGGCTCGTCGCGCCGATCGAGTTCATCCGCTTCGCCGAGGAATCGGGGCTGATCGCGCCGCTCGGGCGCTGGGTGATGCGCACCGCGGCCGCGCAGGCCGCCGCGTGGAAGGCGAAGGGGCTCGACGTGCGGATCGCGGTGAACGTGTCCGCGCGGCAGTTGCAGGACATGAACATCGTCGATCAGTTCGCGTCGATCCTCGACAGCGCCGGGTTGAAGCCGAGCCTCGTCGACATCGAGCTCACCGAAAGCAGCTTCATCGAGGACGAAGAAGCGGCGCACGAGCTGATGAAGCAGTTCCGCCAGCTCGGCGCGGAGGTTCACCTCGACGATTTCGGCACCGGCTATTCGTCGCTGTCGCAACTGTCGCGGCTGCCGCTCGATTCGATCAAGCTCGATCGCAGCTTCATCACGGGCATCGACCGCAACCCGCGCTCGCAGGCGCTGGTGCGCTCGGTCGTGTCGCTCGCGCGGGCGCTGAGTTTCTCGGTGGTCGCCGAGGGCGTCGAGACGCACGCGGAAGCCGAATTCCTGAAGCAGATCAACGTCGACCACGCGCAGGGTTTCTACTTCGCGCGGCCGATGCCGGCCCAGGCCTTCGAGGCCTGGCTCGCGGAAACCAGAAAGCTCAGGCTGATCGCCTGAGCCTCCCCGCATGACGGGCGCCGCCGCATGCGCGGCGGCGCGCCGCTGACGTCACACCGTGCGCAGCTTCGATACGCGCCGGTTCTGCAGCATCACCAGGCGTTCCATGTACGCGAGATCCTTCGGCTCGATCGTGAACGCCGCGTGCACCCATTCCTCGGTGATGTCCATCAGCTCGGAACGCGTGAGATGGAACACGCGTTCGCGGGCGCGCAGCATCGCGCGCACGCCGTTCAGCTTCGGCTTCATCACGTCGATGAAGGTGCGTGTCGCGAGATACGCGTCGCCCGCGTCGAACGTCTGGTCGATCAGCCCGCGATCCTCGTACCACTCGGCCGCATGCGCCTCGCCGGACGAGATCAGCGCTTCCGCGAGCCCGCGGTCCGCCTTGCGCGCGACCAGCGAATAGCCGCCCATGCCCGGGAACAGGTTGAACGCGATCTCGGGGAAGCCGAGCTTCACGCCCTTCTGCGCGAGCATGTAGTGGTGCGCGAGGGCGGCCTCGAAGCCGCCGCCCAGCGCGCTGCCCTCGACCATCGCGATCGAGATCGCCCCGGTGCCGAAGCCCGTGTAGATCTCGTATACGCCGTCGATGCACGAGCGCGCGTAGGCCATCAGCTGGTCGCGGCGGCCGCAGCGGATCGCGTCGACGAAGAAGCTCAGGTCGCCGCCGACGTTGAACAGCTCGGGGACGAGCGAGCCCGTCACCCAGAAGTCGAACGGCAGGCCCGAGTCGCGTGCGACGCGCGCGAGATGGATGATGTCGGTGACGAGTTGCTGGTTGAAGCACGGCCGCGGCTCCGATCGCAGCATCATCCACATGACGTTGCGGCCTTCTTCGTAGAACGCGGTCAGTTGCGTGAGTTCGCCTGCTTCGTAAAACGGACGGCACGCCGGATGGGATTGGAGTTGCATGGTATGTCCTCGAGAGATGTGGTTTTTCAGAGACCGACGCGGCCGGCGACGTGGAAACCTGCCCCCGCACGGCGCCGGCCGCGAGGCACCGCCATTGTTGCGCGCGCACAAATGTCGAATTGCGGGGAACAACGCATGACGGGGGCGCGGGCGGGTATCGCGTCCGGCGCGAACCGTGCGGGTCATGCGGGCGATGCGAACGATGTGGTCGATGTGATCGCCCGGCGGGAGAACCGTGATGAGAGGTGGGCGGGATCGGGCCGGTGGTCGTCCGGGGCGGTGAAGGTGGTGAAGGCAGCGAAGGCGGCGAAGGCAGCGAAGGCAGCGAAGGCGGCTGCGATGACGATGCCGTGCGCGATCCGCGCGATCGGCCGGCGGGCGGTACGGGCACGCCGCTTCGGCCGACGCGCGGCGTGCCGGACGCTTACGCGGTGAAAGCGACGCCGTGCCGCCGACCACGTCTCATGGATTGTGCGGACTGGTGCAGCGGCCGGGCGTCGGCTAGCTTTAGAAGATGACGCCGCCGCGCCCGGCGTCCCGGGAGGGGACCGTGACCGCATTCCAGAAGATGTGGCAGCTGCTCGTCGGAAAGCCGCTGGACCCGCTCGATCCGCGCACGCGCCATGCGATCGCGGTGACGCCGTTGCTGGCCTGGGTCGGGCTCGGCGCGGACGGCCTGTCGTCGTCGTGCTACGGCCCGGAGGAGGCGTTCCTCGCGCTCGCGCACCACACGCCGCTTGCGCTGTTCCTCGCCTGCGCCACCGCGGCGACCGTGTTCATCATCGCGCTCGGCTACAACCAGGTGATCGAGCTGTTCCCGACCGGCGGCGGCGGCTATCGCGTCGCGACCTCGCTGCTCGGGTCGAAGCCGGGGCTCGTGTCGGGCGCGGCGCTGCTGGTCGACTACGTGCTGACCGTCGCGACGTCGCTCGCGAGCGGTGTCGACGCGTTCTTCAGCCTGCTGCCGGTCGGTGCGCAGGCGTTCAAGCTCACGACCGAGATCGTGCTGATCCTGCTGATGACGGGGCTCAACTTCCGCGGGATGCGCGAATCGATCATGGTGCTGCTGCCGATCTTCATCGGCTTCGTCGTGCTGCATTTCGGGCTGATCGTGTACGGCGTCGCGGTGCACGGCAGCGCGCTGGCGACGATCGTGCCCGACGCGGTGCACGAGGCGCACGGGATGTCGCAATCGCTCGGCGTGTTCGTGATGCTCGCATTGCTGATGCGCGCGTTCTCGCTCGGCGGCGGCACCTATACGGGCCTCGAGGCCGTGTCGAACAACGTGAACATGCTCGCGGATCCGCGCGTGCCGAACGGCAAGGCGACGATGTGGTACATGTCGACGTCGCTCGCGTTCACGGCCGGCGGCATCATCCTGCTGTACATGCTGTGGCACGCACGGCCCGTCGAAGGCGAGACGCTCAATGCGGTCGTGTTCGGCAGCGTGATCGATCATCTCGGGCTCGGCTCCGCGTTCGCGCGCCACGCGCTGCTCGCGGCGGTGCTCGCGTTCGAGGCAGGGCTGCTGCTGGTCGGCGCGCAGACGGGTTTTCTCGACGGGCCGGCGGTGCTGTCGAACATGGCGTCGGACTCGTGGGTGCCGCGCCATTTCCGCGACCTGTCGACGCGCCTCGTGCGGCAGAACGGCATCATCGTCGTCGGCCTGTCGGGCCTGCTGATCCTGCTGTGGACGCACGGCAGCGTCGACGTGCTCGTCGTGCTGTACAGCATCAACGTGTTCCTCACGTTCAGCATGTCGCTGCTGGGGCTGTGCACGTACTGGTGGCGCCATCGCAGCGAGCGCGGCTGGTTCAAGCACTTCTTCCTGTCGGCGCTCGGGTTCAGCGTGACGTCGACGGTGCTCGTCATCACGCTGATCGAGAAGTTCACGGCCGGCGGCTGGCTCACGGTGCTCGTGACGAGCGCGGTGATCGCGCTGTGCGTCATGATCAATCGCCACTACGCGTACACGCGCGCGCAGCTCGCGAAGGAAGACGCGCTGTTCTCGGGGCCGCCGCCGGAAGTCGACGAGGCGACGGCGCCGGGCAAGCCCGATCCGTCGCAGCCGACGGCCGTGCTGCTGGTCGGCAAGCATCGCGGCGCGAGCATGCATGCGCTGCTGTGGGTCAACCGGCTGTTTCCCGGGCACTTTCGCAACGTGATCTTTCTCGCGGTGGGCGAGGTCGATGCGAAGGCGTACGACGGGCACGAGCATCTCGAGCGGCTGCGGCACACAATCACCGAAGCGCTCGACTATTACGTCGCGCACTGCCGCCGCAACGGCATCGCGGCCGACTACCGGATCGCGTTCGGCACGAACCCGGTCGTCGAATTCATGAACCTCGCGTCGTCGACGCTCGATGCCTATCCGAACGCGGTGTGCTTCGCGAGCAAGCTGATTTTCAGGCGCGTGAATTTCCTGACCGCGTGGCTCCACAACCAGACGCCGGTCGAACTGCAGGCGCGGCTGCACGTCGAGGGGCGGCAGATGGTGTTGTTGCCGATGAACGTCGGGTAGCGATGCACGCGGGAGACACCCGCGCACGCTTGGAAACGATTCAACATGACGTGGCGCGTCAGAACGTTCAGTATTCGAAAGCTTTTGCCCGTTTTCCCGGAAAGATTTGATAAGATGCGCGCGCTTCGACGCCATCAACAGAACGACAAATCCTTTCCGAGGGGCTCAATGAAGAACGCAGCATCGTCCGTATTCCATGTCGCGCGCCGTGGCCGCAACGCACTGTTCGCCGCCGCGCTGCTGTCGCTTTCGTCGCTGGCGAGCGCCGGCGGCGACAAGCCGGGTGCGAAAGATCATCCGTTGCTCACGCGTTTCGCTGGCGCGACCATCACCGCATATTCGCAGACGCCGTTCGACGAGGCGTTCCTGCCGAACCAGCCGATCGACGACGAGAGGACCGCCAAGGGCCTGAATCTCGAAGGCAAGATCACGCGGATCTCGTACGCGATCGACGGCGGCCGGTCGACGCTGGAAGTCGAGCGCAACTATCTCGACGCGCTGCAGAAGGGCGGCTTCCAGATTCTGTTCCGCTGTACGGCGGAGCAGTGCGGAAAGAGCGGCGGCAGCGACTTCCAGAGCGTCGTGATCAATTCCGGCCGGCTGCGGCAGGCGGGCGGCGGCGACGCGAACTTCGGCGACAAGCACCGCACGATCCTCGCGAAGCTGCCGCGAGCGTCCGGCGATGCGTATGTGTTCCTGCACATCATGGACAATTCGGCATCGAACAAGCGCACGCTCGTCTACGAGGAAGTCGTCGAAGTGAAGCCGATGCAGACCGGGCAAGTCAAGGTGCTCGATTCCGGTGCGCTGCAGAAGGGCCTCGTCGCGACGGGCAAGGTCGCGCTGTACGGCATCTACTTCGACACCGACAAGGCGCAGGTGAAGCCCGAGTCGAAGCCGCAGCTCGACGAGATGGCGAAGCTGCTGACGGCAAACCAGGCGCTGAAGGTGTACATCGTCGGCCATACCGACAATCAAGGGCAGTTCGCGCACAACGCCGACCTGTCGCAAAAGCGTGCGGAGGCCGTCGCACAGGCACTGGCGACGACCTACAAGATCGCGCCGGCGCGGCTCGTCGCGAAGGGTGTCGGGTCGCTGTCGCCGGTTGCGTCCAACGGCGACGACGCCGGCCGCGCGCAGAACCGCCGCGTCGAACTCGTGCAGCAATAACGCACGCCGGACCGGGCGCACGCGCTGCGCGAACGAACAGGGCCGCGGCAACGCGACCGTGACGGGCGATGTGACGCCGACGCGCTACGACCTCAACGGGCAATTGCACGGGCAGCATGCACAGGCCGGCGCATACACGCTCGCGTGGACGTGGCGCGGCAAGCACGTCGGCGATTGCCATTGAACGCAACGACGCTCGACGCGCAAGCAGCCGGACCGCGAGCGCCCTTCTGCGCCCGTTGATGTCCTCGAGAAACATGTGCCGCCATTCCGGGGCTGTACGCTTGAAGGGGCTCGACGTGCGCGGCGCGCTTTCCGCTTACGAATGGTGATGCGTATGCGAGCGTGCCGAGCGCTGCGACGAGCGGTGCAGCAGCCGGTCGCGCGTGCGGTCGCGGCTGCGCCGTTCCGCGAAGAACAGCACCGCGAACACGAGGACCGCGAGCATCAGGATGATCGCGACGATAGCGTTTTCCATGTCGCCTCCGGCAGGTAGGGGCCGGTGCCGGTCGTTCCGACCCCGGGCCGCGAACGCGCACACGGCGCAGCGGAAACGGGGGGCAAGAACGAGGGCCAGGCCGCGTTCGCGTCAGCATCGGCATCGCTTCGATCAGCGCGATTCCGAGCCGCGCGCCGATCGCGGCGCCGACACGTTCAGGATGCCACCGTTCGAGATGCAGCGCACCGATCGGGATCACGCCCGGCAGCGCGAACGCGATCACGAGATAACCGATTTCGAATTCGTGTCGATCGGCACGATGTCTCCATCCCCATGTCGGCGTGTCGAATTCACCCGATCGTCATGCGTTTCGGCGACCTCGCACGCGCGCGTTACGCGCCCAAATAATATGTCGCGACATGACATAAATGGCGATCGCGCAGCCAGCAGGGCGCGAAAGTGCGACAGTCATGCCTGCATGACGCAGGCGTGCTTCCTCGTGCGCCCGGTGCATGGCGGCGCGGGCCGCCGCCCCGTGGCTTGACGCTCGCGGGCACGTCACCCACACTGGGTTGAACGACGGGGCGCGGCGCGCCAATGCGTGCCCGTTGCGTCCCGACCTGAGCACGAAACGCGCGGAGAGCTTCGACGTGGTGCGTTTTCCGTTCCGATCGACCGGCAGGCTGCCGGGTCGCGCCGCAACGCTCGCGGTTGCCGTGACCGCGGTCGCGCTGGCGTTCGTGCGTCCCGCGTTCGCCGACGCGGGCGATGCAGCGCCCGTCACGCTCGTCAGCGACGTCCATGTATTCGTGATCCAGCACGACGGCTCGCTCGACGAGGAAGACGATTCGACACTGCGCGCGAACGATGCGAACGGGATCGATGCGATCGCGCAGCGTTACGTGTGGTTCGACAAGAACCTCGAGAAGGTCGACCTGGTCGCGGCCGAGACGATCGATCGCGACGGCGTCGCGCATCCGGTCGGTCCGGAAGGCATCCGCGATGTGCAGGAGCCGCGCTCGGCCGGCGCGCCGACGTTCCAGGACGGGCTGTTGCGCACCGTCGTGTTTCCCGGCGTCGAAGCCGGATCGAGCACGCGCATCGCGTTCCGCAAGTCGCGCACGAAGCCGGTCAATGCAGGCTACTTCGGCTACTACGTCGAACCGTCGCGCGAGCCGGTGGAGAACCAGCGGCTGATCTTCGACGTGCCGGCCGACATGCCGCTGCATGCGGACGCACGCGGTTACGTCGCGCTGCCGCCGGTGACCGCGAACGGCCGCACGCGCTACGCATTCGAATACCGGCACGGTACGTACGACCGGATCGAGAGCGGCTCGGTCGGCTATCCGACCTACGGCGACCGGCTCGTGGTGTCCACGCTACCCGACTACGCGGCGTTCGCCGCGCGCTACCGCAACGCGGCCGTCGACCCGGGCGCAAACGATCCGGCCGTCGTGCAACTGGCGCGCGCGCTCACCGCCGGCACCACCGATCCGCGCGAGCGCGCGCGCATCCTGTACGACTGGGTGCAGGCGAACGTGCGTTACGTCGCGCTTTTTCTCGGCGAGACGGCGGCCGCGCCGCACCGCGTGACCGACATCCTGCGCAACCGCTACGGCGACTGCAAGGACCACGTCGCGCTGTTCGGCGCGTTGCTCGCGGCGGCCGGCATCCGCAGCGAAGCGGTGCTGATCAATCTCGGCTCCGTGTACACGCTGCCGTCGGTGCCCGGTTACGGCGGCGGCGCGATCAATCACGCGATCACGTGGCTGCCCGATCTCGGCGTCTACGCGGACACCACGACGGCCGGCATCGCGTTCGGCTACCTGCCGCCGATCGTGATGGACCGGCCGGCGCTGCTCGTCGACACCGGCGTGCTGTCGCGCACGCCGGCCACGCAGCCGAAGCACCGCGCCGCGCGCGTGGAGATCGATGCCGCGCAACCGGGCGCCGCGCGGTTTCATGCGCGCGTCGAGGACGACGGCTGGACCGCGGAACTCGAACGCACGCTGTTTCGCCGGGCGGCGCCCGACCGCGTCCGGCAGCTCGCGAACGAACGCCTGCGGCAAAGCGGGCTGCGCGGCCGCGCGCAGATCGCGACGAGCGATCGCCGTGCGACGGACGGGCCGTTCGACGTCACGTATGCCGGCACGCTCGATCACTTCGTGTGGCCGGACGGCACGACCGCCGTGCCCGCGTTGTCGAGCCTCACGGGCGGCATCGCGACGCAGGTCGAGGGCTGGCTGGCCGAGCCCGTGCGCACGCAGCCGTGGGCATGCATCGGCGGCACGTTCGACGAGACCGGCCAGGTCGCGCTGCCGGCCGACGTCGCGGTGACCGACCTGCCGGCCGATACGGCCGTGCACGACCGTTTCGTCGAGTTCACGTCGCATTACGTATTCGATGCGGCCGCGCATGTCGTGCAGGTCACGCGGAGGATGAAGGCCGAGTTCGGCCGCCAGGTCTGCACGCCCGACGCGTTCACCGCGCTGCGCGCGTCGCTCGAACGCATCGAACGCGATACGCAGGCGCAGATCGTCGTGCGGGCCAGGCAACGTTGAAGGTCGGGCGCGGCGCACGCGGCGCCCGGTGCAATCGCGCGTGCGGCCGAAGCCGGCCGGCGCGCAGGAGACGAACATGACGGAACGGGAACACGAGATCGCCGACCTGTCGAAGGAATTGCTGGGCCGGATCGTGCAGGGTGCGGTGACGAACGGCGCGCCGGTGGATGCGCAACAGTGCGCGGCGCTGGCCGTGAAGTGCGCGACGGCGCTGATCGACGAACTCGACGCGCGCAGCGGCTGAGCAGGATCGTCACGCGCGGCGACCGATCGTGCGATGCCGGGGCGACCCGGCAGGCGTTCGCTGCGCCGTGCGTTGCGCGTGACGCGTTACACGTCACGCATCGGCGTGCGTGTCGCCTTCGGCACGCACCGCGCCCGGCGGCCTGCCGACCACGCGCTTGAACGCGCGGCTGAACGCGGCGAGCGACCCGTAGCCGAGCCGGTACGCCACCGCTTCGATCGTCTCGCCCTCGCGGGCGATCCACTGCGCGGCGAGCCGCATCCGCAACTCGGTCAGGTAACGCACCGGCGTCATTCCGGTGGCCGCGAGAAAGCGCTCGGCGAATACCGAGCGCGACACGCCCGCTTCGGCGGCGAGTTCCGCGACGCTCCAGTTGCGCCCCGGATCGCGATGCAGCGCGACGATCGCGCGGCCGAGCTTCGGCTCGCGCAACGCCTGCACCCAGCCCGTCGCGTCGCCGCATCCGCACTCGACCCAGCCGCGCACGATGAACGCGGCGACCACATCCGCGAGCCGCGCGAGGATGCCCGCGAAACCCGCGCGCGCGGCGCACGATTCGCGCTCCATCGCGTCGAGCATCGGGCGGATTTCCGGGTAACGCGCGAGCAGCGTGCCGACGTGCATGAATGCCGGCATCGTCCCGACGAGCGGCTGCATGCCGCCGAGATCGAGCTCCATGCACGCGCTGAAGATCAGCGCATCGCCGGCGGCCGGCTCCGTCGCGGCGCAGGTCGTCGCGCCCACCGACGCGACCGTGTCGCAGATCTTCGCGGCCGCGAAGCCGCCGATCTCGCGGCACGGCGCGTCCGGATCGGACACCAGCGCATGCGTGCGGCCGTGCGGCAGCAGGATCGCGTCGCCGGCCTCGAGCCGCACCGTCGTGCCGTCCGCGTCGCGCAGCAGCACGGGCCCGCGCCCGACGAAATGGAACTGCGCGCGGCCCGGCGCATGGCCGAAGCTCAGCCCGAACGGCCGCGGCACCTGGATCCGGCGGTACTGCACGCCGCTCAGGCGCATCCCCAGCAGCAACTCGCTGACGAGGTCGTGTACGTCGGGCACGGGGGGAAGCAAGGGCTCGGACATCGCGAGATTCGGACGATCGATCAACAAGAACGGATTGTATGTCATAGACCGTCCTGTCGCTGTTCCTTACGATACGCCCTCATCAGTACTTTCCCTAACCGACACGGAACCCCGCATGAATCCCGGAATCTCCTCGGCCGCTTCGACGGCGGCCCCCCGTGAACCGGCCTGGGGCGCGGTATTCGCGATGACGCTCGGCGTGTTCGGCCTCGTCACCGCCGAATTCCTGCCCGCGAGCCTGCTCACGCCGATGGCCGACAGCCTCGGCGTGACCGAAGGCGTGGCCGGCCAGGCCGTCACGGCCACCGCGACGGTCGCGCTCGTCACGAGCCTGCTGATCTCGGCGCTGACGCGCACGATCGACCGCCGGCGCGTGCTGCTCGCGTTCTCGGTGCTGCTCGTCGCGTCCAATCTCGCGGTCGCGTTCGCGCCCGACCTGACGACGCTGCTGATCGGCCGCGTCGTGCTCGGCGTCGCGCTCGGCGGTTTCTGGACGATGGCGACGGCCACCGCGATGCGGCTCGTGCCGACCGCGATGGTGCCGCGTGCGCTGTCGATCATCTTCAGCGGCGTGGCGGTCGCGACGATCGCGTCCGCGCCGATGGGCAGTTATTTCGGGCACCTGATCGGCTGGCGCAACGTGTTCCTGATCGCGGCCGGGCTCGGCGCGCTCGCGTTCGTGTCGCAGGTCATGACGCTGCCGTCGATGCCGCCGAGCGGCACCACGCGGCTGCGCACGCTCGTCGACGTGCTGCGCCGGCCGACCGTCGGCCTCGGGATGTTCGCGACGATCCTCGTGTTCACCGGGCATTTCGCGTTCTTCACGTATCTGCGGCCGTTCCTCGAACAGGTCGCGGGCGTCGGCGTGAACGGGCTGTCGGCGATCCTGCTCGGCTACGGGATCGCGAACTTCGTCGGCACGTCGCTCGCCGGGCGCGTGCTCGAGCATCGGCTGCGGCCGATGCTGATCGGGATGCCCGCGCTGATGGTCGTGCTCGGCGTCGCGCTCGTCGCGCTCGGCCGCGCGCCGATGATCGACGCGGTGCTCGTCGCGTTGTGGGGGATGGCGTTCGGCGGCGTGCCGGTCGCCTGGTCGACGTGGGTCACGCGCACCGTGCCCGACGAAGCCGAGAGCGCGGGCGGGCTGATCGTCGCGGCGATCCAGCTCGCGATCGCGACGGGCGCGGCGGCCGGCGGCGTCGTGTTCGACGCGAACGGCGCGGGCGGCGTGTTCCTGGGCGCGGCGGCGGTGCTGGCCGTGGCGGTCGCGACGATCGTGACCGGCGTGCCGAAGCGGGTCGGCGTGGCGCCGGCGCTGGCCGAGTGACGGATTGCGGCACGCCGATGCGCGCGGTCGCGCATCGGCTAGTGGCGCGGCGAGGTCGCGCACTAGCCGGCCCGAGTTATGCGGCGTGGCGTTGCCGAGTCGGTCGCGTTCGGCGGATAGCGGGACAGGACGCCTCCTGGGCGATGTGCGCCGCCGGCATGGCGGCGCGACGCCCGAAGCGTGCTTTCGGCATCTGCTCGCTGTCGACGAAACCGCCGGAAACCTACGCGCTGTGGCTCGCGACCGTCATCGACGGCGCGCTCAGCGGCGGGCCGGCACTGCATGCGCACAGGCGCGTGCGCTTCCTGCAGGAATGCGCGCAACTGCTGATGCCGAAGAAGGGCCGGAAGTGAATGACGTGACGCGCCGCTTCAGCCGCGCGTAGCCGGATCCTCCGACAGCGCGCGCAACTGGCCGCGCAACACATCGACTGCTTCCGGCGCGAACGGCCGTTCGATCTCGGTATGGGTCTGCTGCCAGAGCGGGAACGCTTCGGCCAGCAACTGATGACCGGCCGGCGTGAGTTCGAGCAGGCGGCTGCGCTTGTCGTCCGGATCCGTCGTGATCGTGAGCAGCCCGCGCCGCTCGAGCGGCTTGAGCGCGGCGGTCAGCGTGGTGCGATCCATCGCGAGCAATGACGCGACCGATTTCATCGCGGCCGGCTGCGGCCGGTTCAGCGACATCAGCAGCGAGAACTGGCCGTTGGTGAGATCCAGCGGACGCAGCACATCGTCGAAGATGCGCGCGAGATTGCGCGCCGCGCGCTGCATGTGCAGGCACAGGCAGCAATCGCGCACCATCAGCGTCGTTTCGAAAGGGAGCTTTTCTTTGCGTGCCATGTTGCAATTGTGTTGATATCAACCTATTGTGTCAAGGGCGAGGTGCGGCAGCCCGCCGTGCCCGCCATCGGACGGAGGAAGCATGAGTGCTCAACAGCAGTTGTATCTCGCGGTATTCCTCGGCAGCAAGGATAGCCCGGGGATGAAGGCGTGGATGGCGTTGCCGGAGGACGAGCGGCGCACGCGGGAGCGCGAAGGGATCGCCGCGTGGCATGCGTGGGTCGAGCGGCATCGCGACGCGATCGTCGAGCCCGGCGGGCCGCTCGGCAAGACCAAGACGATCGGCAAGGGCGGCGTGACGGACACTTCCAATGCGATGAGCGGCTTCACGGTCGTGCGTGCCGCATCGCACGACGCGGCCGCCGCGCTGTTCGAGGGCCATCCGCATTTCACGCTGTTCCCGGGCGATGCGATCGACGTGATGCCGGTGCTCCCGGTACCCGGCATGTGAGCGGCGACAGGCGCTGCATGCGTGGGCGAAGCGGCCGAAGTGATCGAAGCGTTCGAAGCATTCACATCATTCAAAGCATTCGAAGCGGCCGATTGGCCGTCGCCTGCGCGCGGCGATTTTTCCCGACATTATCGATGGAGACATTGCGATGAAGCTTTACGGATTCGCCGGCACGCGCACGCAACGCGCGCTCTGGGGGCTCAAGGAACTGGACGCGGATTTCGAGTTCGTGTCGGTCAACCTGCTAAAAGGCGAGCACAAGCGGCCCGAATTCCTGCGCCTCAATCCGGCCGGCAAGGTGCCCGTGCTGGTGGACGGCGACCTCGTGATTCCCGAGTCGGCCGCGATCGTGCTGTATCTCGCGGACAAGTACCCGGAGAAGGCGCTGCTGCCCCTCGATCTCGCTTTGCGCGCGCAGGCCTATCGATGGGTCATGTTCGCGGTGACGGAGCTTGAGCAGCCGCTGTGGCGGATTACGCGCCATTCGTTCCTCTATCCGCCGGAAAAGCGCTCGCCGGCCGATATCGAGCTGGCACGCGAGGATTTCGCGACGATGGCCGCGATCCTCGACAAGCATCTGGAAGGGCGCGAATTCATCGTCGGCGACACGCTGACGGTGGCCGATTGCGTGACGGTCTACCTGATCGACTGGGCGAGCGAATGCCACCTGATCGAACCGTTCCCGCAATTGCGTGCGTATCTCGAGCGGCTTTATGCGCGGCCGAAGGCGCCGCAACGGATCGCGGACGCACGCAAGGCGGCGTGAAGCGGCGGTCGGTCATGTCGACGGGCGTGATCGACCGCGGCCGCGCGATCTCGCGGGCTTGCGGTTACGACACCGCGTCAGGCGCACCCAGCGCGCGACACAGCACCGACAAGTCGCGAACGGTCAGATGCGGCGACGGGGCACGATGCGCAGCGTGCTCCGCTTGCGACCCCGCGTCACGTACGACCCACGCCGCCTGAAGCCCCGCATTCAACGCGCCGACGATATCGAGGTGAAAGTCGTCGCCGACGTGCAGCAGTTCCGCCGCAGGCACGCCGAGCGTCGCGGCGGCCGCATGGAAGATTTCCGGCTCGGGCTTCGCGAACCCGAACGCACGCGCGCTGAGCGTTTCACGGAAGAACTCGCCGCCGCCGGTCAGTTGAAGGTCCGCATTGCCGTTCGTCACCGCGATCAGCGGAAACCGCGCGCTCAGCCACGCGAGCGCCGGCAATGCATCGTCGAAGAACTCGACCTGGTTTCGCGCCGAATAGAACACGTCGTAGGCGCGGTCGGTCAGTGAGACGTCTTCGTTCGCGCGCTCCAGCGCCAGCCGGATCGATCCGATGCGCAACGCGCGATAGTCGCCGACGAGATCCGGCCGCGAGCGTTCGTATTCATCGCGCAGTTGGGCCAGCGTCTGCGACGTCGGCAGCACGCTCGCGGTATCGGGTGCGTGCGCGATCAGCCACGCATGCAGCGACGCCTCGGCCCGTGCGACGGAAGGGCCGAACGGCCATAGCGTGTCGTCGAGATCGAACGAGATGGCGGAAACTTTGGATAGACGCATGGCGATGGAAGATATCACGCCGTTGCCGTTCACCACGGCCACGGGATCGAGCGTCCCGTGCCGCGCTCGACGGCGTGCCGATACAGGAAGCGCGCCACGGTCAGGTCCTGCAGCGCGAGCCCCGTCATGTCGAATACGGTGATCTCGCTCGGCGAGCGATCGACCGACACGGTCCCGGCGAGCACGTCGCCGATTTCGGTGCGCGGCAGATCGGGCGCCCATTGGCACTCGCCGATGCCGCGCGCCTGCTCGTGATCGTCCACGAAAATGCGCGCGCGCTGCAGCACGCCTTCGGGAAGCTCGCGCTTGCCCGCGGTGTCCGCGCCGACGCAGGTCAGGTGGGTGCCGGGCTGAACCGCGTCCGCATCGAACAGCGGGCCGCCGCCCGGCGTGGCCGTGATGACCACGTCGCTGTCGGCCACCGCATCGTTTCGGTCTCGTGCGACGCGGATGTCGCAGCGTTCGCGGAATGCCGATTCGAACACCGCGTCCGCTTCGCCGCGCGCGTTCACGTACTGCACCGCGCACCGTTGCGGCAGCAGCCTGAGCGCATGGTCGAGCTGGACGCGCGCCTGCACGCCGGTGCCGAACACGCAGATGCGCGTACTGTCGCGGCGGGCCAGCGCCTGCAGGCCCAGGCCGCCGGCCGCGCCGGTCCGGGCGGTGGTGATCGCGTTGCCGTCCATGATGCAGAGCGGGCGGCCGGTGGCCGGATCGAACAGCGCGATCGTCGCCTGGTGCGGCTCACCGCCCAGGCTGCGATTGCCGGGCCAGAATCCGGCCGCCTTGAAGCCGAGCAGATCCTGGCTCGCGACGTCGCCCGACTTGATGCCGAACACGCCGCCGGTATGCAGCTTCTCGCGCACGACCGGGAACACGCGCCCTGCGCGTTGGCTGTGCAGCACGAAGGCTTCGCGGACCGCCGCCATCACGTGTTCGGCTTGAAGGGCCGGTTCGACGACATCCCGGTCGAGAAGAAGGAGGTGGGCGTCTGTCGGCATGGTGGGGAGCCTGTGCAGGTGCAATGTGAATCGCGGCTTTATAGTTTGTATAGATTTGGACAAATAGTCAATGTCGGGAGGGAGGGCGGGCGCGCGGCGGCCGATTGCATCGCCGGACATCGGCGTATCACTTCGCCGCACCGGCGAACGCCACCGCGCCGCCTCGTGCTTACCACCCGTAGAAGCGCGGCCAGTTCCGCACGGTGCCGTCGTCGCCGAGCGCGTGATATTCCGGATGTTGCGCGCCGGTTGCGCACGCGTGGTTCGGCAGGATCCGTAAACGGCTCCCGATCGGAAACCGCGTCGCGATATCCGTGTCCGGCGTCCCGATGCGGGACACGATGCCGTGCTCCTGATTGGCGGCGCTCATCACGTATTCGCCGAGCACGTCGCCGTCTTCGCTACACACCTGCCCGTAGCCGAAATCCCGCGCCTGCCGCTGCGTGCCGCGATCGCGGCTCATCGCCATCCAGCCCGCGTCGACGATGACCCAGCCTTTTTCTTCCTGGTGCCCGATGACGGTGGTCAGCACCGACAGCGCGATGTCGGACAGTGCGCACACGCCGACGTTGTGCATCACGAGGTCGAACAGCACGTACACGCCCGCGCGGACTTCGGTCACGCCGTCGAGGCGCTCCGCGGACAGCGCGGTCGGCGTCGAACCGATGCTGACGACCGGACAGGGCAGCGCGGCGGCCCTGAGGCGATCCGCGGCGTGCACGGTCCGGCTGCGCTCCTGTTCGGCGATCGCGACCAGCGCGTCGCGGGTGTCGTATTCGTAGCTGGAGCCGGCGTGCGCGAGCACGCCGCCGAGCGTCATGCCGCCGTCGACCAGCGCGCGGCCGACGTCGATCAGCAGATCGTCGTCGGGGGCGATCCCCGAGCGATGGCCGTCGACGTCGACCTCGATCCAGACTTCGAAGCGCTCGCCGTGCGCGCGCCCGAATTCGGCGATCGCGTGCGCGGCCGGCAGGCTGTCGGCGACGATCTTCAGGTCGCACCCCAGCCGGCGCAACGCGAGCGCCTGGCCGAGCTTCGCGGGAATCATGCCGACCGCATAGACGATGTCGCGCACGCCGCCCGCGAAGAATTGCTCGGCTTCCTTCAGCGTCGAAACCGTGATGCCTCGCGCACCGGCCGCGACCTGCGCGTCGACGACGTGCTGGCACTTGGTGGTCTTCACGTGCGGTCGGAACCGGACGCCGAGCGCGTCCAGATGCGCCTGCATGCGCGCGATGTTGTCACGCATGCGGCCGACGTCGATCAATGCGGCGGGGGTATTGAGAAGGAGGGGAATGCCCATGATGCGTTGCCTCGGTGGATTGCCGACAGCGAACACAGTAGGACGTTTGGCGCGCAGCGTGTTTAACGCGTGACAAATCGAGCATTAAGCAGCATTTAATCCGGGGACCGCGCTCATGCCTTGCCGCGCCACGGCGGCGCAGCGAGGAACTGCGTCGCGGCTTCGAGGAAAACCCGCTGCCGCGCGGAGCGGCCCGTGCGTGACGGCAGCAGCGCGGTCACGGGCGCGGGCGGCAGATGCCAGTCGGGCAGCAGCCTGACCAGCTTGCCGTTCGCCAGCAGCGGCGCGACGTCCCACTCGGAGCGCTCGACGATGCCGAGCCCGGCCAGTGCCCAATCGGTGATGACGGTGCCGTCGTTCGACGACAGCGCGCCCGTGACGCGAATCACCGCCGATCGTCTGGATTCCCCCTTGCCATCGCCGGCTTGCGAGAAGCGCCAGCGCGGCACGTCCTCGTCGTTCTCGCGCAGGCACAGGCAGTCGTAGCGCGCGAGGTCGGACGGATGGTCCAGTTGCTTGATGCGCCGCGCGTAACCGGGGCTCGCGCACAGGAAGCGCTCGTTGGGCGCGAGCGGATAGCCGATCCACGACGACGACTTCAGGCTGCCGACATGGATGACCACGTCGGCCCCCGACGCGCTGGTCAGCGGACTCTCCGACAGGTGCAGCGAGATTTCGAGCTTCGGATGCGCGCGTTGCACGTCGCGCACGATCCGCGCGACGTACTTGCGTCCGAAGCCGAACGGCGCGACGACGCGCAGCGTGCCCTGCACGTCACCGTGATCGCCCGCGATGTTGTTCGGCAGCGCGTCCACGCGCTCGAGAATCTCCACGGCTTCCCGATAAAGCCGCTGACCTTCGTCGGTCAACTCGATCCCTTTCGGTTGCCGCACGGCGAGCCGGACGTCCAGCCTCGCCTCCATCCGCTGCAGGCGGATCGTGACCGCGGGCGGGGTGAGGTCGAGCAGGCGCGCGGCGGATGCCAATGAACGCGACGCGCCGATCGCGCGCACGAGGCGAAGGTCGTCGAGGTCGAGCATTTCATGTCCTTTAATGCTGGCGTTGCCGGGCATTAAACATCACATTGCATCAAGCATGTAGCGCTACGCCGCCGCGGTCCCCATGCGGGGGGCATGCGTTTCACGTCGCGCGCCCGAATTCGCGCGATTTTCGGGTGGAGGCGGCACGCCGCCGCAAGCCGCGCTGACGCGCCGCAACATCGCGGCCGACGCCCGGCCGACCCCCGATAGCCGGCAGTCCGATGCAATCCGGCGCCGCGCAAAACCCGCGCGTCGTTGTGTTCTGTCCCCCAACTTCTGCCCGGTTCGCCCGCCACAGGGCAAAATACGGGTTTTCCGCACCCGAGAGGGCGCGTCCGAATCACGCGCCGGGCGGCGGCAGTGCGCAATCGCACGCCGCCGCCGGGCGCCCAGGCAAGCTGCTCGCCGTGTCGCGAGCCCACAGGAGTCCAGACCCCATGCCCGAATCCAACCTGTCCTTCTTCGGCCGGCTATCGCTGGCCGTCGGCACGTTCTTCTCCGTGATCGGCAACCGCGAGTTCGCGGCCGGCGTGCTGCGCGTGCGCGACGGCGCCCCGGCACCGGTCGCGCCGGCGCCGGTTGCGCCGGCCCCCGCGGCAGCCCCGGCGCCTGCGCCCGTGAAGGCGCCGGCCCCCGAGCTGCGCGAAGCGAGCCCGCAAGCCGCGCTGCAACTGCTCGGCCTGCTGCAGCGCGATGCGCGCTTCATCGACTTCGTCGAGGAAGACATCGCCGGCTATGCGGACGCCGACATCGGCGCCGCCGCACGCCTCGTGCACGACGGCTGCCGCGCCGCGCTGCGCGAGCATTTCACGATCGTGCCGGTGCGCGATGAAGCCGAAGGCAGCCGCGTGACGCTGCCGGCCGGCTTCGACGCGACGGCCGTGCGCGTGACGGGCAACGTGGTCGGCGCCGCGCCGTTCACGGGCACGGTCAGCCACCGCGGCTGGCGCGTGGCCGACGTGCGCCTGCCGAAGCTGACCGGCAGCCACGACGCCTCGGTGGTCGCACCGGCGGAGGTGGAACTGTGAACGATCCGCGCTATTCGATCGGTATCGACCTCGGTACGACCCACTGCGCGCTGTCGTACGTCGACAGCGCCGCGAGCGACGGCGAAACGATCGCGCAGCAGGTGCTGCCGATCGCGCAGCTGACCGCGCCCGGCGCGCTGGAGTCGCGCGACCTGCTGCCGTCGTTCCTCTATCTTCCGCATGAAAGCGAACTGACGCAGGGCGACCTGACGCTGCCGTGGACGGCCTCGCGCGCGTTCGCGGTCGGCGAGATGGCGCGCACGCGTGGCGCGGGCACGCCGATTCGCCTCGTGTCGAGCGCGAAGAGCTGGCTGTGCCACCCGGGCGTCGATCGCCGCGCGGCGATCCTGCCGAGCGATGCGCCGCCCGAAGTGGCGCGCGTGTCGCCGCTGGAAAGCTCGATCCGCTACCTGACGCACCTGCGCGAAGCGTGGGACCACGCGCATCCCGACGCGCCGTTCGCCGACCAGGACGTGACGGTCACGATCCCCGCGTCGTTCGACCCGGCCGCGCGCGAACTGACGGCGGAAGCCGCGCGTGCCGCCGGCTATTCGCGCATGACGCTGCTGGAAGAGCCGCAGGCAGCGCTCTACAGCTGGATCCAGAAGAGCGAAGGCGGCTGGCGCAAGCAGGTGCAGGTCGGCGACCTGATCCTGTGCGTGGACGTCGGCGGCGGCACGACCGACCTGTCGCTGATCGCGGTGGTCGAGCGCGACGGCAATCTCGAACTGCATCGCGTGGCGGTCGGCGAGCACATCCTGCTCGGTGGCGACAACATGGACCTCGCGCTCGCGCACGTGGTCGCACGCAAGCTCGCGCAGCAGGGCACGCAGCCCGATCCGTGGCAACTGCGCGCGCTGACCTACGCGTGCCGTTCGGCGAAGGAAACGCTGCTGTCCGACCCGACGACCGACGCGGTGCCGCTCGTCGTGCCGAGCCGCGGCTCGAAGCTGATCGGCGGCTCGATCCGCACGGAGCTGACGCGCGCCGAACTCACGCAGACGATCCTCGAAGGCTTCTTCCCGCAAGTCGATGCGGCGGCGCGCCCAGTGAGCCGCGCGCGCGTCGGCCTGACGCAGCTCGGCCTGCCGTATGCGCAGGACGCGGGCATCACGCGCCATCTCGCGGCGTTCCTCGGCCGCCAGGTCGCGGCGCTCGACGCGCTCGAAGGCGTGCAGCGCACGCTGCCGCAAGGCGCGACGTTCCTGCATCCGACCGCGGTGTTGTTCAACGGCGGCGTGTTCAAGTCGACGCTGCTCACGCAGCGCGTGCTCGATACGCTCAACGGCTGGCTCGCCGCCGAAGGCGCACCGGCCGCGCGCCTGCTCGAGGGCGCGGACCTCGATCTGGCGGTCGCGCGCGGCGCGGCTTATTACGGCTACGTGAAGCGCGGCCGCGGCGTGCGCATTCGCGGCGGCACGGCGCGTGCGTACTACGTCGCGATCGAGTCGGCGATGCCCGCGGTGCCGGGGCTGGAGCCGCCGGTGCAGGCGCTGTGCGTCGCGCCGTTCGGGATGGAGGAAGGCTCGGATGCGGCGTTGCCGCCGCAGGAGTTCGGCCTCGTCGTCGGCGAACCGGTGCAGTTCCGCTTCTTCGGGTCGTCGGTGCGGCGCCAGGACCAGGTCGGCACGCTGCTCGACTACTGGTCGCCTGAAGAGCTGCAGGAACTCGAGGAAATCCAGGCCACGCTGCCCGCCGAAGGGCGCACGGTCGGCGAGGTCGTGCCGGTGAAGCTGCATGCGCGCGTGACCGAAGCCGGCACGCTCGAGCTCGAGGCGATCCCGAGCGGCACGAACGAGCGCTGGAAGGTCGAGTTCGACGTGCGCGGCGCCGCCTGAGCGCGATGAAGCGCTATACGGTCGGCATCGACCTCGGCACGAGCAACACGGTCGTCGCGTACGTCGAGGCCGGCTCCGACGCGATCCGCGTGTTCGACGTCGAGCAGCTGGTCGGCCCCGGCGCGGTGGCGGCGCAGCCGCTGCTGCCGTCGGTGCGTTATCACCCGGCGGCGGGTGAACTGCCGCCGGACGCGCTGCGGTTGCCGTGGGCGGCCTCTAACGCAGGTGCGAAGGCTGATCCGAAGGCCAACGCGAATGCGGCCGGTGCACCGCCGGCCGTGATCGGCCGCTATGCGCGCACGCTCGGCGCGCAGGTGCCGGGGCGGCTCGTCACCAGCGCGAAGAGCTGGCTGTCGCACGCATCGGTCGACCGGCTTGCGGCGATCCTGCCGTGGGGCGCGGCCGACGGCGTCGACAAGGTGTCGCCGGTCGACGCGAGCGCGAGCTATCTCGCGCACGTGCGGGCCGCGTGGGATGCGCGTTTTCCCGATGCACCGCTCGCGAAGCAGGACGTCATTCTGACGGTGCCGGCGTCGTTCGACGACGGCGCCCGCGCGTTGACGGTCGAGGCGGCCAAACGCGCGAAACTGCCGGCGCTGCGCTTGCTGGAAGAACCGCAGGCCGCGTTCTACGACTGGTTGTACGGCCAGCGCGCGACGTTGCGCGACACCTTCGCCGCACCGCGCCGCGTGCTGATCTGCGACGTCGGCGGCGGCACGACCGACCTCACGCTGGTCGACGTCGCGCCGGGCGACGACGGCGAACCGGCCTTCACGCGCGTCGGCGTCGGCAATCACCTGATGCTCGGCGGCGACAACATGGACCTCGCGCTCGCGCGCCTGGTCGAGACGCGGCTGACCGAGCCCGGCACGCGGCTGTCGGCCGCGAGCCTGTCGCAGCTCGTCGAACGCTGCCGCGCGGCGAAGGAGCGGCTGCTCGGCGACGACGCGCCGGCCTCCGTCACCGTGACGCTGCTCGGCGCGGGCAGCAAGCTCGTCGGCGGCGCACGCTCGGCCGAGCTGACGCGTCAGGAAGTCGAGCAGATCGTCGTCGACGGCTTCTTTCCGCAGGTCGAGGCCGGCGAGCTGCCGCGCCGCGCGCGGGCCGCGATCGTCGAATTCGGCTTGCCGTATGCGAGCGACCCGGCCGTCACGCGCCACGTCGCCGCGTTCCTGAATCGTCACGCGGAAGGCCCGCTGCCCGACACGCTGCTGCTCAACGGCGGCGTGTTCCGCGCGGGGGCGCTGGCCGGCCGTCTCGCGCAGACGCTCGGCGCGTGGCGCGGCGCGCCGCTCGACGTGTTGCACAACGCGCATCCGGACGTGGCGGTCGCGCGCGGCGCGGTGGCCTATGGCCTGGCGCGGGCGGGGCATGCGCCGCGCATCGGCGGCGGTTCCGCGCGCAGTTATTTCCTCGTGCTCGACGATGGCGAGGGCGCCACGGCGGCGCGCGGCGTCTGCCTGCTGCCGCGCGGTGCCGAGGAAGGCCGCGAGATCCGGCTCGAGGAACGCACGTTCGCGCTGCAGCTCGGGCAGCCGGTGCGTTTCCACCTCGTGTCGACGGTCGCCGACACCGCGTACCAGCCGGGCGATCTGGTCGAGCTGGACGGCGGCGACTTCGTGCGGCTGCCGCCGATCGCGACGGTCGTCGACGCGAAGGCCGGTAGCGATGCGCGCGAAACGCCGGTGAAACTCACCGCGTCGCTGACCGAGGTCGGCACGCTCGAAATGCACTGCATCGCGACCGACGATGCAGCGCGCCGCTGGCGGCTCGAATTCCAGTTGCGCGGCGATGCGCCCGCGCAAGGCGACGATGCCGCGTTCGCGCGCCATCCGCGCGTCGATCACGCGATCGAGCTGATCGACCGCTCGTTCGGCAGCAAGGCCGCGGACGTCACGCCGAAGGACACGCGACGGTTGCGCGCGCAACTTGAACAGGTGCTCGGCCCGCGCGACGAGTGGGACGTCGCGCTCGCGCGCGAGCTGTTCGACGCGTTGCTTGCGCGCGCGCGTCGCCGGCGGCGCTCGGCCGATCACGAACGCGCGTGGCTGAACCTCGCCGGCTATTGCCTGCGCCCGGGCTTCGGCCATCCGCTCGATGCGTGGCGCATCGAGCAGCTGTGGCCGCTGTTCGACGACGGGATCCAGTACGTGAACGACGCGCAGGTGTGGTCCGAGTGGTGGACGTTGTGGCGGCGCGTGGCCGGCGGCCTCGACGACGACGCGCAGACGCAGGTGCGCGATGCGATCGCGTTCCTCGAACCGTCCGACGACAAGCGCCGCAAGCTGCCGTTCGACCCGGCCAAGGTCGGCCCGGCCGACATGACGCGCCTGTCCGCATCGCTCGAACGATTGCCGGTCGAGCGCAAGGTGGAACTGGCCGAGCGGTTGATCGTGCAATTGCAGAAGCCGGCCGAGCGCACGCTGTGCGCATGGGCGCTCGGGCGCATCGGTGCGCGCCGGCCGTTCTACGGCAGCGCGCACAGTGTCGTGCCGGCCGACGTCGCGAACCGCTGGCTCGACGCGCTGTTCGCGCTGGACTGGAAGCAGGTCGAACCCGCGGCGTTCGCGGTCGCGCAAATCGCGCGGATGACGGGCGACCGCGAACGCGATTTGCCGGATGAAACGCGCGAGGCCGTGATCAAGCGCCTGTCTTCCGCGAATGTGTCGGCCGCGTGGATCGACATGGTGCGCGAGGCGCTTGCGTTCGACGAAGCCGACACCGCACGTGTGTTCGGCGAAACGCTGCCGGCCGGGTTGAAGCTGCTGGCGGGGTGAGCCGCGCGGCGGGCTCCGGTATCGTTCGGATGCCGGAGCATTCTGCGGCGTTGACGATGCGGGCCGACGCTCGCCGATTCAATCCCCTTCGAACAAACAGTGGCTTCCGTTGCATCGCATCGGCAGCCATTTGCGCTTTGTGAGCCTGCCGGTCAGATTTGCGGCGTCGTCTCGCGTGGCACTGCGGCCGATTCCACGGCGATCGCATCCGGCGCGGTTGCCCGCCGCGCGAGATGAATCCCCGCGAGCATGCAGCGCACCGAGCCGCCGGCCAGCTCGATCGTCGGCACGTCGAGCGGCAGCAGCCGCGCGGAGCGTTCGATCGTCGCGCGCTGGCCGCCGGTGAGGCAGTCGAACGCGCGCCGCGACAGCGCGAGCACGCGCCCGTCCTTGCCCGACAGCTCCAGCGTATTGCCCGCGAAGTTCGCGATCTGCGCATGATCGAGCGCGATCACGGTGCGGCCCGTTTCGGTCAGGCGTTGAGCGATTTCGTCGCGGCGCTGGCGCTCGGCGATCAGGTCGAGGCCGATCATCGCGAACTCGGTGGCGACGCTCATCATCACGTTCGTATGATAGATCGGGTTGCCGTTCGCATCGGCCGTATCGAAGCAGATCGGCTCGAAGTTGAAGTGCGTGCAGAAACGCTCGAGCGCGACCGGATCGGCGCGGCGCGAACGCGCGGTGTACGCGATTCGGGCGACGTGGTCGAGCACCATCGCGCCGGTGCCTTCCAGGAACACGTCGTCGTATTCGAGCCCCGAGTAGTCGATCACGTCCTGCACGCGGTATTCCGCTTTCAGCATCTCGACGATGTCCGCGCGTCGCTCGCGGCGGCGGTTCGGGCTATGCATCGGAAACAGCGCGATATGCCCGCCCGGATGGGTCGAGAACCAGTTGTTCGGGAACACGGAGTCGGGCGTGTCGCGCTCGCCGTGATCGTCGAACACGTGCACGCGCACGCCTGCATCGGCGAGTGCGCGCGCGGCGGCCGTGACTTCGTCGCGCGCGGCGGCCGACACCGACAGCGTGTCGTGCGCGCCGCCGACGGCCGTGCGCTGGAACGCGTTGTCGGCCGCGGTCTGCGGATTCGGCAGGAAGCGGTGCGGCCGGATCATCACGACGGCGGCCGGCGCCTGGATCGATACGAGATTCATGAACGTTTGAAGAGACAGGCGGAGAATCGGGCGGCGCGCACGCCGCCCGGGATGACGATCAGCGTGCGAACGCGGCGACGGCTTCGGTCACGAATGCCGCGTGACCCTGCGCGATCGCGGCCGGATCGTCGATCAGCGCGAACAGGTTCTTCGGATCGACGGCCGGCGGAATCAGCGCGATCTCGACGCCCGCGTTGTGCTGCTGCGCGAGCGCATACAGGTAGCGCAGCGCCGAGTAGTCCTCGAGCGCGAAGCCGACCGAGTCGAACACCGTGACTTCGTCCGCGCGCTCGCGGCCGGTCGTCTCGCCCTGCAGCACGCGCCACAGTTCGGTCACCGGGAAGTCGGCCGGCATCTGCTGGATCTCGCCCTCGATGCGCGACTGCGGCTCGAATTCGACGAACACGCGGCCCGCCTGCAGCACGCCCGCGTCGAGCTCGGTCTTGCCCGGGCAATCGCCGCCGACCGCGTTCAGGTGCATGCCGGGCTCGATCATGTCGGCCGTGACGATCGTCGCATACGCCTTGTCGGCGGTGACGGTCGTCACGATGTCGGCGCCACGCACGGCGTCGGCGGTCGACGCGGCGCGCACGACGCGCAATTCAGGGTAAGCGGCGAGGTTCTTCACGAGCTTGTCGGTCGCGAGCGGATCGACGTCGAACACGCGGATCTCGTCGATGCCGAGCAGCGTATGGAATGCGATCGCCTGGAATTCGCTCTGCGCGCCGTTGCCGATCAGCGCCATCGTGCGCGCGTCGGGGCGCGCGAGCGCCTGCGCGGCCAGCACCGACGTCGCGGCGGTGCGCAACGCGGTGGTCAGCGTGAGTTCGGCGAGCAGCAGCGGGTAGCCGGTGTCGACTTCGGCGAGCGCGCCGAACGCCATCACGGTGTGCATCCCGCGCGCGGCGTTGACGGGGTGGCCGTTCACGTACTTGAACGCGAACAGCGACGCGTTCGCGACGGGCATCAGCTCGATCACGCCGTCGCGCGAGTGGCAGGCGACGCGCGGCGACTTGTCGAAGTCGGCCCAGTGCAGGTAATCGGCGCGCAGCGTGTCGACGAGCGCGCGCAGGAACGGCGTGACGCCGGTCTGGGCGATCAGTCGGGCGGTGGCGGGAACGTCGAGGAAGCGGGTCATCGGTCTGTCTCCATTTTGTTGCCCGGACGGGTGTCCAGGCGTTCTGGTCGACCGGGGCGGGCGTGTCGGCCCGGGCCCCGGCTCCATCAAAAGCGGCGTCGCGGCCCATGCGGCCGGTCGATGGAGTCATTATTTCCGTGAGTCGAGCCAACAAAAAGACGGCAAAAATGGCAGATTTCTCGATAGACTTGGCAGATTGCTGGCCGGATATGGCAGTTTGTTCAAATCATGCTGGTCGAAATGCGTGCCGTCCGGCACGCTGGCGGCCGTGTCACGTTCAACAGGAAGGTCCGTTCATGATTACGCTCGACGACGTCGACCGGCAGCTCATCGCGCTGCTGCGCGACAACGCGCGGATGCCCGTCGTCGCCCTTGCGAAGGCGTTGCGCGTCGCGCGCGCGACCGTGCAGAACCGGCTGACGCGGCTGGAGAAGAACGGCGTGATCGTCGGCTATACGGTGCGGCTCAAGCCGGCCGCCGAGCGGCACCGGATCCGCGCGCTGATGTCGATCGCGGTGCAGGGCAATCGCGGCGCGGAAGTGGTGAAGGTGCTGCGCGGGCATCCGAACGTCGCGTCGATCCACAGTACCAACGGGCGCTGGGATCTGGTCGCCGAGCTGCACGCCGATTCGCTCGAGCATTTCGATCGCGTGCTCGGCGCGATCCGGTTGATCGACGGGATCGCGAATACGGAGACGAGCATTCTGTTGTCGACGCACAAGGCATAACGCGCGGCAGCGCGCGTCGGCCGATGTGCTCGCCCGCGCCGGCGCGGCGGCGTGTCAGTCGCCCGCTGCGGGTTCGGGAAACACCGGTTCGCCCAGCGTCAGCATCAGCCGGTTCGCCCACGCGAAGATCGCGACGGCGTGCGACAGGTCGAGAATTTCTTCGTGGGTGAGCCCTTCGGCTTCGAGCGCGGCGATGTCGCGCTCGTCCACCGTGTCGGGCCGTTCGGTCAGCGCGACCGCATAGCGGATGATCGCGCGTTCGCGCGCGGTCGTGCCGGCTGTCGACGGATCGTCGAACACCTGGTCGATCGCATCGGTGCGTTTCGCGAGCTGCGCGAAGCGTTGCGCGTGCACCGATGCGCAATACACGCAGCCGTTCACGCGCGACACGGCCGTGCTTGCCAGCTCGCGTTCCGCGCGTGACAGTCCGCCGGGACCATACATGATCGCGTTGAACACGCCGGAACGCTGCCGCAGGATGTCGGGCAGGTGGACGAGCAGCAGGTAGTAGTCCGACGTTTTCGCTTGCGGATGGCTCGCTTCGAGCACCGCGAGCTGGTCGGCCGTGGCGCGCTCGAGCGGCACCGTGTCGAGCCATGCACGCCAGCCGAGCGTGGCGGACGTGAAACCGTGCGTGGCCATCGTCATGCGGCCTCCCGGGCGGCACGCGCCTGCAATGCTTGCGCCGCTGCCGCGACACGCAGCTGATACGAGACGAAGGCGACGAGCTGCGACAGCGCGACGATCGCGGGTGTCGTGAACCCGGCCGACTTCAGTGCGTCGAGATCGGACGGGCGTGCGTCGGCGGGCGAGCGCGTCAGGCGCCGCGCATGCGCGAGGAGCGCGCCGAGGCGCGTGGGCAGTGCGTCGAACGCATCGGCGTCCGCGCGGGCGATGTCGTCGGGCGTGCCGCCTGCATCGATCAGTCGTGTTCGGTAGACCGCGGCCAGCGCGTGCGCATTCGAGCGCTGCGCGACATAGCGTGCCGCATGCAATCGTTCGATTAACGAAAGATCGGGCAGCGCGGTGTCGAACAGCGCGGCTTCGCTGAGCCGCGTATGGAGCAGCACCTTGTCGCGTGCGCGACGCAGCGTGGCCACGGCATCGCCTTCGCGCAGGCCGGCGACGGCGTCGATCGTATCCGGCGCGGCGGCCGGCGGGATGGGTTCGGTCATCGTGATGGATTCCAGTCGTCGTGAGTAGCGTGGATCGCGGCGGCGCTCATGCGTCGGCGTCGCGCCATTCGTCGCCCTGCAGCTCCGCGGTCGCGAACGCGACGAGCGCGTCGTAGTGGCGGTCGCGATCGGCGTCGAACAGCCGGCTCGCGATGCCGCGCGCGAGCCGCCCGGCGCCCGCGCTGATCGCGGGGATGTCGCCCGACAGCTTGCCGTGGCTCAGGCTCGCCGCATGGTTGAAGCAATGGATGCGCGTGACGGCCGGGCAGGCGCCGCGCTCGCGTTCCTGGAACGCGAACGCGGGGCCGAGGTCGGGCGACTCGGCGAGCTCGTCGAGCCATGTGCCCGGTTCCGGTTGATAGCGATCCTTCCAGCGCCGCACATGCGGCCCGAACGACGCGAATTCCGCGCGTGTCGTCCAGTCGGAATGAAAGCCCGTCGCGAAGATCAGGAAGTCGACCGTGTAGCGGCCGCGCGGCGTGACGACGTCGAGGCCGTCCGCGTGTTCGACCAGCGTTTCGATCGGGCTGGCTGCATGGAAGTGTGCGTGAGCATGCCGCGACACGCGCAGCACGCTGTCGCGCGGCGGCGGTGTCTGCGACGTCAGCGCGTAGTGCATGAAGCGCCACTTCGTCGCATCGTCGAGATCGGCGTAACCGTGCACGAGACCCGGGCTGCCGATGCCCGTCAGCTTGTTGATGCGCGGAATGTCCGCGCGACGGAAGAACAGGTCGACGCGCGCGGCGCCCGCTTCGAGCGCGGTGCCCGCATTGTCGAACGCGGACGCGCCCGCGCCGACCACGCCGACGCGCTTGCCGGCGAGCGAAGCGAAATCGATCGGATCGGACGAATGGGCCCAACGCGAGCGCGGCGCGCGTTGGGCGACGGGCGGCACGTACGGGCCGCCGAGCCCGTCGCGGCCGGTCGCCAGCACGGCGTGTCGCGCGAGCACGGTCTGCGCGTGGCCGTTCGCGCGCAGGTCGAGCGCGAGCAGGCCGTCGTCGCGCGGACGCAGTGCCACGAGCGCGGTGTCGTTGCGCACCGGCAGGTCGAGCACGCTGCGATACCAGCGCAGGTATTCCATCCATTGCGTGCGCGGAATCTTGTAGAGCGCATCCCACGCGTCGCGGCCGTATCGTGCTTCGAACCACGCGCGGAACGTCAGCGCGGGCAGGCCGAGCGCGGGGCCGGTGAGCTGCTTCGGCGAGCGCAGCGTCTCCATCCGCGCGAACGTGATCCACGGGCCTTCGTAGCCGGCCGGTGCGCGGTCGATCACGCACTGGTTGTCGATGCCGAGCAGGCGCAGTTCGGCGGATGCCGCGAGCCCCGCCATTCCGCCGCCGACGATCGCGACGTCGAGCACGCGCGTGCCGTCGACGTCGCGCGGCGGCACCCACGACGGCGCGGGCAGGTCGAGCCAGCGCAGGTCCTGGGCGAGGCGGGCTTCGAGTGCGTCGAGCGTGTCGGGTGCGTCGGGTGTGTCGGGCGTCGCCGTCATGCGGCCTCCGGGCGGGTACCGCGTGTGCGTGCGGTTCGTGTGGCGCGCGTCGCGCGAGGCGGGCGATCGATGCGCAACCGGTCGCCTCGCAGCAGCGCGTCGTGCACGGATGCATCGTGAAAGGTCACGTCGTCGAGCAGCGCTTGCGTCGTGTGCTGCAGCGCGTCGAGCAGCGCCTCGACGGCGGCCGTGCGCGTCTTGCCGGCGGGCGTCGCGACACCGAATGCGAACGGGATGTCGACATCGAGCGGTCGTGCGACGACGCCGTCCACCGGCAGTGCCACGCCGGTCGCCGGGTCGACGATGCCGATCCCGACGCCCGCGCGCGCGGCCATCACCGCGTTCAGCGATGCATTGGTTTCGATGAACACGTGCGCGTCGACGCGTGCGGCCGCGAATGCCGCATCGATCCGCTGGCGCAGCCGGTGCCGGTTCGCGACCGTCACGATGCGGCGGCCCGCGAGATCGCGCAGCGCGATGCGCGGCTTGCCCGCGAGCGGATCGTCGGCCGGCAGCACGGCGACGCAGGGCGTTTGCGCGATCCAGTGCACGTCGAGCCCCGCATGCGCCATCGGCAGCGTGACGACGCCGATATCGGCCGTGCCTGCCAGCACTTCGTGCACGACGTGTTCGGCCGACTCGCTGCGCAACTGGTAGTGCGGCGCGTGCGCGCCGTCGGGCAGTGCGGCGAGCGCGGCCGGCACGAGCGTGGCCGCGAGTGAAGGCGTGGCCGCGATGCGCACGGGTTCGGCGGTTTCTTCGCCGAGTGCGCGCGCCCGCGCTTCGATCGCGCGCAGGCCGACGAGCGAGCGTTCGACTTCCTCGTAGAGCAGGAATGCACGGCGCGTCGGCGTGACGCGCGGGCCGTGCCGGTCGAACAGCGCATAGCCGAGATCGGCTTCGAGCTCCTGGATCTGTCGCGTGACGGCCGGCTGCGAGCGGCCGAGCAGTTCGCCCGCGCCGGTCACGCTGCCGGCCGACATGACCGCGGAAAAGGCTTCGAGTTGATGCAACTCCATGACGCGTTCCGATGATGCGATTTGCGCATTGTAGGAGTGCGAGCATGCACGATTCATATAATGATTTTTGCTATCGACAGTGCCAAACATGCGAAGCGCACGCGCGCCGGGACGACGTGCCGTGCATGCATGCGCGTCGGCCGGCAGCGATGCTCAACGGCAAACGTCAATCGAATCAATGCGCTGCAGCGCATGCCGATGCGTCGCGCGGGACGCGCCGTGCAGGAGACCGTGGCAGTGATGTTGCGCTTCGCGCCGCGCACGATATCGATATGCGCAAAACTTCGTTGGAACGCCCTGAACCGGATGGTTACATGCCCTCACTCTTTTCGACTGACTGAAGCTGGGGGGACGCATGAACGTTTCGGGGAACGACGCACGCGGCGCATGGCGGCGCGTGCTGGGCACGGTGGCGGCACTGGCTGCCGCATGGGGCTTGTCGACGGGCGGCGCGCTCGCGGCGGGCGTGTCCGGCGAGCCGGTGGTGATCGGCGTGAGCGGGCCGCTCACCGGGCAGGACGCGCAATACGGCGAACAATGGAAGCGTGGCTTCGATCTCGCGCTCGACGAGATCAACGGCGGCGGCGGCATCCACGGCCGGCCGCTCGCGGTCGACTTCCAGGACAGCCGCAGCGATCCGCGTCAGGCGGTGGCGATCGCGCAGAAATTCGTCGCGGACCCTCGCGTCGTGATCGAGCTCGGCGACTTTTCCAGCGCGACGTCGATGGCCGCGTCGCCGATCTACCAGCGCGGGCAGCTGATCCAGTTCGGCTTCACGAACTCCCATCCGGATTTCACGAAGGGCGGCGACTACCTGTGGAGCACCGCGCTGAGCCAGGCCGAGGAGCAGCCGCTGCTCGCGCGCTACGCGGTGAAGGAACTCGGCTTCAAGCGGATCGCGGTGCTGTACCTGAACACCGACTGGGGCCGCACCAGCAAGGACATCTTCGCGAAGGCGGTGACGGGGCTCGGCGCGCAGGTCGTCGCGGCCGAAGGCTACCAGCCGGCGGAGAAGGATTTCCGCTCGACGCTCGTGCGGATCGGTGCGTCGAAGCCCGATTCCATCGTGCTGATTTCCTACTACGCGGACGGCGCGCAGATCGTGCGGCAGGCGCGTACGTCGGGGCTCACGCTGCCGATCGCGGCGGTCGGCTCCGTGTATTCGCCGAAGTTCCTCGAACTCGGCGGCACGGCCGTCGAAGGCGTCTATACGGAATCGAACTTCTTCCCGGCCGAACCGCGCCCGGAGGTGCAGGCGTTCGTGCAGCGCTATCGCGCGAAATTCCATGCCGATCCCGATTCGTTCGTCGCGCGTGCATACGATGCGCTGATCCTGTCGGCCGAGGTGCTGCGCCGCTACGGCGTGACGCGCCAGGCCGCGCACGACGGCTTCGAGAAAGTGAGCGACGTGCCGAGCGTGATCTTCGGCAAGGTGCGTTTCGATCCGCAGACGCGCCGCGTCGCGGGCGCACGCACCGTGTATCTCGTCGTGAAGCAGGGGCAGTGGGCGCTGTGGGACGGCGCGAAGCCGCAGCTCGCGGCGCGCTGACCCCGACCCGGAACCGCATGCAAATGACGGACGCATCGTGATGGCTTCCTGGCTCGACTACACGCTCAACGGCCTCATCGTCGGCAACATCTACGCGCTGCTCGCGGTGGGGCTCGCGCTGATCTTCGGCGTGTCGCACCTGATCAACTTCGCGCACGGCTCGGTCTACATGGTCGGCGCCTTCATCGGCTGGCTGTGCCTGACGCGCTTCGGCTTGCCGCTGCCGGCCGCGCTCGCGGCGGTCGTCGTCGGCTGCGGCGCGCTCGGCATCGCGATCGAGCGGGTCGGGCTGCGGCCGTTGCGCCACGCCGCGCGCATCGCGCCGCTGCTCGCGACGATCGGCATCAGCTTCATCCTCGACCAGCTCGCGCAACTCGCGTTCGGCGCGGACCCGCGTGCGGTGCCGACGCCGCTGCCCGACTGGCACCTGCGGATCGCCGGCGCGACGCTCGGTGCGCTCGACCTGCTGATCGCCGGCATCGGCCTCGCGGCGGCCGCGCTGCTGTACGGCTTCCTGCGCTTCACGCGGCTCGGCTGGGCTGTGCGCGCGACCGCGCAGGATCGCGATGCGGCGCTGCAGATGGGCGTCGACGTCGATCGCGTGAACCAGACGGTGTTCGCGATCGCGTGCGCGCTCGGCGGTGTCAGCGGGCTGCTGGTCGGCATGTACTACAACAGCATCGATCCGGCGATGGGCTTCCAGGCGACGCTGAAGGGCGTGGTCGCGCTGCTGATCGGCGGGCTCGGCAACGTGCCCGGCGCGATCGCCGGCAGCCTGCTGCTCGGTCTCGTCGAAAGCTACGGCGTCGCGCTGTTCGGCACCAGCTATCGCGACCTGTTCGCGTTCGGACTGCTGATCGTGTTCCTCGTGTGGCGGCCGAATGGCCTGTTCAGCGGGAAGCGCGCGCTGCCGCCGGAGCCGATGACGGGCACCTTCCTCGCAGCCGCGAAAGCCGTGCGCGTGCCACGCCCGGTGCTCGTCGTGCTGATCGTGGCGGCGGCCGTGCTGCCGTGGCTCGGTGCATCGCCTTATGTGCTGCAGACGCTGACCAACGCGTGGCTGTACGGGCTGCTCGCGCTGAGCCTCACGCTCGTCGCGGGCACGGTCGGGCAGATCTCGCTCGGCCACGCCGCGCTGCTCGTGATCGGTGCGTATGCGTCGGCGCTGCTGTCGTCGGATCTCGGCTGGTCGCCGGCCGTGACGATTCCGTGCGCGGGCGCGATCACCGCCGTGTTCGGCACGCTGCTCGTCTATCCGGCGTTCCGGCTGCGCGGGCACTATGTATCGATCGCGACACTCGGGATCGGCGAAGTGGTGAGCCTCGTGATCCTGAACTGGGACGGCCTCACGCGCGGCCCGCTCGGCATCACCGGCATCGCGCCGCTGCCGTGGGCGACGACCGCGCGCGCCGCGTACTGGTTCACGCTCGCGGTGCTCGTCGCGTTCGCGCTCGTGCAGGTGCGGCTGCTGCGCTCGCATCTCGGCCGCACGCTGCGCGCGGTGCGCGAGGACGACGTCGCCGCGCGCGCGCACGGCATCGCGCCGAACCGCTACAAGGCGATCGCGTTCGCGGTCGGCGGCGTCGCGGCCGGCGTGAGCGGCGGCATCGCCGCGCACCTGTACAGCTACATCAATCACCAGACCTTCGATTCGCAGGTGTCGATCCTCGCGCTGACGATGGTGATCCTCGGCGGGCTCGGCAACGTGCTCGGCGGCGTCGTCGGCGCGATCGCGCTGATCGGGCTGCCCGAGCTGTTCCGCTGGGCGGCCGACTACCGGATGCTGATCTACGGCCTCGTGCTGCTGCTGCTCGTCCGGTTCCGGCCGCAGGGCCTGCTCGGCACGGTATGAGGAGGAATGCGATGACCACCACTCGCCCCTTGCTCGACGTACGGGGTTTGACGCGCCGCTTCGACGGCGTGACCGCGCTCGACGCGGCAAGCCTGACGCTCGCCGACGGCGAGCTGCTGAGCGTGATCGGCCCGAACGGCGCGGGCAAGTCGACGCTGTTCAACCTGATCGCGGGCGCGGACCGCCCCGATGCCGGCCGCGTGACGTTCGACGGCCGCGACATCACCGGCACGCCGCCGGAACGGCTCGCGGCGCTCGGCATCGCGCGCACGTTCCAGCACGGCCGCGTGTTCGGCAACCTGAGCGTGCTCGACAACGTGCTGATCGGCGCGCACGCGCGGTTGCGCGCGGCGCGGCCGGGCTGGCCGGCGCTCGGCGCGGCGGCCGAGGTGTGGCGCGCGCTCGTGCGGCCCGCGTCGGTGCGGCGCGAAGAAGCGGCGCTGCGCGACGAGGCGCGCGACATCATCGCCGGGTTCGGCGAGCGGCTCACGCCGCGCATCGATCATCCGGCGCACAGCCTGTCGTATGCGAACCGGCGGCGTGTGGAGATCGGCCGCGCGCTCGCGCTGCATCCGCGCCTGCTGCTGCTCGACGAGCCGACCGCCGGGATGAACGAGACCGAGACCGCCGAGATGCTGCAACTGATCCAGTCGCTGAAGACGCGCGGCCTGACGATCCTGCTGATCGAGCACAAGCTCGAACTCGTGATGCGCGTGTCCGACCGCGTGATGGTGCTCGACAACGGCGTGAAGATCGCCGAAGGCGCGCCACGCGACGTGCGGCACGATCCGCGCGTGATCGAGGCTTATCTCGGTCGCCGCCATGCAGGCGGCACGACGGCCGAGCGCACCGTGCAGGCGGCCGCATGAGCGCACCTTCTTCCGGACCCGACACGACCATGACCGACGCGCTGCTGAAACTCGAACACCTCGACACGTTCTACGGCCCGGTGCAGGTGCATTTCGACGTGAACGTCGAAGTCGGCCGCGGGCAGATCGTCAGCCTGCTCGGCGGCAACGCGAGCGGCAAGTCCACGACGATGAAGCTGATTCTCGGGCTGATGCGGCCGCGTCGCGGCGTCGTGCGTTTCGACGGCGACGACGTGACCGCGCTCGCGACGCCGCAGCGCGTGCGGCGCGGGATCGCGGCCGTGCCCGAGGCGCGGCGGCTGTTCGGCGACATGAGCGTGCGCGAGAACCTGCTGATGGGCGCCTATACGCGCGGCGATCGTACGGCGGTGGCCGACGACTACGCGCGCGTGCTCGAACTGTTTCCGCGCGTGCGCGAGCGGCTCGCGCAGCGCGCGGGCACGCTGTCGGGCGGCGAGCAGCAGATGCTCGCGATGGCGCGCGCGCTGATGGCGCGGCCGAAGCTGATCTGCATGGACGAGCCGACGATGGGGTTGTCGCCGCTCTACGTCGACAAGGTGCTGGAACTGATCGACACGATCAACCGGCAGGGCGTGACGGTGTTCATGGTCGAGCAGAACGCGAGCCTCGCGCTGGAGATCGCGCATTACGGATACGTGCTGCAGACGGGGCGCGTCGTGCTCGAAGGGCCCGCGAAAACGCTGCTCGACGACGAACGCGTGCGCGATGCGTATCTCGGCGGGGAGGCGGTCGCGGCGTAGTCGACGGAAGGGGCGCCGCGTCCCGCCGATTCATGCGTGACCGGCGTGCGCCGTTGCCGGCCGCGGAAACGTCAGCACTACCGCGAACCCGCCCGCATCGGGAAACGCGAACCCGACGCGCCCGCCGTGCGCCTTCATCACTTCCTGCACGATCGCGAGCCCGAGCCCCGACCCGGTGCGGCGTTCGCTGCCGTCCGGCGCGATCCGCACGAACGGCTGCAATGCCGCGTCCCAATGCTCGCGCGGAATGCCGCGCCCGTTGTCGGTGACGGTCAGCGTCACCGCCCGATCCGCGTTGCCCGCGGTGGCGACCGACACGACGATATCGTCCGCATGCCCGTGCAGCAGCGCGTTGTGCAGCACGTTCGACAATGCCTCCTGCAGACTGATCGCATCGCCGTCGATCCACGCATGCGGCGCGTCGCTCGCGAACGCGACGGCCACGTCGCGCGCGTCCGCGAGCGGAATCGTGCGGCCGAGCACGTCCTTCGCGAGCGCGACGAGATCGACGGGCTGCAGCGGCACCACCTCGGTGCGATGAATCACCATCGCATGATTGAGCAACTGCCCGGTGAGACGCCCGACATCCGAGCAGGTCGCGCGCAACGCATCGAGCCGCGCCGCATGACGCGCGGGATCGGCTTCGCCGTCGAGCAGTTCGATCTGCGCGTCGAGCCGCGCGAGCGGCGTGCGCATCTGGTGCGCGGCGTCGGCGATGAAACGCTGCATCGCGTTGATCCGCTCGGCGAGCCGCCGCATAAGCCCGTTGATCGACCCGATGATCGCGTCGATCTCGCTCGGCGTGTCGACGGCCACCGGCCGCAGGTCGGCCGGGTCGCGCGCGGCGATGATCGTGCCGATCTGCGCGAGCGGGCGCAGCCCGCGCCGGATCGCGAGGCCGCTCGCGCCGATCGCGAGCACGCTCATCAGCAGGATCAGCGTCCACACCTTGATGCTCATGTCGTTCGTCAGCTGCTGCCGCGCATTGGTTGTCTGCGCAACCGTCACGAGCGCCCAGCCCGGCGTGCTTTCCTCCGGCATGTAGCGCGCGATGGTCGCGGTGCGGATCCGGTGCCCCTGGTAGACGGCGTTCGCGAACGACGGGCCCTGTTTCGCGGCCGCGAGCGTCGCGGGGCTCGCGAGATCGTTGTAGCCGGCCACGACGACGCCGCGCGAATCGACCACCTTGTAGTAGACGAGGTCGTAGCGCGACAGCGTCGACAGCGCGGCGACGGGCGGGTTCAGCGCGAGCACGCCGCCTTGCACGTACAGGTTCTCCGCGACCTGGATCGACGCGCCGGCGAGCAGCTGGTCGTACGCGCGCTCGGCCGCGACGCCCGCGTAATAGCGCGCGATCGCGGCCAGCGCGAGCGCGCCGGTCGCGACCACGAGCGCGATGAACAGCAGCGTGCGCCCGAACAGCGTCTTCGGGAACCAGTCAGTGCGCGGCAATCTGATACCCCATCCCGCGTGCGGTGCGAATCTCGACCGAGCTGCCCTGAAGCTTCCTGCGCACGCGCGTCACGTATTGCTCGACCGCGTTCGCGGTCGGCTCGTTGCCGAAGCTGAACAGCTGGTTCAGCAGTTCGTCCTTCGAGAAGATCCGCTGCGGACGGCTCGCGAGGATCTCCAGCAGCGCGAATTCCTGGCGCGACAGCGACAGCGGCCGGCCGTCGAGTTCGGCAAGCCGGCTGCTGCGGTCGATCACGAGGCCGCCGAGCGTCAGCACGTCGTTCGCATGGCCGCTGTTGCGGCGCAGCAGCGCCTGGACGCGCGCATCGAGCTCGCGGTAGTCGAACGGCTTCACGAGATAGTCGTCGGCGCCGAGGCCGAGGCCGCTCACGCGGTCGTCGATCGCCGAGCGCGCGGTGACGAGCAGCACCGGCGTCGTGCTGCCCGACGCGCGCAGGTTGCGCAGCACCGCGAAGCCGTCGAGGCCGGGCAGGTTCGCATCGAGCACGACGAGGTCGAAGCGCTCGACGCGCAGCAGGCCGTTCGCGGTCGAGCCGTCGGTTTCGAGATCGACGGCATGCCCGAGCCGCGCGAGGCGGCTGCGGATCGCCGCGCCGATTTCGGCATCGTCCTCCACGACGAGAATGCGCATGGTGCCGTTTGCAGGGTGAGGGGTTAGGGGTTTTCCCGGGGGCGGGATGTCAGTATTTTCTCAGACTCGCTCGATAACCTGTGTTCAGCCGGAGCAAGCGACGACGGCATTAATACCAGAGGAGACGGCAACATGCAGCATGTCACGGGCACGACGAAGGCACGGCCGGATGCACGGCGTAGCCTGACGCCGGCTGCCGCGTTGCCGCTGGTCGCGCGCCGCATGGAGGCATGCGCATGAAGACGTCGCCGCGCCGCCGCGCGTTGCTCGCCGCCGGCCTCGGCATGCTTGCCGCACCGTCGCTGGTGCGCGCGAAGCCACGCACGGTGCGGATCTCGAAAGGCTATGGCGTGTTGTACCTGCCGCTGCTCGTGATGGAGAAGCAGCGCCTGTTCGAGCGGCATGCGGCGCGGCACGGCCTGCGCGACGTCGCGGTCGACTGGGTGCTGCTCGACGGCGGCAATTCCGTCAACGACGCGATGATGGCCGGCACGCTCGATTTCGCGGGTGCCGGCGCGCCGGGCTTCATCGAGCTGTGGGCGCGGGCGCGCGGGATTCCGAACGTCGAGGTGATCGGCATCAGCGGATTGTCCACGACCTCGCTGTCGCTCAATGCAAACCGTCCGGGCCTGACGTCGCTGCGCGACTTCACGCCGTCCGACCGGATCGCGGTGCCGGGCATCCGCACGTCGCTGTCGGCGGTCGTGCTGCAGATGGTCGCGAGCCGGCAGCTCGGCGCGCGGCATTTCGCGCAGCTCGACTCGATCACCGTGAACCTCCCGCATCCGCAGGCGATGCAGGCGCTGATCCGCCGCGAGAACGGCGTCACGGCGCACTTCACGTCGCCGCCGTTCTCGACCCTCGAATTGCGGCAGCCGGGCATTCATCGCGTCGTGAATTCGGTCGACGTGCTCGGCCCGCTGACGCTCGACGTCGTGTTCGCGCCGAAGCGGCTCGTCGATACGGAGCCCGCGCTGGCCGCGGCGTTTCTCGGCGCGCTCGACGAAGCGAACCGCCTGATCGCGCAGGACCCGCGCGCGGCGGCCGCGCTGTATGCGGCGTCGTCGGGCGTCGCCGTGTCGCACGACGATGTGATGCAGATGCTCGCCGCGCCTGACACGCGTTTCTCGGTGCGGCCGAACCAGCTGATGGACTACGTCGAATTCCTGTATCTCGCCGGCACGATCAAGGCGAAGCCGCGCGCGTGGCACGAGATGTTCGCGCCGATGCTCGACGACTACCGGACCGGCTGACGACGGCGGTCATTCGTTTCCGGATCCCGATTTCCTCGAACCCAACCGCGCCCGCGCATGCATCGCGCGCGGCGCCGATTCAACCGACAAGCAACCGCTTCACGGAGGAGCCCGCAGTGAATGCCACCGAAACCCTGGACCCCGCGTCCGCCGAAGAGCAGCGCATCATGTCGAAGATGGCGCGGCGCCTGATGCCCATCCTCGTCGTGATGTTCCTGATCGCGTTCATCGACCGGCAGAACGTCGGCTTCGCGAAACTGCAGATGGTGCACAGCCTCGGGATGACCGAGGCCGCGTTCGGTCTCGCGTCGTCGCTGTTCTTCATCGGCTACCTGCTGTTCGAGGTGCCGAGCACGCTCGCGCTGCATCGCTACGGCGCACGCGTGTGGCTCGCGCGGATCATGCTGACGTGGGGCCTCATCACCGTGCTGATGGGCTTCACGACATCGATGCCCGCGTTCTGTTCGCTGCGCTTCCTGCTCGGGATCGCCGAGGCCGGCTTCTATCCGGGCGTGATCTATTACCTGACGCTGTGGTTCCCGCAGAGCTATCGCGCGAAGGTGCTCGGTATCTTCACGCTCGGCAGCGCGCTCGCGAACATGCTCGGCTCGCTGGTCGGCGGCGTGCTGCTGAGCCTGAACGGCGTGTGGGGGCTCGCGGGCTGGCAGTGGGTGTTCGTGGCGACGGGCATCCCGGCCGTGATCGTCGCGATCGTCGTGTTCCGCGTGCTGCCGGCGTCGTTCCGCGAGGCGCCGTTCCTCGACGAACGCGAGAAGCAGATCGTCGCGGCCGCGCTGGAGCGCGAGAAGCCGGCGCAGGCCGAGCATGCGCAGCCATGGAAGGCGCTGCTCGATCCGCGCGTGATGCTGTTCGCGGCGACCTACATGCTGATGTCGACGTCGCTGTACGGCGTCACGTACTGGCTGCCGACGCTCGTGAAATCGTTCGGTGTGTCGAGCAGTACGAACGGTTTGCTGAGCATGCTGCCGTGGGCGCTCGCGGTGGTGCTGCTGGTGTGGCTGCCGTCGAAGCTGCGCCGCGCGAAGAGCATCCTGCGCACGATCGCGATCGTCGCGGCGCTCGGCGCGCTCGGCTTCCTGCTGAGCCTCGTGCTGCCGCCGACGCCGCTGCGCTTCGTGGCGCTCGTGCTCGGCGGGGCGTGCATCCCGCTGCTGTATCCGTGCTTCTGGTCGATGCCGCCGCGTTATTTCACCGGCGCGCGTGCGGCGGCGAGCGTCGCGGCGATCAACTCGATCGGCAACCTCGGCGGCTTCTTCAGCCAGAACCTGATGCCGTTCGCGGGCAAGGTGACGGGCACGGCGTTCGGGCCGATGATCGTGCCGATCGTGTGCCTCGCGCTGCTCGGGATCGGCGCGCTCGTCGCGTGGACGCGCTCGGAGCGGGGGATGGTGGCGGCGCGGGTGTGATGGGCGGCGGCGGCCGGGGGCTGCGGTATCGCGCAGTCCCTGCTGCCGATTGGGCCGATGTGCTACCGTGCATGCGTTCTGCATGCATGGAGAGCGAAATGAAAACGACGGCGATGTCCGTGCTTCGAGTCGATCGCAAGTTGCTGGAGGCAGCGGAAAGCGTGTTGGAGGAAAACGAGACGCTGTCCGCGTTCGTCGAATCGACGCTGCGCGCTGCCGTCGCACGCCGACGAACGCAGCGCGAGTTTGTCGCGCGAGGCCTGGCGTCGGCCGATGAGGCGCGGCGTACCGGTGAATACGTCGATGCCGCAGAAGTCCAGACCCAACCTGTGACGATGCTGAAAGCCGCACGTGTAGCGTTGGCAACTGATTAGACGAGTGGTGGCGATCGACGGGCACGGTCGAACAAGTCACGATCCTCACCGTTCGGCATCAGCGGGAAGAGGACTACCACTGCCCCCGCAGCAGCACACCGCCGCTACTGCTTCGCCTTTACCTCTTCCGCCCGCGACGTCCCCCGTCCGTCATGCGCGATCGCCACATGCGCCGACGCCACCGGAATATCCACCTCCACCGTCGTTCCTTCGCCGAGCGTCGTATCGATCCGCAGCGTGCCGCCGACGAGATACGCGCGCTCGCGCAGGCCGACCAGCCCGAACGATCCCGACTTGCGCGGCGCACCGGGATCGAAGCCCGCACCGTCGTCGCGAATCGTCAGCGCGATCGTCTCGTCACGGTAGACGAGCGCCACGGTCGCGCTCGACGCGGCCGCATGCCGCGCGACGTTCGCGAGCGCTTCCTGCGCGATACGGAACACGGCCGTCGCATACGGTTCGTCGAGCAGCAATTCGCCCGGCTCGACGTGCAGCGCGCACGCGATGCCGTGACGGCGCTGGAAATCCTCCACGAGCCATTGCATCGCGGCCGCGAACCCGAGGTCGTCGAGCATCAGCGGACGCAGGTCGGACGCGATGCGCCGCGTGGCCGTCACCGCGCCGCGCGCGAGCGCATGCATCGCCGCGATCTTGCGCGCCAGCGGCGCGTCGTCCTGCGGCACGCGGTCAAGCAGCCATTCGAGATCGTTCTTCAGCGCCGCGAGCGTCTGCGCGAGTTCGTCGTGCAGTTCGCGCGCGATGCGGCGCTGTTCGGCCTCGCGTGCGCTCGCGCTGATCGCCGCGATCTCGCGCAGCTCCTCGCGCGACGCCTGCAGCGCCCGCTCCGCGCGCACGCGCTCCTCGACTTCGCGCCGCAGGTCGCGGTTCGACGCGCTCAACTGCGCGGTGCGCGCCGCGACGCGCTGCTCGAGCCGTTCGTTCGCCTCGTTGAGCTGCGCGCTCTTCTGCACGACGAGCAGGTGCTGATAGCGCGCGCCGGCCAGCGCGCGCACCGTCTGCGCATGCAGCCGGCCGTTCTCGAACAGCAGCGCGAACAGCACGACGCACGATGCGACGAGGCCGTAGGTCCGCCCGGCGTAGAAGCCCAGGTCGAAGCGACCGTGGTTCAGCATCGCCGACAGCGCGATGTCGAACAGCCAGGCGACGAGCACGATCATCACCCACAGATCGAGCACCGAATGACGACGCCGCAGCCGCCACATCAACACGAGCGCGGCGAGGTTCAGGGCCCAGACGATCGTGATCGCGTGCGTCATCGTCGACGCCATCCGGTTGCCCTGCATGATGCGCGGCAGCAGGTCGTGGCCGGCGGTCGCGAGCAGCGCGAGCGCGACGGTCGCGCCCGCGGCCGACGCGATGCAAAGCAGGATCGGGATCGCCGCGCGACGCTGCTCGAGCGACGGCGGTCGCGCGCGCGCCGCCGCGCGCAGCAGCACGTACGCGATGACCGTCAGCGGAAAGCCGCCGTGCCAGAACAGATAAAGCCACGCGGTGGTCTGTTCGCCCGCGCCGAGCAGGCCAGTCGGCGAGAACAGCCCCGGAAAGGTCAGCATGTGCGTGCCGGCCATGAAGCCCGTGAACAGGTAGCCGCCCGCGAGCGCGAGCAGCGATTTCTCGCGCAGGATCGCGTACTGGCCGAGCAGCAGGCCGGCCGTCACCATGTCGTTGATCACGATCGCCGACTGGTACACGGGAATGAAGCCCAACACGCGCGCGAGCGGCACGCCCGCGAATGGCGCGAGGGCGGCGAAGATCACGGCCGACACGATCACCGTCGCGATCGCGAGCCGCCGCTCGCGCCGGTCGGGCGGCAGCGACGACATGAACAGGCGCGACGGATCCGACGCGTCGTCGTCGGGGGCGGCGGAGCGGACGCGGAACGCGGGCATCATGCGTCGTCGACGCCGAGGTCGAGATCGTGGCGCATCGCGTAGCGCACCAGCGCGGCTTCGTGCGGCAGTTCCATCTTCTCGAGGATGCGGGTCTTGTAGGTGCTGACCGTCTTCGCGCTCAGCGTGAGTTCCGCCGCGATCCGCGTGACTGTCTGGCCCGCGACGATGCGGCGCATCACGTCGAGTTCGCGCGCGGACAGCCGCTCGTGCGGCAGCATGTCGGCCGGCGTGCGCAGCGTGCGCGCGAGGCTCTCGGCCGCCGACCGGCTCACGTACACGCCGCCCGCCGCGACCTTGGTGACGGCCTCGACGAGTTCGGCGGTCGCGCTGTCCTTCGTCAGGTAGCCGGTTGCGCCGGCCTTGAACGTGCGCGCCGCGTACTGCGCCTCCGCATGCATCGTCAGCACCAGCATGCGCAGCGACGGCGCATGCGTCCTGACCAGCCGGATCAGCTCGATACCGGTCGGCGCGGGCATCGACAGGTCGAGCAGCAGCACGTCGGCGGCGCGACGCTCGGCCAGCGCGAGCGTGGCCGCGCCGTCGCTCGCCTCGCCGACGATTTCGAAACCGCCGGCCGTTTCCAGGATGTGACGCAGTCCGTCCCGCATGACTGCGTGATCGTCAGCCAGCATTACCCTGATCATCTAGCGGTCCTCTTCGGGATGATGCCGCGGGCCGCTCCGCCGGTAGCCGCCGCGGCCGTTCTTCTGACCAATATATTCCGCCGAAACCAAAAATGGTGCACCTGCGGGAAATTTTTGAGATACGAGAGTGTCGAATCTGTCTCAAAGAGAAATAATCGGCGTGAAATGGTACAGGCGATAGGGCCAGATGGGGCGGGTATTCCCGAGGAATGGTCGCCGTCGGGCGGGCGGCATGCGTCGCGGACCGCCCTGATTCAGAGATAAACTGGTGCCCGATTGCACCGTCCCGACCCGAGGAGCCGCCACGATGATCGATCTCGCCGACATCCTGCCGTCCGCGTTGCCCGACGCCGTCGCGTGGGCTGACGCGCAGGCAGCCCACGGGCTCGCGCAGGGCGTGCCGCTGACGCCCGCGCAGGCCGACGACGCGCGCACGGTGGGCGTCGCCCGGCCGGAGCGGATCCGCGTCGTGGTCGCCGACCGGCTGCCGTTCCCGGACACGCCGGCGCTGGGCGCGATCGCGCGCGACACCGGCCTGTTGTCGCCGGGGACGATCGGCCTCACGCTCGGCCATGCGGTGTTCGTGCTGCGCGGCCACGACACGCGACGCCTCCTTACGCACGAATTCCGCCATGTGCATCAATACGAGGAAGCCGGGTCGATCGGCGCGTTTCTCGCGCGCTATCTGCACGAGATCGCGACCGTCGGCTACCACGACGCGCCGCTCGAGGCCGACGCGCGCCAGCACGAGTTCGACTGACACCGCCCGCCGGCGCGACCGCGCGCACACGCCGATGAACCTTCCCCACGCCACCGCCGGCCCGGTGCAGACACGCCGCGCCGCCACGCCGCGCGGCCTGCGATGAGCGACACCATCCACGCATGGCTCGGTGCGATCGGCGCGCATCCGGCGCTCGTGCTGGCGATCGTGTTCGCCGCCGCCTGTGCCGAGGCGATCGCGCTGATCGGCACGGTCGTGCCGGCCGGTGCCGTGCTGTTCGCGGCCGGCACGCTGATCGGCGCGGGCGCGCTCGACGGCTGGACGACGATCGGCGTCGCGGCCGCCGGCGCGATCCTCGGCGACGGGATCAGTTACGAGCTCGGACGCCGCTACCGCGGCGCGATTCGAAACGGGTGGGTCCGGCTGGGCTACGCGGATGCCTATGCGCGCGGCGAGCAGTTCGTGCTGCGCCACGGGACGAAGAGCATCGTGCTCGCGCGTTTCCTGGCGCCGGTGCGCGCGGTCGTGCCGGTCGTGGTCGGCTGCGCGACGCTGCCGCGCCGGTCGTTCTATCCGGTCAATGTCGTGTCGGCGCTGATCTGGGCGCCCGTGCACGTCGTGCCGGGCATCCTGTTCGGCGCGTCGGCGGTGCTGGCCGCCGCGATCAGCGTGCGGGTCGCCGCGATCCTGCTGGTGATCGCCGCGCTGGTCGCGCTCGTGTGGATCGGCGTGCGCGTCGCGCTGCGGCGCGGCTGGCCGTTGCTGCGCCGCGCGGCCGGCGCGGCCGTGCATGCATGCGCGCGCCGCTGGCCGCGCGTCGGCGGCTGGCTGCACGACGCGATCGAGAAGGGGCGCCGCCTGCCAGGCGTGGTGCCCGTCTTCGCGCTGCTGTTCGTCGGCTGCGTGTGGCTGCTTGCCGGCATCGTGCGGGACGTCGTCGCGAACGATTCGCTGATGCACGCCGACATCATGGTGTATGCGTTCCTGCAGGACCTGCGCACGCCGCCGGTGGATGCCGCGATGCGCGCGCTCGCGGTGCTGCACGGACACGATACGGGGCTGATCGTCGCGGCCGCGTTCCTGGTCTGGCTGATGATTCATCGCTGCTGGGTGACGTCCGCGTGGTGGCTCGCGACGGTCGGCATCGCGGTCGTGCTCGTGCCGGCGTTCGGCACCGGCGTGCCCGGCATGACGCCCGCGAGCCTGCCGCCCGGCGCGCCGCACGTGCCGCTGCCCGACGCCGACGCGGCGTTCGCGATGCTCGCGAGCAGCGGCATCGGCTGGGTGATCACACGCGACCGGCCGGCGCTGTGGCGCATTCCGGTCGTGACCGCGGTCGTGTTGTGGATCGTGCTCGGCGGCTTCGCGCGGCTTTACGTCGGCGATACGTGGCTGTCGGGTCTGCTCGGCGGCTGGAGCCTCGGGCTCGCGTGGTTCGCGGTGCTGGCGGGCGCCTATGCGTACTGGCAGGTGCGCGAGCATGTGCAGCCGCGGGGCGCGCTCGTCGCGGTGCTCGTCGTGCTCGCGACGGCCGGCGTCTGGACCGTGCCCGCGCAATGGCAGCTCGATCGCGCGGCGCGTCCGCACGTGGGCGACGTCGTCGCGATGACCGTCGATCAATGGATGCGCGGCGGGTGGCCGCGCGTGCCGACGCGGCGCACCGAGATCGGCGGCGATCGCGAGGAATATCTGCCGCTGCAATGGTGCGCGACGTCGGACACGCTCGATCGCCATCTTTCGCTGGCCGGCTGGCAGCGCGCGACGCCGTGGTCGGCCGCCGCCGCGCTGCGGTGGCTCCTGCCGCAGGGGCCGGCCGATGCGCTGCCCGTGCTGCCGCGCTATACGCACGGCGAGAGTACGCGCCGTGTGTTCGTGCGTGTCGATCCGGCCCGCCCGGACAGCCGCCTCGTGCTGCGGCTGTGGCGTTATCCGTACGCGCTGCAGGATGCGCTCGGCACGCGGCCGCTGTGGTACGGCGCGCTGTATCGCGAGACGCTGCATCGGCCCGCACGGCTGATGACGGTCGTGCGCACGACGACGATCGACGATGCGGCGACGATCGCGCAGGCGCTGCAGGTCGAGCCGACGCTCGCGCGGCCGCCGGCGGGGACGAGTGGGGCGCCGGCCGCGGTGCTGCTCGTGTGGATGGTGCAGCCTTGAAGCGCGTGCGCCGCGTTATGCGTGCGACGGTTGCGCGGGGACGACGGACAGGCGCAGGCCGACCGTCTTGAGCACCGCGAGCAGGGTTTTCAGCGTCGGGTTGCCGTTGGGCGACAGCGTGCGATACAGCGATTCGCGGCTGATGCCGGCGTCGGCCGCGACCGCGCCGAGCCCGCCATACGCTTCCGCGACCGTGCGCAGCGCGAGCAGCGCGGCCGCGCGGTTGTCGGGGTCGTCGAGCGATTCCATCGCGACGCGCAAATAGGCCACCGCGAGCTCGCGGTCCGCGCCGAGTTCGGCGACTTCCGCGTCGTGGTGCGATACCGCGCCTTTGAGCTTGTTCATGCTTGCCTCCGTTTCCAGTCCAGCCAGTGTTCCTTCGCATGCCTGATGTCGTCGGACTGGCTGTGCTTGTCGCCGCCGTACAACAGCAGCACCAGCGCAATGCCGTACCGGCCGAAGTACACGCGATAGCCGGCACCGACGTGGATGCGCAGTTCGATCACACCTTCACCGACGGGCTCGCAATCGCCGAAATTTCCGGTCTGCACGCGACGCAGCCGCTCGCGAATCCGCGCCTGGGCGACCTTGTCGCGCACGGCGTTCAACCATTCGGTGAAAGGCTCGCGACCGTCGGCGCGCTGATAGCGAAGCAGTTCGAACTTGGAGAGCATTGTAGCTTATAAGTTACATAAAGGCATGGATATCGACGTGATTGCGTTGTTGGCCCGATGAGGCGGATGACGTGAAACGCACGCGGGCCGACTGCCGAATCGAGACGAAGCAAGACGCGAAGACGCTGCGCGGGAATGCCTGCAGTGCCTTCGTGGCTCGGGGTGTCAGGCGGCGAGACCCGTTACCCGAACGAAAATCATTCTTTCATTCGGGGCGTGGGATGACGATTCGGCCGAACGGCTGATCTCGTCGGCGCGTACGGGAAACGCGCCGTGCGGGGGAGGGACTGCTCAAACGATCGGACCGCCGGTGCCGCCGCGTGACGCGACGGTCGACCCGGCGAGTCCGGCCTGCGTTACTGCTTCGCCGGCGCGGCCGTCGCGACCTTGTCGAGCGCGGCCGGGATGAACGTGTCGAGCTGCGCGGTCACCGATTCGTAGAAGTCGATCGGCTTGCCCCACGCGTCGGGTACGTCCTTGTGCACGCCGGTCGCGTATTCGGCAAGCGTGAAGACCTTGCCGGCGGCAGACGGATAGAGCGTGAGCACCTTCTCCTTGTGCTTGTCGGTCATCGTCAGGATCACGTCGGAGTGCTTGACGTCGTTCGCATTCAGTTGCACCGAACGATGCGCGGACGTGTCGATTCCGCGCCGCTTCATCAGGATCACACCGTTTTCCTCGGGCTTTTCGTCATACGGATCCTCGTCGACCGCGCGCGAGATCACGGCGAGATGCGCGTGCCGTTGCGCGATCAGTTGTCCGGCGATCGCTTCGGCCATCACGCTGCGTCCGGTATTGCCCGTATCGACGAACGCGACCTTCTTCGGTTCCTCCGCGAATGCCGACGTCGCGCACTGGACGCCCAGGCAACAGAGCAGCGCAAGCGTCTTGAGGATGGGGCCTTTTTTCATTGGTGTCTCCGCCAGGGTGGGGTGGTCGTCGCCGCGGCACGACGCCGAGGCTGGCGGAGATGATGCCGGCCGCGCATGCCGGAAAAAAATAAACGGCCGGTTTTGGCAAGAGGGTGTCGCATTGTTGCAAGCGGGTCGATCGAGGCAGTCGCGCTCCGCAGCCTCGATCGCCGGCATCACCGGATCGTCACGTCGCGACCGCCGTCGCCGCCACCCGCCGCGCGGCAAATCCCGCCAGCGTCCGCAACGCGTCCCGCCCCGAGCGCAGATAGAACGCCTGCAGATGAAACACATGCCAGCGCGCGGCATGAATCTCCAGCCGGCACGGCACGCCGCAGGCGAGCGCATGCGACGCGAGTCGCTGCGCGTCCGACAGCAGCACTTCCTGGTCGCCAGCCTGCACCAGCATCGGCGGCAGTCCACGCAGGTCGGTGTCGAGCGGGCCGGGCGCTGCAGCCGAGCCCGCGCCGTGATACCAGCGCAGCCCTTGTTCGAGCCAGCCGCGACGGATCATCGGATCGTCGTGGCGGCGCGATGCGAGCGTGTCGCCGCCGAGCGTCGGGTCGGTCACGGGCGAGATCAGCAGCAGCGCGGCCGCGGCGGGTTCGCCGCGCTCGCGCAGCGCGATGGCGAGCGCCAGCGCGAGCGCGCCGCCGGCCGAATCGCCCGCAATCACGATCCGGTGCGGCGCGTAGCCTTGCGTGCGCAGTGCATCGTATGCGGCCAGCGCGTCGTCGAGCGCCGCCGGGCTCGGGTGCTCGGGCGCGAGCCGGTAGTCGGGCACCCACACCGGCAGGCCGGCTTCGGTCGCGAGCCGCGTCGTCACGCCGCGATGCGTATGCGGGCCGCCGAGACAGAACGCGCCGCCGTGCAGATAGAGGATCGCGCCGCCCGCCTCGCCGCGCTTCGGCGCGATCACTTCGACCGGCACGCCGGCGGCGGCCGTCCGGTAGCGCAGCGTGTCGCCTGCGCCCGGCATCAGCGGCGACAGCAGCGCGACGACGCGGCGCTGCATGCGCGCGCCGAACGGCGGCCCGATCAGCGGCCGGAACGCGACGCGCAGAAAGCCGCGCAGCGACGCCGCGGCGAGTGCTTCCACGCGGCCGGCGGGCGGCGCGACGACGGCACCGTGCGTCGTCGTCGGGGTTGATGTGGGTGTCGCCGTGCCGGGCAACGGCTGCGTGAAGCGATACGCGGACAGCCCCGTGAAGCGCGTGATCCATCGATAGGTCAGCGTGAAGCCGGGCCAGTTCGTACTGTTGTGGCCCGACGCGTCGACGTACCAGCTCTTGCAGCCGCTCCACACCGAGCCTTCGAGCCGCTGCTGCACATGCGTGTTGTAGCGCCGGTAGCGGCGCGGATCGACGTCGATCGCGCACGCGCCGTCGCGCCGCATCGCGCGCACGCAGCGCATCACGTGCGCGATCTGGCTTTCGAGCATGTAGACGATCGAGTTGTGGCCGAGGTTGGTGTTCGGGCCATACAGCATGAAGAAGTTGGGGAAGCCCGGCACGGTGAGCCCGAGATACGCCTGCGCGCCGCGCCGCCAGGCGTCGTTCAGGCCGAGCCCGTCGCGGCCGGTGATGCGCATCGGCGACAGGAACGCGGTCGCCGCGAAACCGGTGCCGTAGACGATCGCGTCGACCGGATGGTGCACGCCGTCGTCGGTCTCGATGCCGGTCTCGGTCACGCGCCGGATGCGCTGCGTGACGAGCGCGACGTTGTCGCGGCCGATCGCGGCGAGGTAGTCGCTCGACAGCAGGATCCGCTTGCAGCCGATCGGATAGTCGGGCGTGAGCCGTTCGCGCAACGCCGGGTCGCGCACGTCGCGCGCGAGCAGCTTGCGGAACGGCCGGCCGACCGCGATGTCCATCAGCCCGTGCAGCCGCGTGAACGCAATCGCACGCGACTCGTAGCGCACGTAGATCGACGCGCGATGCAGCTTCATCGCCCACGGCAGCCGGCGGAACAGCGCCCGCTCCCACGGACGATAGGCGCGGTCGGGACGCGGCATCACGTAGGCCGGCGAGCGCTGGAAAACGACGAGGCGCTCGACGTCGCCGGCGATCGCGGGCACGAACTGGATCGCCGACGCGCCGGTGCCGACCACCGCCACGCGCTTGCCCGCGAGCGGATAGTCGTGATCCCAGTGCGCGGAGTGGAAGGCGCGGCCGCGAAACGTGTCGATGCCGGGCAGGTCCGGCATCGCGGGGCGGCTCAACTGGCCGGTGCCGCTGACGAGCACGGCAGCGCTGAGCGTCGTGCCGTCGGCGAGCGTGACGTGCCACAGCGCACGGGCCTCATCATACTGCGCGCGTTCGACGTTCGCGCCGAAGCGCAGGTAGCGTGCGAGGCCGTACTTGCGCGCGCAATGCTGCAGGTACGCATGGATTTCAGGCTGCGGCGCGAACACGCGCGACCAGTCCGGGTTGGGCTCGAACGAGAACGAGTACAGATGCGACGGCACGTCGCACGCGGCGCCCGGGTAGCGGTTGTCGCGCCACACGCCGCCGACGTCGTGCGAGCGCTCGACGATCACGAAGTCGTGAATGCCGGCGCGCTGCAGCGCGACGGCCATGCCGATGCCGGCGAAGCCGGCGCCGATGATGATCGCCGACAGCGGCGCGGCCGGTGCGGCGGGACGGGATGCTTCAGGCGACGACATGGCGGTTTTCCTCGGGCAGGATCGCATCGTGCGGCGCGCACGACGCGGGAACAGTGTCGCGATGTGCCGGCACGGCGGCCGGTTCACGTTCGGTGTCGGCCGCGGCGTGTAGCGGCACACGCCGCACGCCGCGGATCAGGTCGACGGCCTTCTCGGCGATCATGATCGTCGGCGCGTTGGTGTTGCCGCCGATCAGCGTCGGCATGATCGACGCATCGACGATGCGCAGCCCCGCTACGCCATGCACGCGCAATTGCGGATCGACGACCGCGAGCGCGTCGCGCCCCATCCGGCACGTGCCGACCGGGTGATACACGGTGTCGGTGCGCCGGCGCAGCACGTCGCGGATCTCGTCGTCGGTCGTCACGTTCGCGGTGAACAGGTCGCGCGTGATCCATTCGGCGAGTGCCGGCGCCTCCATCAGCCGGCGCGTGATGCGGAAGCCGGCGACCATGTCGTCGAGATCGCGCGGATCGTCGAAGAACGCGGGGTCGATGCGCGGCGCGGCGAGCGGATCGGCGCTGTGCAGCGTGACCGAGCCGCGGCTGCGCGGCCGCAGCAGGCACACGTGGCACGACAGTCCGTGGCCGGCGTGCAGCCGGCGCGCATGATCGTCGACGAGCGCGACGACGAAGTGCAGCTGGATGTCGGGTGCATCGAGGTCGGCTCGCGTCTTGAGGAAGCCGCCGCCTTCCGCGAAATTCGACGTCAGCATCCCGCGCCGCTCGCGGCGAAAGTGCGCGAACTCGCGCAGCATGCGCAGCCCGCCGCGCGCGGACACGCCCATCGTGTCGACGCTGCGCGCGCGGTAGCCGAGGATGAAGTCCGGATGATCCTGCAGGTTGCGGCCGACGCCGGGCAGGTCGGCCCGCACCGGGATGCCGAGCCCCTGCAGTTCGCGGGCCGGACCGACGCCCGACAGCATCAGCAACTGCGGCGTCTGCAACGCGCCGGCCGCGAGTACGACTTCGCGCCGTGCGCGCAGCGTGCGAACCTCGCCGCGCTGCCGCACCTCGACCCCCGTCGCGCGCGTGCCGTCGAACAGGATGCGCAGCACCTGCGCGTGTGTCTCGACCGTCAGGTTGTCGCGGCGGCCGACGTGCGGCAGCAGGTACGCGCGCGCCGCACTCCACCGCTCGCCGTGCTTCTGCGTGACCTGATAGAGGCCGACGCCTTCCTGCCGCGCGCCGTTGAAGTCGTCGGTGAGCGGCAGGCCGGCCTGTCGCGCCGCTTCCAGGTAGCGCGCATGGAACGGGTTGCCGGTGCGCAGGTCGCTGACCCACAGCGGGCCGTCGCGGCCGTGAAAGGCGTCGTCGAAGCGCTCGTTGTGCTCGCTCAGGCGGAAGTAAGGCAGCACGTCGTCGTAGGACCAGCCTTCGTTGCCGAGCGCGGCCCAGCCGTCGTAATCGACGCGATGGCCGCGAACGTAGACCATCGCGTTGATCGCGGACGAGCCACCGAGCGCCTTGCCGCGCGGCTGATAGCCGATGCGCCCGCCGAGCCCCGGCTGCGGCACCGTGTCGAATGCCCAGTTGTTCATGCGGGTCGGCAGCATCGCGACCGCGCCGGTCGGCACGTTGACGAGCGCGTTGTCGCCGCGGCCACCGGCCTCGAGCACGCAGACGGTGACGGCCGGCTCCTCGGTGAGGCGCCCCGCGACGACGCAGCCGCCCGATCCGCCGCCGACGACGATGTAGTCGAAAGTCTTGCTCATGAAATCGTCTCCCGATGGTCGATGGGTCAAGCGATGCGCGTGAGCACGCGCAGCAGCAGGTCGAAGGTTTTGCCGTACGGCGGGTGGAACAGCGCGGTGCCGCTGCGACGCGCCTGGTGGAACACGGGCTTGTGATGGCTGAACGTGTCGAAGCCCCATTTGCCGTGATACGCACCGATGCCGCTCGGGCCGACGCCGCCGAACGGCTGGTGTTCCTGTGCGAGATGCCACAGGCAGTCGTTTACCGTGACGCCACCCGACACCGTTTCGCGCAGCACGCGATCGCGGCGCGCGGCGTCGCGGCCGAACCAGTACAGCGCGAGCGGGCGCGGCCCGCGGTTCACGCGCTCGATCGCTTCGTCGAGATCCGCGTATTCGACGATCGGCAGCACGGGGCCGAAGATCTCCTCGCGCATTACGCGCATCGTGTCGCGCGCGCCGAGCACGAGCGTCGGCGCGAACTTGCGCGAGCCGGCGGGGAAGCGTTCGCCGGCCGGATTGACTTCGAGCACGCGTGCGTCGCCTGCGCGCGCATCGTCGACCAGGGCCGCCAGACGGTCGCGGTGGCGCGCGCCGATGATCGCCGTGTAGTCGGGGTTGGCGAGGAGGGTCGGGTAGCGGCGCGCGATCGCGTCCGACAGGCGCGCGGCAACGATCGGTGCGGTGCCCGCCGGCACCAGCAGATAGTCGGGCGCGATGCAGGTCTGGCCGGCATTGAGCAGCTTGCCGAACGCGATGCGCCCGGCCGCGTGTGCGACGTCGCACGACGGATCGAGGATCGCCGGCGACTTGCCGCCGAGCTCGAGCGTGACGGGCGTGAGGTTCGCGGCCGCAGCTTGCGCGACGTCGCGGCCGACCGCGGTCGAGCCGGTGAAGAACAGATGATCGAACGGCAAGCGCGCGAACGCCTTCGCCGTGTCGACGTCGCCGGTGACGACCCGCAGCTCGTCGGCTTCGAACGCGTCGGCGACGAGCGTCTCGAGCAGCGCCGACAGCTGCGGTGTCAGTTCCGACGGCTTGACCAGCACGCGGTTGCCGGCAGCGAGCGCCGCAACCGCGGGCCCGATCGCCAGTTGCAGCGGATAGTTCCACGGGGCCATCACGCCGACGACGCCGCGCGGTTGCGGCGCGATCCGGTTGTAGCCGGGCCGGAAGTGCGCGGCGGTCGGCACGCGGCGTTCGCGCATCCAGTGCCGCAGATGCGCGCGTGCATGGCGCAGGCCGCTTCGAACCACGAACAGTTCGGCGAGCCGCGTTTCGTGCGCGGAGCGTCCGCCGAAATCGGCGTCGATCGCACGCACGAGCGCGGCTTCGTGCGTATCGAGCAGCGCGCACAGGCGATCGAGCCGCGACAGGCGGATCGCGAGCGGCGGGGCGGGATCGCGGGCACATGCCTCGCGCTGGTGTTCGAAGCGGGCGGCGAGGTCGGGTGGGCGACTCGGTCGCATGGTGTCTCCTCCGGGGGCGTTGACGTCGTTCGGGCGACGACTGATGACGCCGATGGTGCGGGCCGCATGGGAAAACACCAATGCTGCTTCGGGACAATTGTTTTAGTATTTGGGCCAAATCGGCGCTTCGAGGGTTTCTCCGCATGAGCTTCTGGGACTTCACCCGGAGTCCGGCCAGCGCGCGGCTGCTGGTCGATTTCGGCGACGAACGCGGCGTGCCGCGCGCGAAGTTGCTGGCCGGTACAGGGCTCGCGGACGCGCAGCTCGACGATCCGAACGTCGAGGTGACGGCCGCGCAGGAACTGCGGCTGACCGGCAACCTGCTGCGCGCGCTCGGGCGCGCGCCGGGCCTCGGGTTCGAAGTCGGGCAGCGCTATCACTTCTCCGCGTACGGCGTGTGGGGCTACGGGCTGATCGCGAGCGCGACCGCGCGCGACGCGCTGGCGCTCGCGATGCGCTTCCTGCCGCTCACGTATGCGTTCACGGTGATCACGTACCGCGAGGAACCGCAGACGGGCGTGCTCAATTTCGGCGCGCCGGAGCTCGATGCCGACCTGAGCCGGTTCCTCGTCGAACGCGACATGGCGGCTGCGGCCGTGCTGCTGCAGGAAATCGGCGGCGGCGATTTCGCGTTGTCGCGCTTCACGATGCAGGCCGCGAGCGCGGCGAGCGCAGCCGCGTTCGCACCCGCAGCGCGCATCGCGGGCGTCGAACCTGCGTTCGGCGCCCGCGCGAACAGCCTTGCATTCGACCGTGCGTTTCTCGACCGGCCGCTGCCGCATGCGAACCCGCTGACGGTCTCGATGTGCGAGCAGATGTGCAGCCAGCTGGTCGAAACGCGGCGCGCGCGGCTCGGCACGTCGGAGATGGTGCGGCAATATCTGACGGCGACGCCCGGCAACGTGCCGTTCTCGCTCGAGGACATGGCGCGGCTGATGAACACGAGCCCGCGCACGCTGAAGCGCCGGCTGCAGGAAGAAGGCACGACGTTCCGGGTGTTGCTCGCGCAGGCGCGCGGCGCGATGGCCGAGACGCTGCTCGGCGATGCGCACCTGTCGCTAACCGAAGTGGCCGAGCGGCTCGGCTTCAGCGACCTGTCGAGTTTCTCGCAGGCGTTCAAGCGCTGGTATGGTGTGCCGCCCGGCACGTATCGCAGCGGCCTGCTGCGCGACGGCGGCTCGCCCTGACGCAGTGTCGCGCCACGCGCGCATTCCCCAACCCCTTCACGAGAGTACCCGCATGATCACGCTTCGCCCGATGACCGAAGACGACTTCCCCCGCTTCTGGCCCACGTACCACGCGATCGTCGCCGCGCAGGAGACCTACGCATTCGATCCGGCGCCCACACGCGAAGCCGCCCGCGCGCTGTGGCTCGATGCGCCGCTTTGCACGTGGGTTGCCGAAGAGGATGGCGTGCTGCTCGGCTCGTACTTCCTGAAGGCGAACGCGGCCGGCCCCGGCAATCACGTGTGCAACTGCGGTTACATGGTCAGCGAGGCCGCGCGCGGCAAGGGCGTTGCGCGCCTGATGTGCGAGCACTCGCAGCAGGTGGCGCGCGAACGCGGCTTCCTCGCGATGCAGTTCAATTCGGTGGTCGCGACGAACGAGGTGGCGGTCGCGCTGTGGCAGAAGCTCGGCTTCGAGATCGTCGGCCGCCTGCCGCGCGCGTATCGTCACGCGCGGCTCGGCTTCGTCGACTGCTTCGTGATGTTCAAGTGGCTCGGCGACGCGGCGGCCGCCGACGCCTGATGCCAAGGTCAGACGGCGAACGTGCCGTCGAACACGATCCGCTCGTCGAACGCGAGCGTGCCGCGCGCGAAGATCAGGTCGAGGTGGTGGCTGCCGTTCGCGCCGCCGCCGAGGCCGAGATGCAGGCCCGGATGGCGTTCCTCGAAGCCGGCGTTGCGGCCGTATAGCCCGCGGATGCCCAGGTTCGTGCCGATGCCGAATTCCTCGATGCGCCGGTGATTGTCGTGCCGGTCGAGGTACGACGCGAAGTCGCGCCGGAAGCCCGCGTCGTCGCAGTCGAAATCGACGATCAGGCTGTCTTCGACATGCAGCGTCGCGAGCCGCTCCGTCACGCGGTACTTGATCGCGAACGGCACGGTGCCGAGGAACGTGCCGCTGAACACGATCGAGCCGCGCAGGTCGGTGACGTGCGTCGCGATCTCGCCGGGTACGACGTCGAGATTGCCCATCCCGTCCACGCTCGTCCATTTCTGGTCCGGCGCAAGCGAGCCGGTCAGCGTGTTGCCGGCTTCGTCGATGAAATGGACCCGCGATGCGCGCGCGGCCGCTTCGATCAACCGGCCGTTGCGCGCGGCGATGTCGTCGAGCGATTCGGCGAACGCCTCGTCGAGATGCGGGCCGTAATCCTTGAACAGCACCGACTTGCTCCAGTGCCTGACGATCGCGGGACGGATCGCGGCCAGGAACGGCGGGCCGCTCGGCGACGGCGTCGGCAGGCACGACGAGTCGTACAGCAGCACGAACAGGTCCGCGTGCGTGAGCGCGGCGGCGATGTCGGCGGGCGGGGTGGTGTCGAGGCAGAGGATCGTCGCGTCGAGCGAGTCGGGCAGGGCGGAAAACGCGCGCAACGCGGTGTCGCGGTTGCGGCTGTCGTAGCCGACCAGCAGTTTGCCCGTCTCGCCGCGTGCGAGCTTGTCGCGCAGCGCCGGGTGATACCCCAGCGCGCGGTGCAGGTTCAGCATGCGTGTCTCCGGAAGCGGCGGAAGGGCCGCGGCCCTTCCGCGGGAACGGGCTGGCCGCTCAGACCGGCCAGAGCGCGGTGCCGAACGGCACCACGGCATCCTCGACCATCATGTCGACGGCCTCGGGGTGCGTGTCTTCCTGCATCCAGTCAAGCGATTCGATCTGCCGGGTTTCCTGCATGTCAATTCTCCTGTGGTGAACATGAGCGATTCAACATGAAAGCGCGGTAACGGGATTACCGCCGCTCATCCGGAATTTTTTGAATACCGGACGAGTGGCGTCGATATTAGTATGATGATTTTGCGAATGCAATGCGGTGCAAGTTTTTTAGCCGCGCTGTGCTAAACATGCGTGCCAGTCAGCGGCACATTGCGCAATGAAGGCGAATCAATCGAATCGCGAAGTCCCGGATTTTTTATCGAATATCGGGCCGTGGCAGATTAATCGGGTTATAGATTTTTTAAATCATTAAACCAATTGCGCGGATCATTTCGATTTGCATCGTTCGCGATCGATTCCGACGCGACGCCGCACCATTGCCCCGGCTTCAGCCCAGCAGCGCCTTGCCGAGCGGCTTGACCGGCTCGGACCGGAGTACCAGTGAAGTCGTGACCGCGCCGAAGCGGGCAATCGTGTCGATGATGGTTTCGAGCTGGCCGGGTGTCGGCACGAGCACCTTCAGCAGGAAACAGTCCTCCCCGGTCATCCGGTGAACCTCGATGACGTGCGGCATCCCGGCAAACGCACTCAACGCGGGCTTGATGTGCTCGTGCGTCGTTCTCAGCCGGATGATGGCCGTCATCCCCAGGCCGAGCGCAGCCGGATCGATCCGCGCGGTGTAGCCGGCGATGATGCCGCGCTCCTCCAGGCGCTTGACGCGCTCCGACGTCGCCGGCTGCGACAGGCCGATGCGCCGGCCGACTTCGGACAACGGCGTGCGCGCATTCTCCTGCAGCGCTTCGATGATCGCAATATCCAGGCGATCCAGTTCTCCGTCGGGCATCTCCGCTTTCCTGTTCCGTCAATTCATCGGAATTCTGTCTCATTATCCGATGACTTGCCATTCCGTGCGGCAGTCCCGCGGAGCAGACTGGGCGCTCACATCTTCATGGAGGCGGGAATGGATCGAAGCATCGTCATCGTGCCGGGGATCGGCAACTCGGGCGCGGATCACTGGCAGACTCACTGGGAGACGGCGCTTGCGGGCGCCACACGCATTGCGCCGGCGTCGTGGGATACGCCCGACCTGGCCGACTGGATCGCGGCGCTCGATGCGGCCGTCGCGCAGGCCCGGACGCCGCCGGTCGTGGTTTGCCATTCCCTCGGGTGCCTGTTGTTCGCGCATTGGCGTGCCGTTGCAACGCGCCCGGTGCACGGGGCGTTTCTGGTGGCGGTGCCGGATCCGGACGGTCCGCGTTTTCCGGTTGCCGCGCAGGCGTTCGCGCATGTGCCGGACGCGGATTTCGGCGCCCGGCCGGCGGTGGCGATCGCCAGTTCGGACGATCCGTACGACCCGTCCGGGCGAGCTGTCGCATGGGCGGCGCAACGCGGCGCGAAACCGCTGGTGCTCGGCGCGCGCGGCCATTTGAACGCGGCTTCCGGGTTGGCGGAGTGGGACGAGGGGCGCGCGCTTTTCACCGCCTTTACCGCCGGACTGGGGGCGTAGCGGAGGCCGGATGTCGGCGCGCCGCGGTTTCCGGGCGGTGCGCACGGCATCTCCGCCACCGGCGCACGCCGGGCGCATGACCGGTCAAGTATCATCGGCCGATCGGCGCACCGGTTTCGGCATCGGGATCGGTGCCCGGCTACGACACGGGTTCCGCGTCGACGACGCCACGGCCCGCGGCCGTCAAGCCGCGTTGACGTTGCGGGCCCCGTGGCCGGCCCCGTACCCGTACCGGCCTCGAACCACGATGGAGACACCGCGATGCGCGCAGCGCCGCAACCGGAGCACGCCGGCCCGGCACGACAGGACGCCGGCGCCACCGAACCCGACCGCATGACCGCGTGGCGGCTCGCGATCTGCCTGTCGCTCGGCAGCGCGATCGCGCTCGGTCTCGCGCGCTTCTCGTACGCACTGCTGCTGCCGCCGATGAAGGCCGATCTCGGCTGGACCTTCGCGCAGGCAGGCGCCTTGAACACGGCCAACGCGGCCGGCTACCTGATCGGCGCGCTCGTCTTCCCGTTCCTGTCCCGCCGCTGGCGCACCGGCACGCTGCTGGCGGCCGGCTGCGCGCTGACCGCGGTGCTGATGGCCGCATGCGGGCTCACGTCCGGCATGAACGCGCTGCTCGTCGAGCGGCTCGCGACCGGCGTCGGCAGCGCGCTGATCTTCATCAGCGGCGGCGTGCTGGCCGCGCGGCTCGCGTCCGCAGCGCCGCGCGACGCGGGGCTGCTGCTCGGGCTCTATTACGGCGGCACCGGGTGGGGCATCGTCGCGTCGTCGCTGCTCGTGCCCGCGACGCTCGTGCAGCGCGCGCACGGCTGGCAACCGGCATGGTTCGCGCTCGCGTTCGCATGCGTGCTGTTCTCGGCGATCGCCGTGTCGGCGGCGCGTCGCATCGAGCATGCGCACGCGGCACCGGCCGCGCGGCGTCACGGTGCCGCGCCGGCGGCGACCGCGAGCCCCGCGCGCTTCGCGCTCGCGCTCGCGGGCTACGGCCTGTTCGGCGTCGGCTACATCGGCTACATGACGTTCATCGTCGCGCTGCTGCGCGGCGCGGGAATGAGCGGGACGGTCGTGTCCGCGTTCTACGTGATGCTCGGCGTCGCGACCGTCGTGTCGGCGCGGCTGTGGTCGGGGCTGCTCGACCGGATGCGCGGCGGCCAGGCGCTGGCCGTGCTCAACGCATTGCTCGGCGTGGCGACGCTGATGCCGGCGCTGTTCGTGCATCCGGCGGCCGCGTTCGCGTCGGGCGTGCTGTTCGGCGCGACGTTCCTGTCGGCGGTCGCGTCGACGACCGCGTTCGTGCGCCACAACCTGCCGCCGGAAGGCTGGGCGAAGGGCATCAGCGCGTTCACGACGATCTTCGCGTTCGGGCAGATCGCCGGGCCGGTCGCGATCGGCTGGGTGTCCGACAGCGCGGGCCTTGCGCGCGGGCTCGTCTATTCGGCGCTGACGCTGTTCGCGGGCGCGGCCCTCGCGGCCGGACAGCGTGCATTAAGGGCGTCGGCGTAGCCGATCGGGCCTGCAACGACCGGCGGGCGCGACAACGTGACCGCGACCGTTCCCGTTCCCGTTACCGCACGCAGGCCGTGCGCGACACGCGATGAAACGCGCGGCTGAAGTAGATGAGGCTGTCGCCGTCGTTGCGCACGCGAATCGACGTCGCCTCGATGAACATCACCGAATGCGAGCCGACTTCCTTCATCTCGGCGATCCTGCCCTGCAGGCTCGCGAGCGCATCGCGCAGCACGGGGACGTCCTGCTCGCCGCGATCCCACACCGGCAATTCGAAGCGGCGTTCCATTGGCAGCTCGGTCATCCCCGCGAAATGGCGCGCGAGCAGTTCGTGCTCGGCCGGCAGCACGTTGATGCAGACCTGACGATTGCGCTCGAAGATCGCATGCATCGCGCTCGACCGGTTCAGGCACACGAGCAGCGTCGGCGGCGCGTCGGTGACGGAGCAGACGGCGCTCGCGGTGATGCCGCAGCGGCCGTGCGGCCCCGCGGTGGTGATCACGTTGACGGCCGCGCCGAGGTGGGCCATCGCTTGCCGGAAGGCCAGTTGCGCGTCGGTGGGGGCGGCGCGCGCCGGTTGCGGGGTATCGGTCGTTGCGGACATGGGCGCTCCTGGGTGAATGAGGGCGGCGATCGCGCGCGTTGTCGATGCGGCAGCGGATCGTCGACGATGAACCAAGCGTACGTCGCGAAAAAGCCGGCGAACATTCGCACGATTGACGACGAAGATGGCGTTCCCGCCAACGCATCTAAAGGTTCTACCTAGATACGCGGCACGACGCGCGAAAAAAGTGCGATCGGGCGTTCGAGCGGTACGTAAAGGGGTATTCAGCGCATTTCCGGCTCGTTATGATGTGCCGCACACCCCCGACGAACGACGCTTGCCTCACCCGCGGCGCGTGCGATACCGATACCGATATCTTGCGAGACACCCCGATGACGTCACCCGCTCCGATCGTATACATCGTCGACGACGACAGCGGCATGCGGACCTCGCTCGCGTGGTTGCTCGAATCGGTCGGCATCGCGTCCGAGGGATTCGCGAATGCCGCCGATTTTCTCGCGCGCTTCGACGTGAACCTGCCCGCGTGCCTGGTGCTCGACGTGCGAATGCCGGAGAAAAGCGGATTCGACGTGCAGGCGGAACTGAACGCGCGCGGCGCGACGCTGCCGGTGATCTTCGTCAGCGGACACGGCGATATTCCGATGTCGGTGCGCGCGCTGCAGAACGGCGCGATCGACTTCGTCGAGAAGCCGTACAACTCGCAGCAGATGCTCGAGCGCGTGCAACGCGCGCTGCGGCTCGCGCAGCAGCGGCACGCGGTCGGCCAGCGTCACCGCGAGCTGCGCCAGCGGCTCGATGCGCTGACCGCGCGCGAGAAGGAGGTGCTGCGCGGCGTCGTCGACGGCAAGGGCAGCAAGCAGATCGCGTCGGACCTGTCGATCAGCGTGAAGACCGTCGACGTGCATCGCGCGAGCATCAAGGAGAAGCTCGGCGCAACGTCGATCGCCGCGCTGGTGCGCGACGTGATGGTCGTGTGGGGCGACGACGGGGAGTCGTCGCGCTAGCGCAGGGTGGTTCGCACGCGAATCGGGCCGTGCGTGTAAGCGTAGTGCCCGCACGCACCGCACGCACCGCACGCACCGCGCACACCGCATACACCGCATACACCGCGCGCGGTACCGGCCAGCACCGGCCGGCATCAGTCTGCACCGCACGCTCGACGCATGCCGCCGCTCAACGCATGTACAACCCGCCGTTGATGTCCCAGCACGCGCCGTTCGCGAAATGCGCGTCGCCCGACGCGAGCAGCACGGCCGCATCGGCGACGAAGCCGGCCGACCCGAGCTTGCCGCCCGGCAGGTTCGCGAGCACCTGCCGCAGCTTGTCCGGCGCGACGCTCTCGTACACGATCGGCAGGTCGAGCGGCCCCGGCGAGATCGCGTTGACGGTCACGCCCTGCGCGGCGAGGTCGCGCGCGAACACCTTGGTCAGCGTCAGCGTGCCGCCTTTCGCGGCCGCGTAGTGTGCGCCCGTCGCCGAGCCGCCGTTCTGCCCGGCGAGCGACGCGATGTTGACGATGCGGCCCGCGCCGCGCGTCGCGAAGTACTGGCCGAACACCTGGCAGCCGAACAGCACGCTGCGCAGGTTCACGTCGATCACCTGGTCGAACTGCTCGGCCGTGATCTCCATCGCGGGCACGACCTTCGATGCGCCGGCATTGTTGACGAGCACGTCGATCGCGCCCCAGCGCGCGACGAGCGCATCGCGTGCGGCTTCGAAATCGCGTTTCGACGTGACGTCGAGCGGCAGCGCGACTGCGCGTGCGCCGCTCGCGTCGAGGTCGCGCGCATGCGCGTGAATGGCGTCGACGGCGATGTCGGCCAGCGCGACGCGATAGCCGGCCGCATGAAATCGTTCGGCGATGACGGTGCCAAGCCCGCGCGCGGCGCCGGTGACGAGGACGACTCGGTCTGACATGGTGCGTGATTCCGTTGGTTCGCGGATCGTGGCCACAGCCGCGCCCGCATCGTGGTTCATGCGGCGAGCGCCGCTTCGAAGTGCGCGGCGACCGCGCACACCTGTTCGTCCGCGCCCTTGCGTCCGACGATCTGCAGCCCGGCCTTCAGCGGCGTTTCCGCGAGCGGCAGCGGCAGGCTGAGCGCCGGATGGCCGCTCAGGTTGAACGGCCGGATCAGCGACGACATCGCGATGACCGATACGCCGTCGCGTGCCTGCCGAAGCGTGATCGGCAGCGCGGGCAAGGTCGGCAGCACCAGCACCTCCGCGCGCGCGAGCGCGGCATCGACCTGCGCCGTGAAGCGCGCGCGCACGGCTTCGGCTTGCGCGAGCGCGGCCGGTGTCGTTGTCGCGGCCGTGCGCAGCCGTGCATCGAGATCCACGCCGAGCTTGCCGGTTTCGACGAGATGACCGAATGCACGCGACGTTTCCGCATTGATGACGGCAAGCCCTGCGGCGAACGCATCCTGCATCGCATCGAGCACGACGTCGTGCGTACGCAGGCCCGACGCGCCAATCGCCGCGTCGAGCGCGGCCGCGATGGCCGGCTCGGCTTCGACGATCACGCGTGCGACCGTGCAGCCGGCAACGGGTGCCGCAGTGCGCGCCCGGTCGAAGCCCGGCGCGATGGCGGCCATCACGGCGGCGAGCGTGCGAACGTCGCGCGCGAACGGCCCGACACAGTCGAGCGTGGTGACCACCGGCGCGACGCCGCGTCGCGACACGCGGCCGAACGTCGGCTTGAGCCCGGCCACGCCGCAGCAGGCGGCCGGCCCGCGGATCGAGCCGCCGGTATCGGTGCCGAGCGCGGCGTCGACGGCGCCGAGCCCGACGAGCGATGCCGACCCGCTCGACGAGCCGCCCGGGATGCGCGTCGGATCCTGCGGATTGACCGGCGTGCCCGTGTAGTCGTTGATGCCGGTCATGCCGAACGCGAGCTCGTGCATGTTCGCCTTGCCGGCGATCTGCCAGCCGGCGTCGAGCAGCAGGCGGACCACGTCCGCGTGCTGCGCGGCGGGCGCTGCGTCGGCAAGCGCGCGGCTGGCCGCGCGGGTCGGATGGCCGGCGATGTCGATCGTGTCCTTGATCGCGATCGTCGGGCCCGGGCCGCCCAGCGTGAAGGTGTCGATGAAGCCTGTCATGGTCGATGGCGTGCGAGTGCGGTGAAGGGGTTCAGGCGTGCGGCGCGGCGGCGAGCGGCCACGGGCCGTCGAGCACGCGCTCGGTGCGGAAATGGCGGATCAGCCAGGTCGCGCCGTCGGGGGCCGGCGCGAAATCGATGGTCAGCCGCGCGGCGATCAGCTCGGCCGTGCCGTCCGCGTAGCGCGACGCCTGCAGCATGATCCAGCGGCCGCGCGCGCTTGCATGGTCGGCGCCGACGTCGATCGACTCCGACGTCAGGAAGTGCAGGTTCGCCGAGAAATGCGGTTCGGGCGGCAGGTAGCGGCGCAGCATCGCGACGATCGCGTCCGTGCCTTCGAGGCGGCCGAACTTGCGCGCGTACTGCGGGCCGATGCCTTCCCACACCGCGTCGGCCGTGAACAGCGCGGCGAGCGCCGGGCCGTCGCCGGCATCCTCCGGCACGTCGCACAGCGCCATGTAGCGCGTGATCGTCGCGCGCACCGCGCGTTCGGCGTCGAGCGTGGCCACGCGTCGCGCGAGCGCGTCGAGCGCTTTGACGGCTTCGCGTGCGTCGGGCGCTTCGCTTGCGTCGCTTGTATCGGGCGCGTCGCGCGCTTCGAGCGCGCGCGTCGAATCGGGTCCGGTCATCGCGCGCCTCACGCCGCGGATTTCGCGGCCGGCGGCACGGTCAGCGCACGGCCGACCCGCGCCTCGATCTTGCCGTAGCGCCACAGGTTGTATTCGCCGACGGGCGTCGTGCGATACAGGTTGCATACCGCGACCGTCGTGTCGAAGTCGGCGACGTCGGCCATGATGTAGAACGTCCACGGCGCACCGTCGGCCTGGCCGACGACGAGGCGGTCGTCATCCATCACGCCGAGCACGCGCACGCCGGGCATCGCCTCGACGGCGGCGAGCATCGCGCCGTACGCTTGCCACACTTCGCCGATCTTTTCGCGCGGCAGGTCGAAGAAGTTTTGCGACACGCCGCAGCAGAACAGCACGCGCAGCGGCAGCGGATTCGAATCGGACATGACAGGTTCTCCTGAACAATGCGTTGTGCGGCGTCGAAGCGAATCGACGCGGATTACAGATAGCCGGGAAACGGCGTGACGCCGGTGAACACCGCACCCGCGCCGTCGAAGTTGCCTTCGCCGAGAAACGCGTGCTGCGTGACGACCATCGCGTCGCGCAGCAGGCGCTGCAGCGGATGCGTGCGATAGATCGCGGCCGTGCCGCCGAGGCGGTACGCGCGCTCGACGACGCTCGCGCCTTCGCGGGCGATATGCGTGGCCGCGAGCCGCAGCAGGCTGACCTGCTCGGGCGTGACCGGGTCGCCGGCCAGGATCGATTGCCAGACCGAGTCGGTCGCGTCGTAGAAGAACGCGCGCGCCGAGCGCAGCTGCGCTTCGGCCTTCGCGAGCTCGATGCGGAAATACGCGCGATCGGCGAGGCGCGGGGCGCCGGTGGTCGTCTGGCGGCCACCCGACATCCGGTTCGCGACGTCGAGCGCCGCGCGGGCCAGCCCGAGGTTGACCACGGCGAGCACCTGCGCCGCATACGCGACGGTCGGATAGCGGTACAGCGGCTCGTCGACGGTCGGCTCGCCGCCGCGCACGAAGGTCCACGCGTCGGGCACGAAGCGGTCGTCGACGCGCAGGTCGTGGCTGCCGGTGCCCTGCATGCCGACCACGCTCCAGTTCTCGACGATCTCGACGTCGGCGGCACGGAACACGGCCGTGCGCGGCTTGTTCGGTGCGGCGTCCTGCGCGCCGGGCACCGCGATGCCGACGCCGAGCCAGTCGGCGCCCTTGCAGCCGCTCGCGAATTTCCACGTGCCGTTCACGCGCCAGCCGCCGGGTGCCGCCTGCGCCGGCTGGACCGGGAACAGCCCGCCCGCGAATACCTGGTCGGGGCCGCTCGCGTACAGCTCGGCCTGCGTGGCCAGCGGCAGCGCGGCGAGATAGACGTTGGCCGAGCCGAAGCTCGCGACCCACGCGGCCGACCCGTCGGCGGTCGCGATCCGCTCGATCATGTCGAGGAACGCGGTGGGCGCGAGCGCATCGCCGCCGAAGCGGCGCGGCGTGCCCGCGCGATAGATGCCGGCCTCCTTGAACAGCGCGATCACGTCGCGCGGCACGTGCGACAGGCGGTCGAATTCATCGCGGCGCGCGGCGACGGTCTCGATTACCGCGTCGAGCGGCGACACCCGCGCGGCCGCTTCGCGGACCGCATGCGGCGAGGGGGACGCGGCGTCGACGGCGAGGGCGGCGTTGGGCATGAGTGGCTCCTGGGAATGGGGTTCGAAAGACGATGCAATCAGTCTAGAAACGCCGAAAACACGCAGCAATTGGTGCGTAAGGCCGCGCGACTGGTGTGGCTCCGTGCCGGACTAAAGAAATCTTCAGATGCGGGCCGTGCACGCCGGTGCTATGTTGGACATCCGGCCGCGCGACGCCGCGCGCCTTCAACCGAATCCGCTCATGAGCTTCCCCGACGAAGACGATTTCCACCGGCTGCTCGACGCATTGACGACCTGCGTGCTGCTGCACGACGCGCAGACCAAGGCGATCGTGTGGGCGAACCGCGCCGCGTGCATCGCGCTCGGCTTTTCCGTCGAGGAGCTGCTGCCGCTGAAGGCGCCTGACATGACGCGTCCCGAACCGAAATACCGGCGCGAGATCGGCGTGGGCGCGATGGATCGCGCGATCGCCGAAGGGCGGCCGCAGGTGTACGAGTGGTGCTATCGGTCGCGCACCGGCGTCGACATGCTGTCGGAGGCGATCGCGACGCACGTGCCGCTGCGCGGGCGCGACGTCGTCATGGTGCAGTTCCGCGACATCAGCGCAGAGGAGGCGATCCGTCAGCAGTTGCGCCGCTACGAGGCGCGGCTGCGCGAATTCATGCAGGACCTCGACGAAGGCATCGCGGTCGTGACGCCGAACGGCGGCGCGCAGTTCATCAGCGAGTCGGGGCGCCGCGTGCTCGGGCTCGCGCCCGACGATGCGCTCGGCGGCGTGCTCGACTACTGCACCGCGGCCGATCGCGACCGGCTCGTCGCGCAGCTGCGCGATGCGCCGTCGACGTGCCCGTCCGAGCCGCAGCGCTACCGCTTCGTGCGGCGCGACGGCTCGGCGTGCTGGCTGCGCATCACGTGCCGGCAAGTCGAGATCGAAGGCGACCTCGACGGTTTGCTCGTGCATTTCCGCGACGTCAGCGACGAGGTCGCGATCGAGGAGGCGCGCCGCGCCGAAGCGCGCATGCTCGAATACGCGGGCCGCTACAACGCGATGGGCGAGATGGCGACGGTGATCGCGCACGAGCTGAGCCAGCCGCTCGCGGCCGTGCGCAACTTCATCGAGGGTGCGGTGCAGCGGCTGAACACGCGCGGCGCCGTCGACGATGCGATCTGGGGGCTGCGCAGCGCGGACCGGCAGGCCGAGCATGCGGCGCTGATCATCAAGAGCGTGCGCGAGTTCATCGTGAAGCGCGAGCCGGTCGTCGCGCTCGCCGACCTGCGCGAGATCCTCGCCGACGTCGCGTATTTCATCGAGCTGCGTGCGAAGGAAGCGGGCGTGACGGTCGCGATCGTGCAGGCCGACAAGCCGCTGCCGATTCGCTGCGAGCGTGTGCTGATCGGGCAGGTGATCCTGAATCTGGCCTTCAACGCGATCGAGGCGTTCGCCGGCTGCGCGCGCGCGCCGTGCACGCTGACGCTCGGCACCGCCGACGTCGGCGGCCACGCGGAGCTGCGGGCGATCGACAACGGGCCCGGTATCGCCGAAGGGGCGCACGACCGGCTGTTCGACGGTTTCTCGTCGTCGAAGGCCGGCGGCAACGGGATCGGGCTGTCGCTGTGCAAGAGCATCGTCATGCGTCATGGCGGGCGCATCGGCGCGAGCCCGGCCAAAGGCGGCGGGCTCGACTGTCGCGTGACGCTGCCGCTTGTCGGTACGCAGGCGTAAGCGGTGCGTCGCGGCGCAAGCGTAACGGGCGCCATGCACGTCGCGCGCATCACTCGTATCACGCACATCGCGCACATCGCGACTGGGCAGCGACGCGCGGCACACGATCAGCGCCCCAGCGCCCGCGCGGTCTGGCCGCCGATCCCGAAGTCGGTGTTCGGGATGTCCTTGATGATCACGCGCGTCGCCTGCAACGGCGCATCGAGCACGTTCGCGCCGGCGTCCGACAGCGCCGCGATCAACGCGCGTTTCTGCTCTTCGGTGCGGCCGGCGATCAGGATCGCGACGATCACCGGCAGCGACGGCGGTGCGCCATCGGCGGCCGTGCGGCCGCCAAGGCCGATGTGCGTGGCGGGCAATTCGGTGAGCAGTACGCGCACCGATTCGAGCGGTGCGCCGATCGCGTCGACGGTCGCGCTGCTGAGCCGCGCGATCAGCTCGGCCTTGCGCGCGTCGTCGTGGCCGGCCGGCAGAAAAACTTCGAGTGTGGGCATGGTCGTCCGGAAAGGTGAAGGTGACCGGTTCACCGTTGCAGATTCGGCGGCGAACCGGCGGCCGCTTACAGAAGGAAGCCGATCGCGCTGAGCGCTTCGGTCGAGTCGATCAGCCGCACGACCTTCTCCGCGATCCGCATTTCGCCGTCCGCGTCGATGTGCAGCTTGTGCGCGACGTCCGCCGCGAACAGCGTCGCGACGCCGCGCTTGTACGCGACGACGACCTGCGCGGATTTCAGCTCGACCATGCCGGCGCTGCTGCTCTCCAGCGTGAAGCGCGACACGGTACGCACCGTGCGCGCCGCGTCGGTCGCCGACGCCGAGTAACCGGACAGCATCCGCTGCACGCGCTTCTCGCGCATGTCCTGGTCGTCGAACACGTAGTTGAGCGTCGCCGCGAAGTCGGTGGTGTCGGGATCGATCGGCACCACGTAGTGACCGGCCGGATCCCACAGGTCGAGCCATGCGCGATAGTCGCGGCGGTCGAGCAGCTCGGCTTCGCGCCACACGAATTCGACCGCGCGGGCGAAGGTCTGCTCGGAAAAGAGGGCGTTGCGGTCGTCCATTACTGTTGCTCCATCATCTTGCGCCATTGCTGATAGGCCTCGCGCATGCCCGTCTCGTCGGTCGCATGCGCGGTCTTTTCGCCGTTCGCGGCGGTCGTCTCGCGGTTCAGCCCGCGGTTCACGAGGATCGGCACGTCCGGCCCCGCATGCGCGCCGCGCTGCACGCGCTCCCACGCTTCCGCGTCATCGGGGCTGCCGAAGCCGAACGGGCCCTGGAAATGCTCGTGAATCCGCAGCCGCTCGCGATTCGCTTCGTCCGGGCCGCCATCCATCGCGAGCGCGACGTGACGGATCTCGGTTTCGTTCGCGGAGATCGGCCGCAGCACGCGGAAGAACGCCATCGACAGCGCGAGGTTCGGAAACAGGTTCAGGTTGAAGCCGACCCCCATCAGCGAGCGCACGATGCGGCGCACTTCGTCCGGCGTATGGCGCTCGGCGAGCTTCGCCGCGAGCGGCGCGAAGCGTTCGGGCAGCGGCGCGCCGTCGTCCTGGTCGAGATCGATCAGCTCGGGCATCAGCACCGCGAGGCTGTGACCGTTGCCGAGCCCGCGACAGAAGGCGTCCTCGCTCGTCATGAAGCTCGTGATCGCGGCCGCCGTTTCGTCGTCGATCGACTTCATCCACGACTTGTGCACGACGGGGAAGTGATAGAGGTCGGTCGTGTTCTCGAGCTGGATCTTCCAGTTGCCCTTGAACTTGAACTTGTGCTCGCCGTTCGCCTTGATCGGGTAGCCGGCACCCTGTTTCATGAACAGGTCGATCCACGGCTTCGCGCCGCCGAGGAAATCCTCGAGCGGTTCGATGGCGTCGTTGAAGCTCGCGAAGATCAACCCCTGGTACACGCCCACGCGCAGCTTCACGAGCGGCAGGTCGCCTTTCTCGCACACGCCTTCGTAGCCGTCGCCGTACGGCAGCGCGCGCAGCGTGCCGTCGAGCGCGTACGACCAGCTGTGATACGGGCACGTGAAGCCCTTCGCGTTGCCCTTGTGCGATTCGCACACGGTCGCGCCGCGGTGGCGACAGCGGTTCTGCAGCACGTTGATCTCGCCGGTCCTGTCGCGCACGACGATCACCGGCTGGCGGCCGATCGTCGTCGTGACGAAGTCGCCCGGGTTCGGCAGCTCGCTCTCGTGCGCGACCCAGATCCAGGTGCGGTAGAAGATGCGGTCGAGTTCGGCCTCGAACAGCGCGGGGTCGTGATACATCGCGGGCGCGATGCGGTCGGGCTGCGCGAAGCCGCGCAACGCGCGGGTGTCGATCGTCTGGGTGGGAATGTCGCTCATCGTCGTCGTGGGGAAAGAGTCGCGAAATCGGGCCGCGTCGCGCGCGGCATCGGGTACCCAGTCTCGTCTTCCGCTACATATCCGTCAAATTGATCTAAAATTGCCAATCAAATAAATGCGGCAAATGATGGAGGTCACGATGACATCGGTCGATCATCTCGATCTGAACCTGTTGCGGGTGTTCCAGGCGATCGTCGAGGAGCGCAGCCTGACCAAGGCCGGCGAGCGGCTCGCGCTGTCGCAGCCGGCCGTCAGCTACTCGCTCGGGCGGCTGCGCACGCTGTTCGACGATCCGCTGTTCGTGCGCACGCGCGCGGGGATGCAGCCGACGCCGGTCGCGCTCGAACTCGCGGGGATCGTCGGCAAGGCGCTCGACATGGTGCGCGTCGCGCTGCGCTATGCGGAACGTTTCGATCCGGCGTCGAGCACGCGCACGTTCCGGCTGTCGCTGTCGGATGCGGGCGAGATGGCGTACCTGCCGGCGATCTGCCAGGCGCTGCGCGAACGCGCGCCGCGCGTGACGCTCAGCGTGCAGCCGCTGCCGGTGGAGGAAATCGAGGAGGCGCTGCGCGCGAGCCGGCTGGATTTCGCGATCGGCAACCTGCCGGAGCTGATGCCGCGCACGCGCCACCAGTTGCTGTTCGAGGAAACCTACGTGTGCATGACGGGGCGCCGGCGCGGGCTGCCGGCCGGTGCGGCGCTGAGCCTCGAGCAGTTCGTGCGCGCCGCGCACGTCAACGTGAAATCGGTCGAGCACAGCCACCACGCGCTCGACGACGCGTTGCGCGCGCAGGGCGTGGGCCGCAACATCGCGCTCGAAGTGCCGCACTTCGTCGCGCTGCCGAGCGTGCTGTCGGTCACCGATCTCTATGCGACGCTGCCGAAGCGGCTCGCGCGGATCCTGAACCGCGACAACGCGTTCCGGCTCTACGAACTGCCGGTCACGCTGCCGCCCGCGCCGGTCACGATGCACTGGCACGAGCATTTTCACGAGGACGAGGGGATCGCGTGGATGCGCGCGCTGCTCGCTGAGATCGTCGAGCGGTTCGACGCGTGACGGCGGGGCGGCGTGCTGGGGCGGCTCTGCGAGTCGCCAGCGCATCGGCGCATTGGTCGATCAGTCGATCAGCGCCGCAGCACGTCAGCGCCCGCCGCGCCGCAGCACGTCAGCACCTCAGCACCTCGGCACCTCAGCACCTCAGCACCTCAGCACCTCAGCACCTCAGCGCCCGCCGCGCATCACAGATCGAGAACGAGCACCGCCGAGCGCGCCCGCGACACGCAGCAGCAGATCACCGTGTTGCTCGCGCGCTCGGCCTTGCTGAGGCAGTGGTCGCGATGATCGGGCTCGCCGTCGAGCACCGGCACCATGCAGGTGCCGCACACGCCTTCGCCGCATGACGTATCGACCTCGACGCCGATGCGCGCGAGCGCGTCGACGATCGACGTGCCGGGTGCGACGTGCACCGCTTGACCGCTGCGCTGCAGGCGCACTTCGAACCCTTCCGCCGGGGCGGCGTCGACAGCGGCGTCGGCCGCGACGGGTTCCGCCGCGAAGCGTTCGAGATGAATCGCGTCTTCCGGAAGCCGCGTGGCCGCCGCCGCGACGACGGCATCCATGAACGGCCCCGGCCCGCACGTATAGACGTGCGCTTTCGCGTCGATCGACTCGACGCAGCGGCCCAGTTCGGCCGCGAGCGCATCGGGTGCGATCCCGTAATGGAAGGTCACGCGCGACGCGAACGGTTCGGCCGACAGTTCGTCGACGAAAGCCGCGTGTTCACGACTGCGCGCGAAGTAGTGCAACCGGTAACGCGCGCCGCGCTGCGCGAGCGCGTACGCCATCGACAGCAGCGGCGTGATGCCGATCCCGGCCGCGACCAGCACATGCTCGCTCGCGTCGTCCGCCAGACGAAACAGGTTGCGCGGCGCGCCGATCGACAGCTCGGCACCGACGCGCACGTCGTCGTGCAGCGAGCGCGAGCCGCCGCGCGACTGCGCTTCCTTCTTCACCGCGAACAGGTAACTGCCGCGCTCGTCGGGGCGGCCGCACAGCGAGTATTGCCGTGTGACGCCGGACGGCGCGGTGACGTCGATATGGGCGCCCGGCTCGTACGCGTCGAACGGCTGGCCGTCGACGCGCGAGACCCGGAAACAGCGGATGTCCTGCGCCGCGTCGATCAGCGCGTCGATCCGGACCTGGTGGCGGTTCGCTTGCATGGGGTGTTCCGTGGGGTAGGAGAAACCGGCGCGGCTAGTGCAGCGCCGTCATGCAACCGAGAATAAGGACGGGCATCGCATAAATCAAATCGATAAAAAAGCGATACCAGAATCAGTGAGGTGGATGATGGTCGGCGACCAGCATGGCGGCCGCGGCGTCGACGATCGCGCAGGCGGTGCGCCGAACACGCGATCGCTGAACAGCGCGACTTCAGCGTGCGGCAACGGCGCTGCCGCCGTCGACGGCCGCGTCAGCCGAAGCCGACGCCGACGCTGACCACCGCGACTTCAGCGTGCGGTAGCGGCGCTGCCGCCGTCGACGGCTGCGTCAGCCGAAGCCGACGCCGACCAGCGCGACTTCAGCGTGCGGCAACGGCGCTGCCGCCGTCGACGGCCGCATCGGTCGAAGCCGACACCGACGCATGACCGCGTTCGCGCTCGAGGCTGCGTCGATACTGCCGGCAGCCGACGGCCAGCAACAACGCGGCGAGCGTGGCCGCCGCGACGTTCACGATCGACATCGAATGGCCGACCGCCGCCGGCGCGCCGAACACGCGATCGGTGAACAGCGCGACGACGGTCGTGCCGATCCCGAGCGCGATCAGGTTCGACACGAGCAGGAACAGCGCGGAGATCTGCGCGCGCATCTGGTTCGGCGCGAGCGTCTGCATCGCGGCGGTCGACGTCGGCATCGGGAACGACGCGAAGAACATCGCGACGACGAGCATCGCGAGCGATGCCGGCAGGCTGTCGAGCTGCGTGAACAGCGTCGCGGGGATTACCATGCACGCGGCGCCGATCGCGCCGGCGCGCATCGGCGCATCGCTGCGGCCGCGGCGCAGCAGCCAGTCGTTGAGCCAGCCGCCGCAGAACACGCCGGCGGTATTCGCGACGAGCAGCACGATGCCGAGCGTGTAGCCGGCTTCGACGGCCGTCATCCCGAAGCGGCGGATATAGAACGCGGGCGTCCAGCTCAGCAGGCAGTACAGCGTCATCGCGTAGAACGAGAAGCCGAGGTAGTGGCACGCGAAGGTCGCGCGATGCGTGCCGACGAAGCGCAGCGAATCGCGCATCGACACGCGCCGCACGGCGCCCGAGCGGTCCTGCGCGAGCCCCTTGCGCTGCGGGTCGCGCACGGTCGCGGCGAACAGCAGCGCGACGAGGATCCCCGGCAGCCCGACGATCAGGAACGTGACCTGCCACGCGTGCACCTGCCCGACGACCGGCAGCGTGAACGCGCTCGCATGCTTGAGCAGCGCGATCACGTAGCCGCCGATCAGGAACGCGACGCCGCCGCCGATGAACGAGCCGAGCGAATACACGGCGATCGCGCGGCCGAGCTTCTCCTTCGGGAAGTAGTCGGCGAGCATCGAATACGCGCCGGGCGACAGCGCGGCCTCGCCGACGCCGACCCCCATGCGCGCGACGAACATCTGCACGAACTGCTGACTGAGCCCGCACGCGGCGGTCGCGACGCTCCACAGCGCGATGCCGAGCGCGATGATGCGCGGGCGCGCGTAGCGGTCGGCGAGATACGCGACGGGCAGGCCCATCACCGCGTAGAACAGCGAGAACGCGAAGCCGTTGAGCAGGCTGAACTGCGTGTCGGTCAGGTGCAGGTCGCGCTTGATCGGTTCGATCATCAGGACGAGCACCTGGCGATCGACGAACGAAAAGACATACGCGAGCATGCAGATGACGACGACATACCATTCGTACGTATAGCGCTTGCCGTCGGCAGCGCGGGCCGTGGGTGCGGACATGCGGATTCTCCAGGAGCGGGCGGTGGAAAAGCGCGGCGCGGGCCTCGCGGGCCGGGTGCCGTCGCGGTGCGAAAGCGTGCGGGTGACACGATCGGAGACGCAGCGTAGTCGGCCAAATTCGGCCGCCATAGCCGGAGTGACAGCCGCGCCACACGGACATTTACCGACGCGGATAAAGAAAACACCGAGGCCGTGCGCGCGGGCCGCCGCGCGGCGCATGTGCGGCGGCGCGTACGCGCATCATGCGGCGCGTCTATAAGCGTTATAGAGCGCATTGCGTCGACGTCCGAAATTGTCGTTCCTAGACTCGGCCCGTTTTTGATCGGCAGCGTTCGCATCCGAATGCGAACGCGCTTCATGTCAAACGGCGCGTTGCCGACACGCGCCGGCATTTCCACGGGACGACCAAGATGAACCATTTGAACGGGCGGGCCGACCGGCTTGCCGTACCGCTTGCCACGCTGGCGGCCGCGCTCCTTGCGTGCGCATCGCTGCCGGCTGTCGCGCAATCGAGCGTGACGCTCTACGGCCGCATCGACACCGCGATCGAATATGCGAACGCCGGGCCGAACCACGTGACGCGCATGGGCAGCGGCAATCTGTGGGCGTCGCAGTGGGGGCTGAAGGGTGTCGAGGATCTCGGCGGCGGCTACGCGACGATCTTCAAGCTCGAGGACGGCTTCAACGCGGCGAGCGGCGCGCTGTCGAACGGCAGCGCGCTGTTCGGCCGCGAGGCGTGGGTCGGCATCACCGGGCCGTTCGGCGGCGTGCAGTTCGGCGAGCTCTACACGATCGTGCACACGACGCTCGTCACGTACAGCCTGCCCGGGCTCGGCGCGGGCCTCGCATGGGGCAACGCGACGAACAACTTCGTCGGCCCCGCGTTCCTGCGCGTGCGCAACTCGCTGCGCTACACGTCGCCGCGCTACGCGGGCTTCATGCTGCGCGCGATGGCCGCGCGTGGCACCAACGGCGCGGCCGGCCAGCCGGCGACGCTCGGCGACACGTACGGCGCGGGCCTCAACTACGTGCGCGGCGGGTTGTCGGTCGACGTCGACTACATGCAGCAGAAGTTCAGCCCGGTGGCGGCATCCTCGCTCGGCGTCACCAGTTCGGCCGCGAACGGCAACTACACGGTCGGCGCGATCTCGTACGACTTCAACGTCGTGAAGGTCGCCGCGCTGTACATGCGGCATCGCGGCGGCCCCGACGTCGCGACCGCGATCGACAGCCAGAGCGCGTATCCGCACAGCGACACGATGGAACTCAGCGCGACGGTGCCGATCGGGCGCGCGTCGCTGCTGCTGAGCATCGGCCACTACCGGAAGGTCGCCGACAGCGACGGCAATGCCGATTCGTACGGCATCCGCTTCGACTATCCGCTCTCGAAGCGCACGGTGCTGTACACGGGCGCCGCGATGGTGCGCAACGGCGCGCACGCGCGCTTCGTCGTCAATGGCGCGGCGGGCGGCGGCGTCGCGGTCGCGAAACCCGGCGCGACCGCCAGCTCGATCGTCGCGGGCATCCTCACGGCGTTCTGATCGCCGAGGTCGGCCTGCGCCCGCCCGCGTCGCTATGCGCAGGCGGGCGGCTGCGGCGCGAGCCATGCGTCGAACGGCGCCTGCCGGCCGATATCGAACAGCTCCAGCAGCAGCGCGCGCAGCCACCGATGGCCCGGGTCCGCATCGAAGCGCCGGTGCCAGTACGCGTTGACGGCCCATTCGCCGGCGCCCGCGATCTCGTACAGCGTGCACGGCTGGCGCGCCGCGAACGTGAGCGCGACGGTCTCCGGCAGGATCAGCGCGTAATCGCCGTGTTCGAGCAGCGCCGGCACCACCAGGAAGTCGGGCAGCGCCGCCCGCACGCGCGGCATCAGGCCGTGCCGCTCCAGCAGCTGCATCGATTGCGGATGCGCGGTCACCGCGACGAAGCGCAGCGCGTCCGGCGCGTCGCCGTCGAGCACGAAACCGCCGGGTAGCGCGAGGCGCTGCGCGGTGCGGCGCGGCATCAGCAGCACGCAGCGTTCGTGCAGCAGCGCGGTCCGCTGGAAATGGCTCGATGCATCCGCGAAATGACCGAGCGCGAAGTCGATGCGGCCCGATTCGAGCGCGACGTTGAGCTGGCATTCGTCGACATGCAGCGTCTCGATCACCGCGCCCGGCGCGCGTCGGTCGAATGCCGCGAGCAGCGTCGGCAGGAACGCGCTCGCCGCGAAGTCGCTCATATGCAGCCGGAACACGCGCTGGGTGCTGTCCGGCGCGAAGCGCGAGCCTTCGTCGAGCACGTCCTGCAGGATCGCGAGCGCCTTGTCGACCGATAGTGCGAGCCGTTGCGCGCGCGGCGTCGGCTCGACGCCGGTGCCGGTGCGCACGAACAGCGCGTCGCGAAACATCAGGCGCAGCCGGCCGAGCGCGTAGCTCACCGACGGCTGCGTGACGCCGAGCCGCAACCCTGCGCGGCCGACGTGCCGTTCTTCGTACACCGCGCGAAACGTCTTCAACAGGTTCAGGTCGAGGTCCTGCACGCGCAGGCCGTCGGGCGCGTCCGCGTCGTGCGCCGCGGGTTCGGGGCGGGCCGGCGGCCGGCCGGTGGCGGAGTGCGTCATGGTGCTTGCCTCGCGGTGACGGAAGGCAGGTGGCCGTAACGCCGCGCATACGCCTTCGCGAAATGGCCGAAGCCGTGAATGCCGTGCGCGATCAGCACGTCGGTCACGCTGCGCGCGTCGCCGCGCTGCAGCGCGGCGTGCACCGCGGCCAGCCGGCGCTCGCGCACGTAGGCGGCCGGCGTGGTGTTCAGGAACGCGCGGAACGCATGCTGGAGCGTGCGCGGCGCGACGCCCGCGACGGCCGCCAGCGCGGCGAGCGCGAGCGGGTCGCCCAGGTGCGCGTCGACGTGGTCGCACGCGCGGCGCACGTGCGCCGGCAGCGGCGGCGTGCCGCGCGCGAGCGCGGCACTGTACGAATGTGGCAGGTGCGTGAGCAGCAGCGCCATCAGCCACGCGGTGAGATCGGCGCCGAACGTCGTGATCGACGTGCCGATCCCCGGCTGCGCGCCGAGCCGGCACAGGTATTCGAAGGTCGGCAGCACGAGCGCCGCGCCCGCACCGTTGCCGCCGGCCGCGAGATCGAACTGCAGCGGCCGCGTGAGCGTCGTGTGCAGCATGTCCTGCAGCTTGCGCTCGAGTGCGCCGCGTTCGAGCCGCAGCACCAGGTTGCGGCAATCGGGGCTCGTGCTCAGGCGGCTCGCGAGCGCCGGCGACGACACAGTCAGCTGGCCCGGCCCGGCGCGTGCGACCACGTCGCCGGCCTGCAGCTCACATGCGCCCGACAGCGTCAGCCGGAACAGGAAATGCCCGGCATCGTCGCCGAACTCGATGCGCGTCTCGCGGCCGTAGCAGAGCTCGAGCAGTGCGCCGTGATGCAGTGGCACCTCGTACAGCTCCGCATGAAACGGATCGCGGCCGTGCGCGGCCATCCGGTGCGGCCCGAGCCGGTGCGCGACCGCGCGTTCGACTTCGTCGGGCGCATGCAGCGTGCCGAGCCGGTTCGGCGCATGTCGGGAAAGGGCGATATCCATGCGGTGGCCTCGTGTCGGATGGATGGATGCGACGTCGTGCGCATCGCCGCGATTGCGTTGCGCGAACGGGCGCGCCGTTGCGCGTTTTGAAGCGACGCGACGTGCGCCGCCGCGTAGTCTCGGCAACACTCACTCACCGGGAGACGACGATGAAGGTATGTGTACTGGGCGGCGGCCACGGCTGCCATGCGGCCGCGATCGACCTGTTCGAGAAGGGCCACGACGTGACGTGGTGGCGGCGCGACCGCGAACCGCATGCGCGGCTGCGCGAGCTCGGCGCGTTGCAGGTGACCGACTATCGCGGCAGGCGTGCCGTGCCGCTCGGCGACGCACCCGGCGCGATCCGCCTGAGCGACGATCTCGCGGCCGCGCTGCGCGGCGCGCGGCTCGTCGTGGTGCCGCTGCCGGCCGTCTCGCACGATGCGCTCGCCGCGCAGGTCGCGCCCCTGCTCGAGGACGACCAGGTCGTGTTCCTGCCGCCCGGCACGTTCGGCAGCGTCGTGTTCGCGCGTGCGGCGGCCGATGCCGGCAACCGCGCGCGCGTCGCTTTTGCCGAGACCGGCACGCTGCCGTACCTGGTACGCAAGCATGGCGACAACGCGGTCGTGATCAGCGCGTATGCGACGCGCCTGCCGACCGGCGTGTTTCCCGCGAACGCGGCGACCTGGGCGTTCGACGTGCTGCGCGCGGGCTACCCGTCGGTCGAGCCGGTCGAGGATGCGCTGTCCGGCGCGCTGATGAACGCGGGCCCGGTGATTCATCCGCCGCTGATCCTGATGAACGCCGGGCCGCTCGAACACTTCGACGCGTGGGACATCCACAACGAAGGCACGCAGCCGTCGATCCGCCGCGTGACGAATGCGCTCGATGCCGAACGCATCGCGGTGCGCGAGGCACTCGGCTACCGCGCGCCGCATTTCCCGCTGGCGGACCACTACGCGACCGACGGCGACGAATGGATGTACGGGCGCGGCGCGCACGGCAAGCTGACCGACAGCGGCGACTGGCGCGAGAAGATCGATTTGCGCACGCATCGCTACATGCTCGAGGACACCCGGCTCGGGCTGTCCTTCATCGTGTCGTGCGGGCGCTGGGCCGACGTGCCGACGCCCGTTGCGCAGGGGCTGCTGAGCGTCGCGTCGGCGGTGACCGGCCGCGACCTGTATGCGCAAGGGCGCACGCTGGAGGCGCTCGGCCTCGCCGCGCTGTCGCGTGACGCGATGCGCGCGCTGCTCGATGCGGGGTACGCCGCATGACGCCCGCCGCCGACGTGACGCGCGTGCACGTGCTCGGCGCGGGACGCATGGGGCAGGGGATCGCGCTCGTCTTTGCGTTCGCGGGCCTCGACGTGACGCTGATCGACTTCAAGCCGCGCGACGCGCAAGGCTGGCGCGTATTCGAGGATCGCACGCGCGGCGAGATCGCGCGGCCGCTGCATGCGCAGGTGGCACTCGGCCGGATCGATGGCGACCAGGCCGCGGCCGTCGTCGCCCGCATCGCGCTGGTCGCGCGTGAGGGCGCGGCGCCCGCCCTGCGCGACGCCGGCATCGTGTTCGAAGCGCTGCCCGAAGTGCTCGACGCGAAGGCCGACGCGCTGCGCTGGCTCGGCGCACATGTCGATGCGCGTGCAACGATCGCGTCGACGACGTCGACGTTCGTCGTCACCGAGTTGCAGCGCCATGTCGCGCATCCGGAACGGATGCTGAATGCGCACTGGCTGAACCCGGCGCTGCTGATGCCGCTCGTCGAGATCAGCCGCAGCGACGCGACCGATCAGCGGGTCGTAGACGCACTGGCCACGCTGCTCGAACGCGTCGGCAAGAAGCCGGTGATCTGCGGGCCGGCGCCCGGCTACATCGTGCCGCGCATCCAGGCGCTCGCGATGAACGAGGCGGCACGCATGGTGGAAGAGGGCGTCGCGAGCGCCGAGGACATCGACACGGCGATCCGCACCGGCTTCGGCCCGCGCTTCGCGGTGCTCGGGCTGCTCGAGTTCATCGACTGGGGCGGCTGCGACATCCTGTACTACGCGTCGACGTATCTCGCCGGCGAGATCGGCCCGCGCTTCGCGCCGGCCGACAGCGTCGTGCGCAACATGGCGGCCGGGCGCGACGGCGTGCGTAGCGGCGCCGGGTTCCACGACTATGCGCAGGTCGACGTGCCGGCCTACATGCGGCAGCGGCTCGGCGAATTCGCACGGCTGCTCGACCACCTGGGACTGGCGCCGGTGTTCGACGGCGCGCGGCGCAGCACGGACGCATAGGACGGTCGTCGCGGCCCGGTGCGATCGTGCAGCGCACGCGTGCATGCGGTACCGCAAACCGGTGTGTCGTTCGCCGGCCGGAAGCGTCGCGTGCGCGGCGGCTACGCTCATGCCGCGTCGCCGCGCGTGTCGGCAGCAGGCGCGCCGCGCGTCTCGCGCATCACGCACAGCGTCGCGACGGTCACGAGGCCGAGCGCCACGAGGAACAGCGACACGGGCCACGACGCGTGATAGCGCGCGAGCAGTGCGGTCGCGATCAGCGGCGACATGCCGCCCGCGAAGATCGACGCGACTTCATGGCCGAGCGCGACGCCCGAATAGCGCACCTCGGTGCTGACCAGCTCGCCGACCAGCGCGGGCAGCGTGCCGATCATCGCGCCGTGGCTCACCGCGGTGCCGACCGTCAGCGCGAGCCACACGAGCGGCGTCGCGCGCGTGTCGAGCAGCCAGAAGAACGGAAACGCGCACGCGACGAGGCTCAGCGCGCCGATCAGGTACACGGGCTTGCGGCCGATCCGGTCGGACAGCCGGCCCCACGCGAGCATCGCGCCCATTTCGACGATCATCGCGATCATCACGCCGGTCAGCATCACGCCGTTCGGGATGCCGACGTATTTGCCGTAGACGAGCGAGAACGCGAGGAAGATGTACGCACCGCCGTTTTCGGCGACGCGCAGCCCCATCGCGAGCAGGATTTCCTTCGGATGGCGGCGGATGCATTCGACGATCGGCAAGTGCGTGTGCGCGCCGCGCTTGCCGGCCTGCTCGTAGTCGCGGCTTTCCGGCAGGTGGCGGCGGATGTAGATGCCGATCGCGAAGATCGCGATGCTCGCGAGGAACGGCAGCCGCCAGCCCCAGGTGCGGAACGCGTCGTCGGGCAGCGCCTGGGCGGCGAGAAACGCGGCCGACGACAGCACGAAGCCGCCGCCGACGCCGAGCTGGCTCCACGCCGCGTAGTAGCCGCGCTGCTCGGGCGGCGCGTTCTCGCTGATCATCAGCACGCCGCCGCCCCATTCGCCGCCGGACGCGATGCCTTGCAGCAGCCGCAGCACGACGAGCGCCGCCGGCGCCCACAGGCCGACCTGCGCGTAGGTCGGCAGCAGGCCGATCGCGAACGTCGACGCGCCCATGATCAGCAGCGTCCATACGAGCGACGCCTTGCGGCCGTAGCGGTCGCCGACATGCCCGAACACGATCCCGCCGAGCGGCCGCGCGACGAAGCCGAGCGCGAACGCGGCGAACGCCGCGAGGCTGCCCGCGAGCGGCGACGCGCCGGGCGGAAAGAACACGTGGCCGAACACGAGCGCGGCGGCCGTGCCGTAGACGAAGAAGTCGTACCACTCCATCGCGTTGCCGGCGACGGAGGCGATGACGATGCGGCGAAGCTGCCGGTCGGCGAGCGGCCGGGCGGCGCTCGGGGATTGCATGGTGTCGGTCGGGTACATGGCGGACTCTGAAGGGGGCGGGTGCGTGCCGTCTCTGCGACGCATGCGGCACTGCGGGCTAGTGTTGTCGGCACCGCCGCCCCGGTCAAATCCGCAGAAAAAGGGGAGTGTCATCACTCCCGCAAATGATGGTCGCGGCGCGCACGGCCGTACCCGCGCGCGCCGGTGCCCGTCACCGCTCGATCTGCCGGTTCCAGCGCGTGTCCCACTGCGCGCGGCGGGCGTTGATCGCCGTCCAGTCGACCACCGTCAACTTGCGCACCAGGTCGTCGACGTTGCCGAGGCTTTGCTGCATCGTCGCGGGCATTTTCGCGAGGCGGTTGGTCGGGATCTGCTTGCCGGCTTCGGCCGCCTTCGTCTGCGCGGGTGCGGACAGCAGGAACTGCGCGAGCTTCTGGGCCAGTTGCGGATCCGGGTTGTTCGCGACCACGCACAGGTCGACGAGCAGCAGCACCGGGCCTTCCTTCGGGTTCGCATACGCGACCGGAATGCCCTTGTCCTGCAGGTCGCCGACACCGGTCGGCGTCAACGGGAACAGGCCGGCTTCGCCGGTCTGCACCATCTCGGAGATCTTTGCCGAGTTCGGGATGTACTCGACGACGTTCGGCCCGACCGTGCTCGCCCACTTGCTGAAGCCGGGCTCGACGTTCTGTTCGCTGCCGCCGAGCAGCCGGTTGATCGCGAGAAATCCGTGCAGCCCGAACGTGCTGCTCGACGCGGACTGGAACACGACCTTGCCCTTGTATTTCGGGTCGGCGAAATCCATCCACGACGTCGGCGGCGCCCAGCCTTTCTCCGCGAACAGTTTCTTGTTGTACGCGATGCCGGTCATGCCGAGCTGCACGCCGGCGCCGATGTCGTCCTTCATCCGCGCGAACGGATACAGCTCCTTCAGCACCGGCGAATCGTCGAGCTTCTGGCACACGCCGAGGCTGACCGCGCGCGCCATCACGCCGTCGTCGAGGAACGCGACGTGGATTTGCGGCTTGTTGCGGTTCGCGAGCAGCTTCGCGAGCACGTCCGACGACGTGCCGGGCACGACGACGACCTTCACGTTGTTCGCCTTCTCGAAGTCGGGCAGCACCTGGCTCGTATAGGCTTTTTCCATCGGGCCGCCGTTCATGCCGACGTAGATCGTCTTCGTTTGCGCGAAGGCGGGCGCGGGCACGCCGGCGCCTGCGATGCAGAGGGCGGCAGCCGCCGCGATCGTTCCGAGCAGTTTCATCGTTGGGTCTCCTCTTGACGGAAAGGGGCGGTCGGCGCGGCTTGGGGGAAGAAGCGGCCGATCGAGAATGCATCGAGTGGCGTGGCGGTTTCGCCGATTGTGACGAGCTCGGCGAGCACTTCGCCGACGCCCGGCGCGAGTAGGAAGCCACCGCCGGAAAAGCCGAACGCATGCAGCAGGTTCGGCGTGGTACGGCTAGCGCCGATGATCGGGTTGTGGTCGGGCGTGCAGCCTTCGACGCCGCTCCACGTGCGGATCAGCAGCGCGTCGCGCAATGCGGGCAGCAGCGCGCACGCATCGCGCATCACCGCGCGCGTCGTGTCGACCGACGGCTGGCCGAACTCGCCGTCGCCGCGGCCGCGCCCGCCGCCGATCACGCAGTTGCCGCGCGCGACCTGCCGCGCGTACACGCCGCCGCCGTACACGCCGAGGTTGTGCGTGATGAACGGCGGCAGCGGTTCGGTCACCCACATGTTCGGGTAGATCGGCTCCATCGGCACGGCTTCGCCGAAGCGCTCGGCGATCGTGTTCGCCCATGCGCCGGCCGAGTTGATCAGCCACGTCGAACTGAACGCACGGCCGCCCGCAACGACATGAAAACGCGTGCCGTCGTGCCGGGCGTCGTCGACCGGCGTGTGCTCGAACACGTCGGCACCCGCTGCGCGGGCCGCGCGCGCGAACGCGGGCGACACGACGCGCGGGTTCGCGTGCCCGTCGGTCGCGCACAGCGAGCCGCCGACCGCCGCGCGGCCGAGCCACGGGTAGCGGCGGCGGAACGCGTCGCCGCGCATCACCTGCAACGGCAAGCCGTGCTCGCCGGCAAGCGTCGCGTAGGCATCGAGCGCCTCGAGATCGGCGTCGCTGCGCGCGAGCCGCAAATGACCCGACACGACGAATTCGCCGTCGATGCCGAGCAGCTCGGGCAGGCGATCCCAGATGCGCCGCGCGCGCAGCGCGAGCGGCAGTTGTTCGACGGGGCGGCCCTGGCAGCGCACGCCGCCGTAGTTCACGCCGCTTGCCTGCGCGCCGCAGTCGCGGCGCTCGAACAGCGCGACGCGCAAGCCGTGCCGCGTGAGCGCCAGCGCAGCCGAAGCGCCGACGAGCCCGCCGCCGACGATCGCGACGTCGTAGTGACGGCGTTCACTCATCGCGTGCCTCGTCGGGAATCGCCGCGACATCGTCGCCCGCGAGTGCGGCGGAGATCGGGAACGGCTTCACCGGCGGTTGCGCGCGCAACCGGCCGACGTCCGCGAGCGCGCGGCCGGTTTCCGCGGCGAGCACGAGTGCGGTCGCGTCGCCGCACATCCGGCCCTGGCAGCGGCCCATCCCGGCGCGTGTCAGCGCCTTCAGCCGGTTCAGCTCGGTCGCTTCGCCACCGCGGATGCAGCGTCGCAGCGTACCCGCGTCGATTTCCTCGCAGCGGCACACGATCGTGTCGTCCGGGCAGCGCGCGGCGAGTGCGGCGGGCGGCGCGAACGCCGCTTCGAGGCCGGCACGGAACGCGCCGAGCCGGGCGAGCGTGCGATCGAGCGTCGCTACATCGGGCTTGCCGGCCAGCGACGGCGACGACGACGGCATCGCGATTCCCGCATCCGCGAGCAGCGCGAGCGCCGCGCGTCGCCCGGACGCCTCGGCCGCGTCGGCGCCTGCGATGCCGGCACCGTCGCCCGCCACGTAGATGCCGCGCACCGACGTGCGGCCGGCCGCATCGCGTTCGGGCAGCCATGCGCGGTTGAGCGGATCGAAACGGAACCGGCAGCCGGCGAGATCCGCGAGCTGGGTCTCGGAACGCAGCCCGAAGCCGAGGCCGAGCGCATCGCAGTTGAGCATCCGCGGCGGCGCGTCGCCGCCGGCCGCGCGCCATGCGAGGCCCGTTACGTGCCGCTCGCCGAGCACGCGCTCGAGCGTGACGCCGGTTTCGATCGCGACGCCGTGCGCGCGCAGCCAGCCGATGTAGTACAGCCCCTTCGCGAATGTGGACGGCATGCGCAGCAGGGCGGGCGTCGCGGCAGCCTGCCGGCGCAGCGGGCTCGTGTCGAGCACGGCCGCGACCTGCGCGCCGGCCTTCGCGTACTGATAGGCGACGAGATACAGCAACGGCCCCGTGCCCGCGAACACGATGCGGCTGCCGATCGCGCAGCCCTGCGCCTTCAGCGCGACCTGCGCGCCGCCGAGCGTATAGACGCCCGCGAGCGTCCACCCCGGTACCGGCAGCATGCGATCGGTCGCGCCGCTCGCGACGATCAGGTGCGAGAACGGCACGGTCGTTTCGCGGCCGTCCTGCAGCGTGTCGACGCGGCCCGCGCCGCACGCCCAGGCGAGCGTGTCCGGCCGATAGTCGATGTGCGGCAGCAACGCGGCCATCGTGCGGTGCACGGCATCGGCCTTCGCGGCCTCGAAGCCGTACAGCACGCGCTTGCCGCGCGCGAACGCGCCGTCGGCCGGCGGCTGGCGATAGATCTGCCCGCCCCAGCGCGCGTTCTCGTCGATCACGACGGGGCGCAGCCCCGCGTCGACCAGCGCCTCGGCCGCGCGCACGCCGGCCGGCCCCGCGCCGACGATCACCGGCCGCAGTGCGTCGCTCATGATGCGTCTCCGGCCGTGTCAGGCTGCGCGCCGGTGAGAATCCGCATGCCATTGGCGATCGGCGTCGAGCAGGCGCGCACGCGGGCACCGGCCTCGGTGCGGACCCAGCAGTCCTGGCACGCGCCGATCAGGCAGAAGCCCGCGCGCGGCTTGCCGCTGAATTCGCTCACGCGCACGCGGCGCTGCGCGACGAGGATCGCGGTGAGCACGGTGTCGCCGGCGAGCGCGTGCGCGGGCCGGCCGTCGAGCGTGAACGCGACGGCGGCGCGCTCGCGTTCGGCGACGCGCACGAATTGCGCACCGTCGTCCGCGTTGTCGGTGGAGCGAGAAACGAATGTCGTCATCAGTGTTGGCCGATCAGGATGCGGTTCAGGCCGTACACGCGATCGAGCAGCAGCATCGCGGCGGCGGTGATGAAGATGACCAGCGCCGATACCGACGCCATCATCGGATCGATCGATTCGGTCGCATACATGTACATGCGCACCGGCAGCGTGACTGTCTGCGGCGACGTGACGAAGATCGACATCGTCAGTTCATCGAAGCTGTTGATGAACGCGAGCAGCCAGCCGCCGGTGATGCCAGGCAGGATCATCGGCAGCGTGATGCGGCGGAACGTCGTCCACGGGTCGGCGCCGAGCGAGCACGCGGCCTGCTCGATGCTGCGGTCGAGGCCCGCGACGGACGCGAGCACGAGCCGCATCACGAACGGCGTGATGACGATCATGTGTGCGAGCACCAGCCACGCGAATGAGCCGGTCGCGCCGATCAGCGCGAAGAAGCGCAGCAGCGCGATGCCGAGCACGAGGCCGGGAATCACGAGCGGCGACAGCAACAGGCCGTTCAGGAACGCGCGGCCGGGAAAGGTCGCGCGGCCGATCGCGAGCCCGGCGGGCAACGCGATCGCGAGCGACAGCGTCGCCGACGCGAATGCGAGCTTCACGCTGTTGGCGAACGCGGTGACGAAGTCCGGATAGTCGAGGATCGCGCGGAACCAGCGCAGCGACATCCCGTGCGTCGGCAGCGTCAGCGTTTCGTCGGGCGTGAACGCGACCAGCACGACGATCGCGAGCGGCGCGAGCACGAACAGGATCACGAGCGTATGGAACGCCAGCGCAATGGGGCCGTTCTTTCTCATCGGGAAGCGCCTCCGAGGCTGCGCGCGTAGCGGCGTTCGAGCACGCGGTAGTAGGTGAGCATCACGACGAGGTTCGCGACCAGCAACAGCACCGCGATCGTCGCGCCGAGCGGCCAGTTCAGCGAGCCGAGGAATTCGTCGTAGACGGCGGTCGCCGCGACCTTCAGGCGGCGTCCGCCGAGCAGGCCGGGAATCGCGAAGGCGCTCGCCGACAGCCCGAACACCATCAGGCTGCCCGACAGCACGCCCGGCATCAGCTGCGGCACGACGATGCGGCGCAGCGTCGTGAACGGCGACGCGCCGAGCGACAGCGCCGCGTGCTCGGTCTGCGGATCGAGCCGCTGCAGTGCCGTCCAGACGGGAATCACCATGAACGGCAGCATCACGTGGACGAGCGCGATCACGATCGCGAACGTTGTGTATTCCAGCTTGTACGGCCCGAGGCCGACGAGCCCGAGTGCCTGGTTGACGAGCCCGCTCGTGTTCAGCAGCATGCTCCAGCCGAACGCGCGCACGACGACCGACACGAGCAGCGGAGCAAGGATGACGAGCAGGAACAGCGAGCGCCACGGATCGCGCATCTTCGACAGCACGTACGCTTCGGGTGTGCCGATCGCGACGCAGATCGCGGTGGTCAGCGCGGCGATGCCGAACGTGCGCGCGAAGATCGTGTGGAAGTACGACGAGCCGAGCACCTCCGCGTAGTTGCCGAGCTGGAAGGCGGCGATCGGGCCGGTGGCCGGGTCGTAACGGTAGAACGTGAGCGCGAAGGTCATCGCGAGCGGCACGAGCACGAGCGCCGCGAACAGTGCGAACGCGGGCGCGCACATCAGCCACAGCGGCGCGTGCGCACGCCACGTCGCGCGCAGCGCAACGCCGCCGGTGCGAAGCGGAACGGCGTCGGCCGCGTTGGCCGCCGCGGTCGCGGTCGCGCCCGATGGCGCGAGCCCGGCCGGCGCGCCGTCGGTCGAAAGCGGACGGGTAGGCTGTCGCATTCAGGCCTCCCGGCGCATCACGCGCACCGCGTCGCTGTGCCAGTCGACGCCGACCGGCGCGCCTTCCGCGAGCGGCTCCGCGCCTTCGTTCTGGCAGCACACGAGCACTTCGCCGAGCGCGCTGTCGACGCGGTACAGCCACTGGCTGCCGAGGAAGAAGCGGCTCGTGACGGTCGCGGCGAAGCGGCCCGCGCCGGGTGCGCACAGTCGTAGCTTCTCGGGACGGATGCACACCGACACGGCATCGCCGATGCGCACGTCGCGCTCGCGCGCCGGTAGGTGCACGGTGCGGCCGGTCTCCGCGAGATCGTGGCCGAGATCGATGCGGATCGCGTCGCCGTCGTGCGCGACGATCGTGCCGGGCAGCAGGTTCGCCTTGCCGATGAACTGCGACACGAAGTGGTTCTCCGGGCGTTCGTACGCGCGGTACGGCGTGTCCGTCTGCGTGATGCGGCCGGCTTCCATCACGACCACGCGATCGCTGATCGACAGCGCTTCCGATTGATCATGCGTGACCATGATCGTCGTCGTGCCGATCTTGCGCTGGATCGCGCGCAGTTCGAACTGCATCTCTTCGCGCAGCTTCGCGTCGAGGTTCGACATCGGCTCGTCGAGCAGCAGCACCGGCGGCTCGATCACCACGGCGCGCGCGATCGCGACGCGCTGCCGCTGCCCGCCGGACAATTCACGCGGAAAGCGGTGCGCGAGCGCATCGAGCCGTACGAGCGCGAGCGCCGCGCGGATGCGCTCGGCGCGCTCCGCCTTGTCGACGCCGCGCATGTCGAGCCCGAAGCCGACGTTCTCCGCGACGCTCATGTGCGGAAACAGCGCATAGCTCTGGAACACGATGCCGAGCCCGCGGCGGTTCGGCTTCATGTGCGTGATGTCCTGCCCGTCGAGCGCGATGCGGCCGCGGGTGACGTCGACGAAGCCGGCGATCATCTGCAGCGTCGTGGTCTTGCCGCAGCCCGACGGCCCGAGCAGCGACACGAATTCGCCTTGTTCGACCGACAGGTTGACGTCGGCGACGGCGGTGAGCGCGCCGAACGATTTCGTCAGATCCGTAAGCGTGAGAAACGACATGGAGCACTCCGGGTTCGCACACCGCATGGCCGGTGCGTCATTGACGCGGACTCTAGCCAGCCATATTTCGGAGCGTCAATTTGGAATTCTGCTCAACGAGATGAATTTCAGAAAAATTCCAGTGAACGGAATGCTTTGCCGAGTCGCCGGCAAATCGTTCCGTTGAATGAAGGGCGGGCAGGTGGTGAAAGACGCGCGTCAATCCCGTGCACACCCGGATGCCGCGCGCATTTTGGCGACACGACAATGGTGGCTGATGTATTCCGTTCAATGAAATCATCGAGGAGAATCCGCATGCAGGAACCGCATTCGCGTGGAACGTCGCGTGCCGCACGCATGCCGGCCGCGGACGAGGACGCCGCCGTCGATGCGGCCGGCGCGCCGGGCACCGGCATGCTGCAGCGTGCGTTCGCGATCCTGCGCGCGCTGGCCGGCATGCAGCAGGACGGCGTGCGCGTCACGCACCTTGCGAAGGCCGTCGGCCTCACGCAGGGCACCGCGCACCGGATCCTGCAATCGCTGATCGCCGAAGGGATGGTCGAGCAGGACGAACAGTCGAAGCTGTACCGGCTGAGCGTCGACTTCTTCGCGCTCGCCGCGCTGGCCGGCAACCCCAGCAGCATGCGCACGCTGTGCCGGCCTGCGCTGCTGCGGCTGTGCGCAAGCCTCGGCGAGACGATCTTCCTGCTCGTGAAGAGCGGCTTCGACGCGGTGTGTCTCGATCTGTGCGAAGGCCCGTTCCCGATCCGTTCGTTCACCGGGGACATCGGCGGGCGCATTGCGCTCGGCGTCGGGCAGGGCAGCCTCGCGATCCTCGCGTTCCTGCCGGAAGCCGAGCGCGAGGAAGTGATCCGCTTCAACGTGCCGCGCATTCGCGGTTACGGCGTGCTCGACGAGGTCTACCTGCGCACCGAGATCGAGCGCGTGCGCGAGCTCGGCTACGCGGGCCGCAACAGCGGCGTGCTCGACGGGATGGCCGGCGTCGCGGTGCCGATCCTCGATCGCACCGGCTACCCGGTCGGCGCGCTGAGCGTTGGCACGCTGGCGTCGCGGCTCGGCGACGACCGGATGCCGATGGTCGTCGAGCTGCTCCGGCGCCAGGCCGATGCGATCGGCCCGCGCACGAATCCGTTCGACGCCGCGTTGCGGCGGCCGATGCACGGTCTATCCGGGAAAACCGCATAGGCGCGTCGCGTGTTACCGTTTCGTCAGCTTGCTTACGCGAGCCATTCATGTCTGAGCAGAATGCGCCGCGTCCGGCGGGCTTCCACGCTTTCTATCGGCTTGCAGACGCGCGCATTCGCCGCCCGCCTCCCCTTCATCCGTCTCCATTCGATTTTCAACTGCCGCCCAGTTGAACATTTCATTTCTTGATGCGACTGCGGCTGGATACCATCCAGCCACTGTCTATACAAGCCGACCGGCGCGTATGGCCAGCATCAACAAAACACAACATCGACAAGACGGTTTGGAGAGGAGATGACGGAGATGGTGCGAACGATGAGCAGGAAGACGGGCGTCGCGTGCATGAGCGCAGCCATGGCGATGAGTTTCGCCGGCGCCGCGCACGCGCAGTCGACGGTAACGCTGTACGGGATCGTCGACGCCGGCGTGACCTACACGAACAATTCGAAGGGCCATGCGCTGTGGCAGTTCACGGGCGGCAACGAATCGGGCCCGCGCTGGGGCTTGATCGGCAGCGAGGATCTCGGCGGCGGCCTGAAGGCGAACTTCCGGCTCGAGAACGGCTTCAACGTCGCGAACGGCGCGCTCGGGCAGGGCGGCCGGATGTTCGGCCGCTCCGCGTGGGTCGGCCTGAGCGGCGCGAACTGGGGCGCGGTGACGCTCGGCCGCCAGTACAACTCGACGCAGGACATTCTCGGCTCGCTGCAGATGAGCAGCTTCCTCGCGCAGTACTCGACGCACCCGTTCGACAACGACGACATCAACAATAGTTTCCGCACCAACAACGCGGTCAAGTACGTGTCGCCGACGATCGCGGGCCTGCAGGCGAACCTGATGTACGGGTTCTCGAATTCGACGGGCTTCTCGAACGACAACTCGTGGAGCGCCGGCATCACCTATACGCACGGGCCGCTCAATGCAGGCGCCGCCTATGCGCGCGTGAACCATCCGGCGGCCAGCGCGACGGGCGCCGTTGCGTCCGACAACTACTACCCGGGCTCGGCGTCGGTGTTCGGCGCCGGCCTGTCGAGCGCGGTGCGCCAGCAGATCTGGGGCGCGGGCGGCAATTACACGATCGGCGCGGCGACGCTCGGGCTGCTGTACACGGGCTCGAACTTCGGCCAGGCGACGGGCGGTGCGCTGCGCTTCAACAACTACGAAGGCAGCGTGCGCTACCTGATCACGCCCGCGCTGATGGCCGCGGCCGGCTACACCTATACGAAGGTCGCGCGCGGCGCCGACGACGGTCACTACCAGCAGGTGTCGGCCGGCCTGCAGTACCTGTTGTCGAAGCGCACCGACGTGTACGTGAACGGCTTCTACCAGAAGGCGTCGTCGGGCGTGGGCCACGCGTGGATCGACGGGACTGACGGGCCGTCGTCGACGACGTCGCAGGTGGCGGTGGTGGTCGGCATCCGCCAGAAGTTCTGATGCGCTGACGCGTTCGCGCGTCTTCCGGAGGAGACATAGATGAAATTCAGACTGTTGCTGGCGGCGCTGCCGTTCGTCGGGATGTACACCGGCGGCTCGATCGCCGAGGTGCGGCCGCTGCTGTTCGGCCTGCCGTTCCTGCTCGTGTGGAACCTGATCTGGATGGCGGCGACCGCCGCGATCCTCGCGATCCTGTTCCACCTCGACGAGCGCGACGCGGCCCGCGACGGCCGCACGGGAGACGCGCGATGAACGCCTCGATCATCATCATCGCGGCGTTCGCCGTGTTCGCGCTCGCGATCGGCGTGATGGCGCGGCGCGGCCGCAAGCTTACGCTCGAACAGTGGGCGGTCGGCGGGCGCGGCTTCGGTTCGCTGCTCACGTTCCTGCTGATGGCCGGCGAGGCGTTCTCGACGTTCTCGTTCCTCGGCGCGAGCGGCTGGACCTACAGCAAGGGCGTGCCCGCGTTCTACATCCTGTCGTACGGCTGCCTCGCGTTCGTGATCGGCTACTGGATGCTGCCCGCGGTGTGGCGCTACGCAAAGGCGCGCGGGCTCGTGTCGTTCGCCGACTACTTCGCGTCGAAGTACGACAGCCGCGCGATCGGCGTGCTGGTGTCGGTCGTGGCCGTGTTCGCGATGGTGTCGCTGCTGATGATCCAGCTGCGCGGCCTCGGCGTGATCGTGTCCGAGATGTCGTACGGGCTGATTCCGCAAGCGGCCGCGATCTGGATCGCCGCGACGCTGATGGCCGTGTACATGGTCGTGTCGGGCATCCACGGTTCGGCGAGCATCGCGATCTTCAAGGACGTGCTGATCCTCGCGATCGCGATCTTCCTCGGCCTGTACCTGCCGATGCACTACTACGGCGGTCTCGGCGAGATGTTCGCGAAGATCGACGCCGCGCATCCCGAACTGCTGCGCATGCCCGAGCACGGCTTCAACCTGAGCTGGTACAACTCGACGATCCTGCTCACGTCGCTCGGCTATTACCTGTATCCGCACGGCTTCACGGCGATCTACGTCGCGAAGGACGAACGCGCGCTGCGCCGCAACGTGATCCTGATGCCGCTGTATCAGGTGCTGATCGCGTTCCTGTTCCTCGTCGGCTTCGCGGCCGTGATGACGGTGCACGGGCTCGAAGGCGCGCAGACCGATCTCGCGCTGCTGCGTCTCGTGAAGCAGACGTTCCCCGCGTGGTTCGTCGGCATCGTCGGCGGCACGGGCCTGCTGACCGCGCTGGTGCCGGGCTCGCTGATCATGCTGAACGCCTCGACGACGATCGCGCGCAACATCTACCGAGAAGGCTTCGCGCCGAACGCGACCGACCGCGAGGTGACGCGCGTCGCGCGGATCGCGCTGCCGATCTTCACGCTGGTGGTTGTCTACTTCGTGCTGCGCGGCGGCGCCACCTTCGTGACGCTCGCGATCTTCTCGTCGAGCCTGCTCACGCAGCTCGTGCCGATGCTCGCATCGAGCTTCCTGAAGCGGCCGTTCGGCACGCGGGAAGGCGCGTTCGCGGGGATCGCCGCCGGTGCGATCGTGATCGCGCTGACGAACTACTACGGCGTGACGCTCGCGTCGCTATTCCCCGGCGCGTCGAGCACGCTGACGTCGATCAACCCCGGACTCGTCGCACTCGCGGTGAACGCGGTGGTGTTCATCGCGATCAGCGCGGCGCAGCGCAAGCTGAAGGCACGCGTGGCTGCGCCGGCCCGCTCCGCGTGACGACCCGATCGGCGTGTCGCCGCCGAACCGCCGGGCGACTGCCCGGCGGTTTTTCCGTGCGGCGGCGCCCGGACCCTTCTAACTACAACAGGATACCGAAACGATGACGACCGAGAACAAGGCCGACGCTCAGGCCGACGACCGGCGCGAAGCAATCGACACCCTGATCGCGAACGGCTGCGTGATCACGATGGACCCGCAGCGGCGCGTGATCGAGAACGGCGCGGTTGCCGTGACGGGCGATCGCATCGTCGCCGTCGGCGACACCGCCGAATTGCAGGCGCGCTTCCGTGCCGCGCGCACGATCGACGCACGCCGCAAGGCCGTGCTGCCGGGCCTGATCGATGCGCATGCGCACGCGGGCCACGCGATGCTGCGCACGATCGGCGGCGCGGACGGCGATGCGTGGTCGGCCGCGGCCGAGACGATCTATACGCGCGCGTCGGACGAGGCGTTCTGGGAAACCGAATCGCATCTCGCGGCGCTCGAACGGCTGAAGGCCGGCGTGACGACGGGCGTGTCGCTGCTCGGCGGCGGCAACTCGATCATGCGCGTCGACGATCCCGTCTACGCGCGGCGTCATTGCGATGCCGTGGTGCGCACCGGCACGCGCTCGATCGTCGCCGTCGGCCCGTCGCGCCCGCCCGCGCCGCGTGCATACACGCGCCACGCGCCGGACGGCAGCGACACGCGCGACATCGATTTCGACACGATGTACGACGTGTGCGAACGCATCGTCGACGAATGCCACGGCGACGCCGACGGGCGGATCCGGATCGCGATCACGCTGCCGGTATACGGTCCCGAGCATGACCCGGAACTCGCGCAGTACGAGCGGGATTTCCGCGATCAGGCCGCACGCTACGGCGCGCTTGCGCGCGAGCGCGGCCTGACGTTCACGCAGGACGGGCACCGCGCCGGCACGCTCGCGTTCGCGCATCGCGAGCTCGGACTGCTCGGCCCGACGTCGTTCATGTCGCACAGCATCGACCTGACCGACGCCGACATCGCCGCGTGCGTGGAGACGGGCACCGCGATCGTCCACAACCCGAGCGCGATCATGTCGATCATCGGCCGCTGCCCGGTGCCCGAGCTGATCGATGCGGGCGTGACGGTCGCGATCGCGTCGGACGGCGCGGCGCCCGATCGCGGCTACGACATGTTCCGTCACATGTGGCAGTGCATGCACTACCATCGCCGCCATTTCCGCGACCCCGACGTGCTGCCGCACGGCAAGGTGCTGGAGATGGTGACGATCGACGCGGCGAAGGCGCTGTCGCTCGATCACGAAATCGGCTCGCTCGAAGCCGGCAAGCTCGCCGACCTCATCCTCGTCGACCTGTTCCGTCCGCACATGATGCCGATGAACATGCCCGTGTATCGCGTCACGTGTTTCGCGAACGCGGCCGACGTGTGCATGACGATGGTCGGCGGCCGCGTGCTGATGGAGGATCGGCGCGTGCTGTCGGTCGACGAGAACGCGATTCTCGAGCGCGTGATGGAAGTCGCGGAGACGATGATCGAGCGCAGCGGGTTGCGTCGCCTGCTCGACGAACCGAAGACGCTGTGGGGGCGCAGTCACTACTGAGCGAGGCCGCGCGGGCAGGCATTTGCGCGGTGCGATGTCGGCGAGGCCGGTCCTTTCGGGGCCGGCTTTTTTTCTGGTTTCGCCGCCGACGGACATGCTAGGATTTCTCTCAAACAACTTCGGAGACAGCTATGCCGTTCATCTGCGAAAACGTTGAATGTCGTGCCGTGCTGGCGCGCGGGCAGGTCAAGTCTCGCCAGGATGATGCGGGATGGTGCTTCTACTGCCCGGACTGCAAGGCCAGGAACGAGTTGATGGCGATCGGCACGGCCGATGGCTCCGTCGAGCTGGTTCAGCCGGAGCGAGCGAGCCCGCCGCACAAGGTCGTCGCGACGGCCCGGCCACTGGACGACGGTAAATACGCGGCGCAGTTGCGCGTTCAGCGGGCGCTGGCGGTGAGGGGAACCTACGCGGCCGAAGAGCACTGGGAGCAGCTCGGTGTATTCCCCGATGCGCAGGAGGCCGTCGAGCATGCGAAGTCGTTCGCAACCGACCTGCTGGAGCGGGCGGTCTAGTCACACACGGCACACCGCACACCGGCGATCCACCTGTTTCCCGTCACGACACCGGGCTGCGGCCCGGGTGTCGTGACGGGCCGGCCAGCCTGCCACGGGCCGGGCCGTTACATCACGCCGCCGCCGCTTCTCGCAGACGGAATTGCGCGACGGCATCGCTGAGCCGCGCGCCCTGATCCTCGAGCGACAGCGCCGCGGCGGCCGCTTCCTCGACCAGTGCGGCGTTGCGCTGCATCGTCTGCTCCATCTGGATGACCGCGGCATTCACCTGCTCGATGCCGGCGGACTGCTCGTCGAAGGCGATGCTCGTTTCGCCCATGATCGCGTTCACGCGCTCGACCGCGACGACGAGCTCGGTCATCGCCGAACCGGCGAGCGCGACGAGACCGCTGCCGTCTTCGACGCGCTGCGCGGAATTGCCGATGAGTTCGCGAATCTCCTTTGCCGCCGATGCGCAGCGCTGCGCGAGCCCCCGCACCTCGGTCGCGACGACGGCGAAACCGCGCCCCTGTTCGCCCGCGCGCGCCGCTTCGACGGCGGCGTTCAACGCGAGGATGTTGGTCTGGAATGCGATGCTTTCGATCACGCCGACGATGCCGGAAATCCGCGCGGAGCTGTGCGAGATCGCCGACATCGTCTCGACGACGCGCTGCATCGCGTCTCCGCCTTTTGCCGCGATGCCGGCCGCCCCCTCGGCGTAAGTGCGCGCATCGCGTGCGTTGTCCGCGTTCTGGCGTACGGTTGCCGTCAGCTGCTCCACGCTCGCCGCGGCTTGCTGCAGCGAGACGGACTGCTGCTCGGTGCGCGCGGACAGGTCGACGTTGCCGCTCGCGATCGTGCGCACGTCGCCGACGATCGTCTCGGTGCTCGTGCGCACCTGGCTCACGGTTTCGACGAGGCCGTCCTGCATGCGCTTCAACGCATTCAACAGATACGCCATTTCGTTTTCGCCCGGAATGACGACCGCGCCGGTCAGGTCGCCTTTCGAGATCCTGTCGAAATGCGCGACGGCGAGATGGATCGGCGCGATGATCGCCTTCGCGAGCACGCGCTGCGCCAGGAAGCCGACGACCAGCGCGAAGGCGGCGACCGCCGCCATGGCCCACACGATCCGGTGGAAGCGTTCGCCGGCCGCGTCGTAGCGCGCCTTCTGGCGCGCGACCTGGAACGATTCGAGCGCATCGATCGCTTCCTGGTAGGCGGTGAAGAGGGCCGGCGGCGCGGTGCGGTGCGTGTCGAGGAAGTCGAAGGCGTTGTCGTGGTCGAGTTGCGACATCGCTTTCAGGAAAACCTGATCGAGCAACATGCGACGGCGCTGCTGCAGCGTATCGAACAATGCCTGCTCGTCGGTGTCGCGTGCGTGCAGCCGCGAGTACGCGTCCAGTTCGTCGTCGCTCTGCTTGAGGAGCGTGTGGAGCTGCGCGATTTCCGCCTTCGCGGGCTGGCCGGCGCTGATGATCTGCGCGACGTCGCTGACGCGTTCGCGCAGCACGAGCATGCGCTCCGAGCTGGTTTTCAGGTGCAGCAGCGACGCGGTGTCGTCGCGGTACATCGCTTCGAGCGAGCCGTTGCCGGCGTAGAGCGCGGCGATGCACGCGCCGACGACCAGGACGAGCAGCGCCGTATAGCCGGCGACGGTCGCGACGAGGCCGCCGCGGATGGTGAGTTTTCGCATGACGTTCCCTTGCCGGCGGCCCGACGGGCGGCCGACGGCGGATGTGGATTCCGGATCACGAACGACGACGGGCGCCGCGTTGCAAGACGGGGCGCCGGGACTGCGAACGGGTTAACGGCGGGCCGGGTGAGGAGGTTTTATCTGCACGCGACGCGAATCTGAATGATTGCGACAGCGGGGGACGGAGGGTGGATGCGCGCGCGTGAAGCGCGCCGCGCCGATCGTCGAGGCCACGTCGCATGCGCCGCTCGGGATGCACGCGAATTGTCCGTGGCCCCGGCCATCTGCTAGTTGCCATCACCCAGTCGCGACCGGATCTCGGCGATCGACCGATCGCGCTGATGCGTGGCGAACTGCCAGGTATTGCCCTACGGATCCCCGGCCATCGCTCGCCTGTCGCCGTATCGCGTGTCGGCCGTCGCCTCCACGCGGCCGTCAGCCTCCGGTCCTGAACCCCAGTGCCGCAGCCTTCGCGCGCAACTCGGCGAAGCGGTCGACCGCCGGATTGGTTGCGGGATTGGCCGCCGGATTGGCCGCCATTTGCGACGGATCCACGCCGGTAACCGAACCGGGCGACGACGGCGCGGTCGTCCCCGGACACGTTCCGCCGAACGGACCTTGCGGGACCGTGAACGCCGGCGCGTCCGTGCGCGGCGCGTCGTTGAAATCGAGCGCGTAAGCGAGATTGAAGGTCGCCGGATCGCTGCCGCGCACGCCGAGCGGTTTCAACCCGAAACGCCATTGCAGCAGCGCGTGAATCGAACTCGGGTCGAACGGGTAGCGCGTCACCGAGCCTGCCCGCACGCGCGGGCCGAGCAGGGCGAGCGGCACGCGAAAGCCGAGCTTGCCGTCGTTGCCGAGCGCGAGCTCGTTGTTGCTGATCGGCCGGATCGGCGGCACCACGTGCTCGAGAAACCCGCCCCACTCGTCATATACGACGATCATCAGCGTGCGGTTCCAGGCGGGACTCGTGCGCAGCGCGTCGTACACCTGGTTGAGAAATGCCTGCCCGTCGCGGATGTCCGCATGCGGATGGTCGTCCGCGGACGCACCTTGCAGCTCGCCCGCGAAAACCGGGTCGACCATGCAGAACGGCGGCAGCGTTCCCGCCGCCGCATTCGCCAGGAAATCCGCGAACGCATGCGAGATGCCGAGATAGCGCGTGCCATACAGCGCGGTGAACGGCACGTCGTGGTAGTAGTAACTGCAACCGATGCTGGCGTCGCTCAGGTTGTCCCAGATCGTGCGCAGCGACGAATTGTCGGGGGTATCGGTGAGGCGGTCGGTGGCGCCGCTGTGCAGGTAGAGGCGATTCGGAAACGTATTGGTCAGCACGCCGCTGAAGTAGAAGTCGCCGATGGTGTAGCTGCTTGCCGCCGCGCTGAAGAACGGCAGGTCGGCCGACGTGTAATAACCGATGGGCAGCAGGTCGCCCTGGGTCAGGCTCGTCCCGGGCGTCAGGAGCCAGCCGTTCATCTCGCCCGAAGCCAGTTGCGTGCGCGCACCCTGGTAGGTGTGGTTCGGGTCGTGGTACGCGCATGCCTGATAGCCGTAGGCGGGATTGGTCGACAGCGGAAACGGTGCGTTGGTCCCGCCGAACGCGTCCCTGAACTGCCGATTGGCGGGCATCCCCTCGGCACCCGGCACCCAGCTCATGAAATGGTCGAACGATCGATTTTCCATCGTGACCAGCACGATGTGGTCGATGCCGGAACTCGCCGGATCGGGCAACGCCGGCCGCGGCAGGCTGTAGCGATTGCCGCCGTTCGGCGACGGCGTGTCGCCGATCGATGGGGCGCGCGCATTGCCGTCCACGGCCGATATTCCGTCCCCTCCGCCGCCGCAACCCGGCAGTGCGACACTACCGGCCACCGCGGCAACGCCGGCGAGAAAGCGGCGGCGATCGTAGCGGCGATATGCATTCGTCTCGTCCATGACAACGTCTCCTTCGTTATTGAATGCGGCGCTGACCAGCCGATCACGCATCGCGGCAGCCGCGAAGCGACGCGCGCTCGCCGTTCGAACAGGCGAGCGGGCGCAAGGCGCAAGCTTCGTGCCTGTCGCTGAACAGGTGGCACTTCGTCGGTGATTGCGAATAGCGAAGCCGCCGTCAGACGATGGGTCGATGCCATTGCACCGGGCGTGGGTCGAAAGGAGTTGACGAACCGGTTCCGGAAAAGAAGAAAGGGGCGTCGCACTCGCATGCGCCGCCCCTTTCGGCCACCGGCCGCAACCGGCCGAGTCCGTCAGTTGTAGATATCGAACGAGAAATACTTCTTCGCGATCCGCTGATACGTGCCGTCCTGGATCAGGCTGGCGAGCGCCTGGTTGATCTGCGTGCGCAGCGCGTCGTCGTCCTTGCGCACGCCGATCGCGGAACCGACGCCGAGCGTCTTCGGATCATGCAGCGGCGGCCCCGCGAACGCGAAGTTCGCGCCCTTCGCGGTCTTCAGGAAGCCGAGATCGGCCTGTACCGACGACTGCAGCGACGCGTCGAGACGACCGGCAATCAAATCCTGATAGACGAGGTCCTGCGTCTGGTACGTGCGCACGATCACGCCCTTCGGTTCCCAGTACGTGCGCGCATAGGTCTCCTGCGTCGACCCCTGTTCGACGCCGACGCTCTTGCCGGCCAGCGACTCGGCCGTCGGCTGCAGGTTCGCGCCGCGTCGCGCGACGAGGCGTGGCGGCACGTTGTTGATCTTGTCGGTGAACGCGATCTGCGCGAGGCGCTTCTCGGTCACGCTCATCGACGACAGCACGCCGTCGAACTTGCGCGCCTTCAGCGCCGGGATCATCCCGTCGAAGGCGTTCTCGACCCACACGCAGCGCACCTTCATGCGTTCGCAGATCGCGTTGCCGAGGTCGATGTCGAAGCCGACGAGCGTGCCGTCGGGTGCGAGCGATTCGAACGGCGCGTAGCTGGGATCGACGCCGAGGCGCAGGACGGCCGGGTCTTTCGCGGCGGCGGCGCCGGCCGTCAGCGCGAGCGCGACGGCGATGACGAGCTTTTTCATGATTGTCTCCTTACCGATTGATGTCGTTGTGGGGTGAAGCGAATGGCGGCCGATGGGCGTGACGGCCCGCGCCCGGCCATGCGCGGGCGGCTGGACGAGCGCCGCAAGCGGCCGGCGATCGTCCGGATCAGGGAATCCGGTGCTGCGGTGTCAGCGCGCGGCGCCGGTGACGTGCGCCATGCTGCGCCGGTAGCCGGCGGGCGAGAACGTGGCGTTCAGCGCGGCCATCGACGCGATCACGCCGAGATGCATCCACCACGCGATCGCGAAGCCGCCGCCGGCGTCGCGCAGCCAGCCGATCAACCACGGGCTCGCGGCGACGGTCAGGAAGCCGACGCCTTGCACGAACGCGGCGAGCGCACCCGCGAGCCGCGCATCGGGCAGGTGATCGAGCGTGACGATCAGGCTCATCGAGAAGAAGCCGCCGAGCCCGATGCCGACGCTCGCGACCCACATCCACGGCGCGAGCGCGGGCATCGTCGCGAAGCCGGCGAAGCCGGCCGTCTGCAGCGCGAGCGTGAGCCACAGCACCGGGCGGCGATCGTGCGAACGTTTCGCGAACATCGGCATCGCGAGCGCGCCGGCCGCCTGGAACAGCGCCATCCACGCGAGCAGGTTGCCGCTCGCCTGCGGGTTCATGCCGACGCTGCGATAAAACGCGGGCAGCCACGCGACGAGGCTCGCATAGCCGCTGTTGCTGAGGCCGAAGAACAGCGCGAGTTGCCATGCGCGCGGAATGCGTACGAACGCGGCGACGGGCGCCGATGCCGCCGCCGCATGCAGCGCGTCGCGCGGCGCCTTCGCGCGCCACAGCGCGAGCGTGACGAGCGCGGGCACGGCCCACACGGCGAGCGACAGATGCCAGCCGCCGCGCGCGGCGAGCCACGGACTCGCGACCGCGCCGAACGCACCGCCGCCGACCAGCGCGGCCGAATAGAGGCCCATCGCGAGCGGCAGCCGGTCGACGAACCAGCGCTTGGCGAGGCCCGGCGCGAGCGACTGCACCACGGCGACGCCCGCACCCGCGACGATTGCCGTGACGGCCAGTCCGGTGCTGCCGTCGCTCCACAGGCGCGCGGTACAACCCGCGGCGATCAACGCCAGCGCGGCGAGCAGCGCGCGCTGCTCGCCGACGCGCCGCGCGAGCCCGACGCCGATGCCGGCGACGACACCCATCAGCACGAACGGCAGCGTGGTCAGCAGCGCCGCCGCGCGGAAACCGAGGCCCGTGTCGGCACGCACGAGGTCGAGCACGGGGCCGAACGCGGTCAGGAACGGACGCAGGTTGAGCCCGGCCAGCACCAGCAGCGCGAGCGCGCCATAGGACACGGAAGCCGCATGCGGGCGGGAAACGGCTTGCGCGGTGCCGGGGTCGGTCATCGGAATGCTCCAGAGGGGGCCGGTGGCCCTGTGATGCGATGCCGAAAGGGTAAAGGCGCGCTCGTCCAGGTGAAAATTAAATATTCGACTGGCAATCAGTGCGGTTTGCGATGGTGCGGCGCCGCGTGACGGGGCCGGATGGGCAATGTGCAGCGCGCGTGCATGACGGGCGCGCAGGATGCACGCCCGTTTCCGCGATCCTTCATTCGACCGGATGCAGATCCTGCAGCAAGGTCGGCACGAGCTCCGACACGGTCGGGTGGATGTGCATCGTGCGGCTGATCGTCGTGTACGGCGCGCCGGCGGCCATCACGTCGAGCATGCCGTGCACGACCTCGTCGCCGGTCACGCCGAGGATCGACGCGCCGAGAATCGCATGGCTGTCCGCGTCGACGATCACCTTCATGTAACCCAGGCTCTCGCCTTTTTCCACCGCGCGGCCGACGCGCGTCATCGGCCGCGTGCCGACCAGCAGCCGGCGGCCGGTCTGCTTCGCTTCCGCGAGCGTCATGCCGATGCGGGCGAGCGGCGGATCGATGTACATCGCGTACGCGTTGATGCGGTCGGACACCTTGCGCGGATCGTTGTCGAGCAGGTTGGCCGCGACGATCTCGTAGTCGTTGTACGCGGTATGCGTGAACGCGCCGCGCCCGTTGCAGTCGCCGAGCGCCCAGATGCCGGGCACGCTGGTGCGCAGCTGGTCGTCGACCGTGATGTAGCCGCGCGCGTCGGTCGCGACGCCGGCCCGCTCGAGCCCGAGATCGTCGGTGTTCGGCACGCGGCCGACCGCGAGCAGCAGGTGCGAGCCCGCGACCTCGCGGCGGCCGCCGGTGCAGTCGAGACCGACCGCGACACCGTCGCCGTCGCGCCGTGCGCTCAGGCAGTTCGCGTCGAGCTGCACGTCGATGCCTTCGTTCTCGAGAATCTCGCGCACGGCCTGCGACACGTCCTCGTCCTCGCGATGGATCAGGCGCGCGCCTTTCTCGACGATCGTGACCTTCGAGCCGAAGCGGCGGTACATCTGGCCGAATTCGAGCCCGACGTAGCTGCCGCCGATGATCACGAGATGCTCCGGCAGGAAGTCGACGTCCATCATCGTCGAGTTGGTCAGATAGGGCACCGAGTCGAGGCCCGGCATCGGCGGGATCTGCGCGCGTCCGCCGACGTTGATGAAGATGCGTTCGGCCTCGAGCACGTCGTCGCCCACGCGCACCGCATCGGGCCGCTCGAATCGGGCATGACCCTGAAACACCGTCGTGTGGTCGAGCCCGCGCACCCATTGCTCGACGTTGTGGTTCGAGCGGCCGGAGATCCGGTCCTTGCGCGCCTTCACGGCCTTCATGTCGACGCTGACGGGGCCGACCGACACGCCGTATTCTTCCGCGCGCCGCGCGAGTTGCGCCGCATACGCGCTTGCGATCAGCGTCTTGGTCGGGATGCAGCCGGTGTTCACGCAGGTGCCGCCGAAGCGGCCGCGTTCGACGATCGCGACTTTCATGCCGGCGCCGGCGAGCCGTGCGGCGAGCGGCGGCCCGGCCTGGCCCGTGCCGATGACGATCGCATCGAAGTGTTGCGTCATGACGTCCTCCTGCGCTGGTGCAACGTGGGAAGGGACCACGCGCAAGCCGCATGCCGCGCCGGCGCGCGCCCGAACGACGACGAGCGCTTATGGTAGACCGGTTGGCGGGGGGAGGCGAGTCGTACGGATGCGGGCGACGCGGAACATTGTTCATGACGGCCGGCAGGCTTCATGGCCGGCGGCAACGCGGCTGCGCGCCGGTTGAGGATTGCGCTGCGCGGGTCCTTCAATCCTTGCGCCGCCATTGCCCGAACGACACCGGCCGGTGCGCGTCGGCGCGCGTGACGGTGACTTGGTCGGGCTGGTCGTCGAGCGGAAACGATTCGGTGTAGATCTCGCTGGAGAACAGCCAGCCGCGGGTGCGCGGGTCGTAGCGGAACGTCACGAAGTCGCTCCAGTGTTGCCCGCAGGCGACGAAGTTCTGCACGGTGAAATAGCGGCCTTTCACCGCGAGGCCGCTGTCGGGGGCGTCTTCGGGATCGAACGGATCGCACTGGCCGCCTTCGTTCGCGCGCAGGACGACGTGGTCGTTGCGCGCGGCGAGCCGGTATGCGCGATCGGGCTGCTCCTCGAAGATCAGCAGCGGGCGCGGCGACGGCTGCGCGCGCGTATCGGCGTCGCGATGCACGACGACGAGCAAGCTGCGCCGTCCGTTGCCGAGGTCCGGCCCTTCCTGCGCGACGAGCGGCCGGTAGCCGGACGGCAGTTGCGTCGCGACCGATGGCGGCAGGCCGCCGGCGCGTGCGCCGGACGACAGCGCGGCGAGCAGCGCAACCAGGGCGCAGCGTGCGGTGGCGCTCATCACAGATCCCGCCCGAGGAACTCGGTGCCCGGCACCGGATTGAACGCGACCGGTGGCGCGGGCGTGAAGCCGAGCGAACCATACAGTTGCCTTGCGGCGACGAACTCGGGCAGCACGTCGAGGCACATCCGCGCATAGCCGGCCGCCTTCGCGTCGCGCAGCAGCCGTTCGACGAGCTGGCGGCCGGCGTTCAGCCCGCGCGCGTCGGGACGCACGTAGACGCGCTTCATCTCGCACGTCGTCGCGTCGATTTCCCGAAACGCCGCGCAGCCGACCGCGCGCTCGCCATGCCATGCGAGCAGCAGTTGCCCGCGCGGGGCCGCGTATTTGCCCGGCAGCGCGGCGAGCTCCGGCTCGTAGTCCTGGAACGCGAGGCTGACGGTGGGGCTTGCGATGTACTCGCGGAAGATCGCTTCGACGACGGCGGCATCGTCGGGATAGCGGGCGGCGCGGATCTCGATCATGGGGCGGGGCGCGAGGGCGGGAACGGCAGCCAGCATAGCAGCGCGCGGGCGCTTTCGGCGGGCGGCGAAGCGTGCCAGAATCGTCGGCTTCAGCGTCGGCGATCGATGCAATGCGACTCGATTCTCGACGCGACACGCAGGCACCGGTGTTTCGGCGCCGTCGACCAAGGAGACTTCGATGACTGCATCGGCTGCCGTACTCGCCATTCTGGCCGCGCTGTGGCTTGGCGCAATGATTCCGGGCCCGAGTTTCGTGCTGGTCGCGCGCAATTCGATCGGGCTGTCGCGCCGCGACGGGCTCGCGACCGCGCTCGGCATGGGCGTCGGCGGGATCGCGTTCGGCGGCGTCGCGCTGGCCGGGCTCTACACGCTGCTGCAGGCGGTCGAATGGCTGTACGTCGGGCTCAAGGTGGCCGGCGGCGCATACCTGATCTACATGGCGTCGAAGATCTGGCGCGGCGCCGATCGGCCGATCGCGATGGACGACCCGCAGGCCGTCGTCGCCGGCAGCGCGCGCAAGTCGTTCTGGACCGGCCTCACGACCCAGCTGAGCAATCCGAAGACGGCGATCTGGTACGGCAGCATCTTCGCGGCGCTGTTGCCGCAGCATCCGCCGCTGTGGTGCTACCTGGCGCTGCCGCCGCTCGTGTTCGGCGTCGAATTCGGCTGGTACACGATCGTTGCGCTGTGCTTTTCGACCCGCCGGCCGCGCGAACTCTACCTGCGCGCGAAGAAGTGGGTCGACCGCGTCGCGGCCGGCGCGATCACGCTGCTCGGCCTGCGGCTGATCCTGAACGCGCCGAAAGCGGGGATCTGACGGCAGGCGATGCCGCTCGCGCGCACCGCCGTTTCATTCCCGACGGGCATGCCGGTGCGGCCGGTCAGTCCGTCCGGTGGCGGGACGGTCCGAGCCGGGCGATTCTTTTGGGCCCATCCGCCCCGTCCATCCGCCCATCCGCCCAATCCGCCCGCGCGAGCGCGCGTCACACCGCCGGAAACCGCTCCAGCAGCGCCGCGAACCGCGCCTCGTCCGGAAACGTCTTCACTTCATACCGCACCGGCCGATGCGCGGTGGCCGTCATCAGGTCGCCGCACGCGTTCCGCAGCGCGGCCATCGGCACGTGCGCCGACTGCCGCGTCGCTTCCCGGTAGAGCACGACGATGTCCGTCTCGGGCAGCAGCGTCGGCACGCCGTCGCTCCACACGCTGACACTGAACAGCTCGCCGTTCTGCCGTCGATACACGGTGTAGGTCGCCACGAAGATGTCGGTGCCGTCCCGCTTGTGCAGCTCGTCCAGCTGCGTGCGCTGATCCTGGTAGTCGCCGGCGAGTTCGTCCACGCGCAGCGCGTGCAGCTTCGCCTCCAGTCCTGCCGGGATGAAGTTCCGCCATGCGGCGCCGTCCCAGCGCAGCATCAGCGGCGGCAGCGGACGCGGCTGCGCGCGCGCGTGTTCGGCGAGTTCGACCATCGTCGCGAGCCCGGCCGTGTTGCGGTCGCCGGTGAGCAGCAGCACGGCCCGGTTCGGCGCCATCACCACCGGCGCGCCGGAGATCGGCTGGCGATGCAGCAGGTCGGTCAGCAGCAGCCGCGCCGCGTCGTAGTAGTCGCCGAACTGCGACAGGAACACGCCGTCGCGCAACGCGACCCACGGTGCCGACGACGCGCCGCGCAGGTTGTCGATCGCGATGTCGCAGGCGGCGTCGAAGCTGACGCCCCATTCGGCGAGCCGCGCGCTCGTCAGCCGCGCGACGCTGAATTCGCCGTCGTACGCGATGCCGATCTCGAGGTTCTCGCACAGTGGCCGGAACGCCACCTCCGACGCTTCGGGCTGTCCGGCGAGCTGCAGCGCGACCGTGCCGCGCTCGGTCGCGCTGCGGATCACGGGGCGCAGCCGCGCGCGCACGTCCGCGAAGTTCGCCGGAATCTCGTGCTGCATCATCGCGTTCGCCTGGCGCAGCAGCGTCGCTTCGCGCTCGGTGGGCTTCGCGTCCGCGTAATCGCGGAACAGGTTGTGGAGGTTGATGATGTTCGACGGGGCATCGGCTTGTACGAGACGGCCCTTGTCGTGTTCGTGAAGCCACTCGCGCGTGTCGCCGGTCGCGCGCAGCGCGGCGATCAGGCGTTCGGCGAAGTCCTGCCGGCTGGGCGGTTTGCTGAAGCGCTCGCGCAGGCGCGCGACGAAGTCGGAAATCATCGTATGCGGTCGGGCGGGCCCGTCTGTTATTGATCTCTCGTTGTCATGGGCGGCGCCACCCGTCTCCCTTGGGGGCGCGCGCTGCGACCCGCCGATATCGGCCGGATACCCGGAATGCGGCCGGTGGCGGCCCGCGCGCCGGCTGCATGGCGGCGCGGGCCCGCGTCGGACGCGATTCGCGTGGCGGGTGTCGCGATGGTACCGCACGTCCGTGATGGAAACGCGTGTGGGTGAACGTTTGTTGATGCACAGGCGAGAGCACCGAACCCCGAACCGGCCCGCGCCCGCCCGCTCCGGCTCTGGAACGCGGCCCGACTCGTCGCCTGAGCGACGCCGGCGCTGGCGAAAACCCCGACGACCGCCCCGCGAGCCTTGTACGGCGGGCGTTCGCGCCGGTTGCGCGGCGTGCCGTGCCGGGCCGCTTCCCCGATTCTGGCGGCCGACCTCCCGACGACGTGTAAACTGCTGCCTTTTTTGACGGTTTGCAGCATGGTGCAAGCACCCCCGCGCCCGGCACTGAGCGGCCCGACGCTCGTCCGGCTGCTCGCGCGCCTGACCGATGCCGACGTCGCGGAATCCCGGCAGACGCTGTCGGACCGCCTGAGCCAGTGGCTCGGCTGGACCGACGCGATCACGCTGTCGTCCGCGCTGAATGCGAGCCCGCCCGGCGTCGCGGCCGGCGTGCGCGGTTACGACGCCGAGCGCGACTGCGCGCGCGTGCGCCACGACCTCGCGCAGGCGATCACGGCCGCCCATCGTCCGCGTACGCGGCGGCGCCCCGGCGAAATGCCGCCGCCGCCCGCCGACACGGCGGACTTCGCGGATTTCCGCCAGAGCTGTCTGTCCCTGCAGCAGGAAATGGAAACGGCGATCGGCCAGTTGCGCGGCCGCCTGCGGGTCGCGCTGGCCGCGCGCGCGTCCGGGATGGCGCGGCTCGCGGCGCTCGACGCGATCATGGAGCGCGTGCTCGGCGCGCGCGAGCGCAGCCTGCTGTCCGCCGTGCCCGCGCTGCTCGGCACGCGCTTCGAGCGGCTGCGCGACGCGGAACGGCAGGCGCTGGCCGACGCGCAAGCGGCGGCCACTGCCGATCCCGACGGCGACGCACCGCCCGCCGCGGCGATCGTGCCCGGCACGTGGCTCGACACGTTCCGCAACGAGATGCAAAGCATCCTGCTCGCCGAACTCGAAGTCCGGTTTCAAACGGTAGACGGGCTGCTCGCGGCCCTTCGTACCTGCTAATCCCTACGCTATGTCCAGAATTCGTCTTAATCTCGTTGTCTTCATCGCCGGCCTGCTCGCAGTGTGCTGGATCGGCGTCGGCTATGTCGCGTCGAACCCGCTCGCGACGGCCGTCACGCTGCTGATCGGCGCGTGCTACGTCGCCGGTGCGTGGGAGCTGCGGCGCTACCGGCAGGCGACCGCCACGCTGTCGCGCGCGGTGGCCGGGCTCACCGAACCGCCGGCGCAGCTCGACACCTGGCTCGACACGCTGCCCGCGGGCCTGCGCGGCGCCGTGCGGGCGCGCGTCGAAGGCGCGCGCGTCGCGCTGCCGGGCCCGTCGCTGACGCCGTATCTCGTCGGCCTGCTCGTGCTGCTCGGCATGCTCGGCACGCTGCTCGGGATGGTCGTCACGCTGAAGGGCACGGGCGCCGCGCTCGAAAGCGCGACCGACCTCGACGCGATCCGCGCGTCGCTGATCGCGCCGGTGAAGGGCCTCGGCTTCGCGTTCGGCACATCGATCGCGGGCGTCGCGACGTCGGCGATGCTCGGCCTCCTGTCCGCGCTCGTCCGCCGCGAACGGCTCGACGCGGGCCAGCAACTCGACGCGAAGATCGCGACGACGCTGCGCGTGCATTCGTCCGCACACCAGCGCGACGAATCCTTCCGGCTGCTGCAGCGCCAGGCCGACGTGATGCCGGCCCTGGTCGACCGGCTGCAGACGATGATGACGACGCTCGAGGCGCGCAGCGTCGCGCTGCACGATCGCCAGATCGAAAGCCAGCAGGCGTTCTTCGATCGGACCGAGCGCGCGTATGCGGGCCTGGCGTCGAACGTCGGCGATGCGCTGAAGGAAAGCGCCGCCGAGAGCGCACGGGTGGCCGGTGCCGCGCTGCAGCCGGTCGTCGCGGCGACGATGACGGGGCTCGCGCAGGAGATGGCCGCGCTGCGCGACACCGTGACGGGCGCCGTGCAGCGTCAGCTCGACGGGCTGACCGACGGTTTCGAGAAGACCACCGGGAACGTGACGTCCGTCTGGAACCGCGCGCTCGACGAGCAGCGCCGCGCGGGCGACGCCGTCGCGCAGCAATTGCAGACGACGCTCGGCCAGTTCACCGACACCTTCGCGCAGCGGTCGACGGACCTGCTCGACGGCGTCGCGACGCGCCTCGAATCGACCGAAAGCCGGCTGTGCGACGCGTGGCGCGATGCGCTCGCGCGCCAGGAGCAGGTCGGCGCGACGCTGGCCGGCCAGCATGCGCAGGCGCTCGGCGAAGCTGCCGCGACCTTCGAGCGGCATTCGGGCGCGGCGCTCGCCGCGATGCGCGAGTCGCATGCGGGGCTGCAGACGCAACTGGCCGCGCGCGACGAGGAACGCCTGGCGGCGTGGAATGCGTCGCTGACGGCGATGGCCGCGAAGCTCGGCGACGAATGGCAGCGCGCGGGCGCGCACAGCGCGGGCCGTCAGCAGGAAATCTGCGATGCGCTGGCGCAAACGACGCGCGATCTCGCGGCACAGGCGTCTACGTTCGGACAACGTTCGAACGATTTGCTGTCGACGATCCGCGACTCGCACACGGGGCTGCAAACGCAACTCGCGGCACGCGACGAGGAACGTCTGTCCGCATGGAACGACTCGCTCGTCGCAATGGCGACGAAGCTCGGCGACGAATGGCAGCGTGCCGGCGTGCACAGCGCGGGCCGTCAGCAGGAAATCTGCGATGCGCTGGCGCAAACGACGCGCGATCTGACCGCACAAGCAGCGACGTTCGAGCAACGTTCGAACGACCTGCTTGCGACGATTCGCGATTCGCACACGGGGCTGCAAACGCAACTGGCCGCACGCGACGAAGAACGCCTGTCGGCATGGAACGATTCGCTGGCCGCGATGGCTGCAAAGCTCGGCGAAGAGTGGCAGCGCGCGGGCGTGCACAGCGCGGGCCGTCAGCAGGAGATCTGCGACGCCCTGGCACAAACCACGCGCGATCTGACCGCACAAGCAGCGACGTTCGAGCAACGTTCGAACGACCTGTTGTCGACGATCCGCGATTCGCATACGGGCTTGCAGACGCAACTCGCGGCACGCGACGAGGAACGCCTGTCCGCATGGAACGACTCGCTGGCCGCGATGGCGACGAAGCTCGGCGACGAGTGGCAGCGCGCGGGCGTGCACAGCGCGGGCCGTCAGCAGGAAATCTGCGACGCACTCGCACAAACGACGCGCGATCTCGCGGCACAAGCGTCTACGTTCGAACAACGCTCGAACGACCTGCTGTCGACGATCCGCGATTCGCACGCCGGCCTGCAAATGCAACTGGCCGCGCGCGACGAAGAACGCCTGTCCGCATGGAACGACTCGCTCGCCGCGATGGCCGCCGCGCTGCGCGACGAATTGGCGCAGACGAGCGCGCAGGCCGCGACGCGCCAGCAGGACATCTGCGACACGCTGACCCGCACCGCGAATGACATCACCGCGCAGGCGCAGGTGCATGCAAGCGACACGATCAACGAGATCTCGCGCCTCGTGCAGGCCGCATCGGAAGCGCCGAAGGCCGCGGCCGACGTCGTCGCCGAACTGCGCCAGCGCCTGTCCGACAGCATGGTGCGCGACACCGCGATGCTCGAGGAGCGCAGCCGCCTGCTCGCGACGCTCGAGACGCTGCTCGGCGCGGTCAATCACGCGTCGACCGAACAGCGCACCGCGATCGACGCACTCGTGAGCACGTCGGCCGACCTGCTCGAGCGCGTCGGCGCGCGCTTCAACGACACCGTCGATGCCGAAACGCGCAAGCTCGATTCGGTCGCCGCACAGGTCACGGCCGGTGCGGTCGAGATCGCGAGCCTCGGCGATGCGTTCGGCGCGGCCGTGCAGGTGTTCGGCGAGTCGAACGACAAGCTGCTGAACCACCTGCAGCGCATCGAGGCCGCGCTCGAGAAATCGCTCGCGCGCAGCGACGAGCAGCTCGAGTACTACGTCGCGCAGGCGCGCGAGGTGATCGACCTGAGCATGATGTCGCAGAAGCAGATCGTCGAGGACCTGCAGCAGATCGCCGGTCGGCGGGCATCGGTCGGAGCGTAACGCATGCACGACGAAATCGACGACGGCGCGCCTTCCGCGCCGGTGTGGCCCGCGTTCGCCGACCTGATGTCGGTGCTGCTCGGCGCGTTCGTGCTGGTCCTCGTCGGCGTGATCGGCATGCAGTTGCAGCTCACGTCGAAGCTCGAGGAAGCCGTGCGCGCACGCCAGCAGGAAGCGCAGCAGCGCAAGTCGCTCGAGGAGGCGCTGGCCGGGCCGCTCGCGGCCGGCCGCGTGACACTCGTGAACGGCCGCATCGGCATCAGCGGCAACGTGCTGTTCGCGCTGAACTCCGACCAGTTGCAGCCCGAGGGCCGCGATCTGTTGAAGACGCTGGCTGCGCCGCTGGCCGCCTACCTGAAGACGCGCGACGAGATCCTGATGATCAGCGGCTTCGCCGACGACCAGCAGGTGCGTGCCGGCAACCGCCAGTTCGCGGACAACTGGGAACTGTCGGCCAAGCGCGCGCTGACGGTCACGCGTGCGTTGATCGACGCCGGCGTGCCGGCGAAGTCGGTGTTCGCGGCCGCGTTCGGTTCCGAGCAGCCGGTCAGCTCGAACGCGGACGATGAAGGCCGCGCGAAGAACCGCCGCGTGGAGATCGCGCCGGTGCCGCGCAAGACCGCGTCGAGCGGAGGGAAGGCGAAGTGACGGACGACGCGACGCACGTGCGCGCGACGCTCGACGCGTGGCGCGAGCAGGGTGCCGACCGGCTCGATCCGGTGCACTTCCATCGGCTCGACGCGCTCGAGAAGCGCGCGGCCGCGCTCGACGGCGATGCGCGCGCGTTGCTCGATGCGCGGCTCGCGATGCTGCTGGAAGGGTTTGCGCAGATCGTCGCGCGAGCCGGTGAAGCGGCAGCCGCCGGCTCGGCGGCGCAAGCGAACGCGCAGGCGCCTGCGCGTGGTGCGATCGGCGGGCTCGTCGAGCGCCTCGCGCGCGACGCACAGGCCGATCGTCGCGGGATCGATCCCGCGCTGATCGACTACTTCCGCGCGATGTGGTCGAAGGTCCGCACCGAACAGCAGTACCGCCAGTCGCTCGACCAGGTGCCGCGCAACGCGGGACCGCTCAATTCGAACAGCCTCGTGCACCGGTCGCTCGCGACGATGCGCGAGCTGTCGCCGGAATACCTGCAGCAGTTCCTGTCGTACATCGATGCGCTGGCGTGGCTCGAGGATCTGGCCGGCGGCGGCGCGCAGCCGGAGAAGGAGGCGCCGCGCGCGAAAGCCGCGAAGACGCTGAAACCGGCGAAGAAGACCACGCGCACCAAGGCGCGATAACGCACGCGATTGCGTCGTGCCGATCGTTGTCTAGCGAGCGGTCGCCTGCTCGTCGATCGCCGCGCGCAGCGCGTGCAACGCGTCGGTCAGCGCCGATGCGAACGGCGGATGCGCGGCGATGCCCGCCGCGTCGAGCCGGCTGCCGAGGATCGGCAGCGCGATCGACGCGCGCTCGACGATGCACGCCGACATCACCGACAGCGTTTCCCGCAGCGCCGCGTCCGCATGCGTCGCGCGCGGCGACGCGTTCAATACCGCGACCGGCTTGTACACGACGGCCTCGCATCCCACGACCCAGTCCAGCGCGTTCTTCATCACGCCCGTCACGCCGTGCGCGTATTCCGGGCTCGCGATCAGCACGCCGTCTGCGGCGTTCAGCCGCTCGATCAGGTCGCGCACCGCGGCCGGCGAAGGATCTTCGATATCGGGGTTGAACAGCGGAAACTCACCGAGACGATCGAAACGCGTGATGTGCATCCCGCGCGGCGCAACGCGGGCGGCTGCGTCCAGCAGCGCCGCGTTGTACGACTGCGCACGCAGGCTGCCGCACAGCGCGACGATGTCGATGCGGCGCTCGGAATCGGTTCGGGTTTCGGTAGCCATCGAGGAGCGTAGGGGTGGGAGTCTTGCGCGGCGACGGCGCGCGGATCCGCCGGATTATCGCATCGGCGCGCGAGCAACGTGCCGCGCGTCGGCGACGCGGCGCAGGTGATGCGATTCGCGTCCGGTCCGCGGCAACTGCGGGTCCTGACGCCGGGTGGCAACCGTGTCGCGCATCCCGGTTGCCCGTGCCAGGTCACCGAGTGTCCATCCGTTGCCGAGCAACAGGCGGCGCGTATGCAGCGCACCGTAGACGTCGTCCGCGACGGTTTCGCCGAGATAGCGCAGCGCGCGGCCTTCGACGTCGACGAAGCCGTGCCGGTAGTCGTGCGCGAGCGCGGTCCACAGCTGCGCCGCGCCGAGCGATTGGCGTGCGCCACTGATCAGGCAGAGACCCGCGTCGAGTCCCCATCGATACAGCGTCGTCGCAAGCCCCTTGCGTTGCGCGGACCCGCGCAGCCGCGTATGCGGCGCGCGCAGGTAGCGGTCCGCGCGGCGCGGCAGTTCGGGAAGGCGGTTGAAGATCGTGTAGCCGGCGAGCTGACGGGCCGACGGATCCTCGACGTAAAGGAAATATTCGCCGTCGGCCTCGCGGTGGCGGACGATCAGGCCCGAGTCGCCGAGCGCGACGGCCGGCAGGCCGTGCAGGCGATGGCCCGGCTGGTTCAGACGCGCATGGAGCATGTCGAGTTCATCGTCGATGTCGTGCTGGGAATGCTGTACGTCGATACGCATGGCAAAAGGCGCCCGTCCCGGGCGCATCGAGAAAGGGGTTCATCGCAAACGGGAAAGGAAATGGCAGCGGCCCCCGGGCTCGACGTGCGAGCCGGGGCCGCGAATCAGCTGGGGATGTGCTGGAAACCGGCGGCGATCGCGGCGAGGCCCGCGATGCAAAGTGCGAACAGGATCAGGACTTTGTGGATCACGCCTCTCTCCTCATGTACGCGCGGCGCCGAACGGCGGTGCCACGGAGACGGTGATGGCGGGCACGGCCCGCGCGGCCGTCGTGCGGGACGACGGTCGAAGGTCCGGGCGGCAGGCGCGCGGACGGTCAGCACCATACGCGACGGGAACGGGGCGGGCAACCGGACGGCGGGAGAAAAGCGACGAAACGCGGGGAATCGAGGGTGTTTCGCGACAATCGGTCGCAAGGGGCGGGCGTGTCGACGTCGCGTGCCGGCGTTTGTCTCGAAATCACGTCCGCTTCATGGCAAACGGATTTCACCAGGATCGGACCACGGGAGCGGGCCCGTCCACGGATCGCCGAGCCGCAACGACCTTCTTCACCCGGTGGTTGCGGCGATCTCCTGGTGTTGCCGCCTCACCCCGCCTTCCGCACCCCGAACGCCTGCCTGATCCGCGCGAACAACCCATGCTGCGCGATCCATTCCGCATACGCGCGATAGTCAGGATCACGCATCAAATGACGTTCCTCCGTCTTCGCCCGCGTGTAGTAGATCAGATTGACCGCGACGAGCCCCGCGCAGTGCATCAGCCCGACCTGCCAGCCGAGCGGCTCGACGAACGGCACCGACACCATCCAGTACGACAGGTTCTTCGTGATGTACGCCGGATGCTTCGTGAAACGATACGGGCCCGACGTGATGATCCCGCGGTTCGTGAGGTTCGAGAAACGCAGCCCGAACGAGATCGTCGACAGCGCATAGGTCATGAGCAGCAGGATGATCACCGCGCCCCAGATCACGCGCAGCGTCGGCGCGGACAGCAGCCAGTTGTCCCAGAACAGCGAGCCTTCGTAGCGGATGTAGTTGTTCGAGATCAGCGACCAGAACGGCTGGTAGCACATCAGCGCGGCGACCCAGCCGAGCGTGGTCGGCTCGACGGTGCGCACGTGGCTGTCGAGGATGCGGAACGTGCACAGGTAGCCGACGGTGCCGAACATCAGGTCCATCGTGAACGACAGGTCGTACAGGAACACGAAGGTCGCGATCGTCATCGGCGCGTTCACTGCGTGCGCAAGCGATGCGCTCAGGTGATCGGCGTCCTTCGACAGGTAGACCGTCATCAGCGGCAGGAAGAACGCCTTCACGCCCCAGCCGGCGAGCATCTCGCGCACGGGCTGCCAGCTCGCTGGCGGCTCGCGGCGGAACAGGTAGCGGCCCCACAGCAGGTACGCGTCGTCGGTCTCGCGCTGGTGGCGATCCATCCACGCGAAGTAGAACGGCGCGGCGACGATCACGTACGGCGCGAGCGAGCGCAGCAGCGACCAGAACGGCAGGTAGAACGCGCCGTGATATTCGGGCAGCAGCCAGTAGATCGCGGCGATGCCGGCGTAGATCGACGTCAGCGCGCCGAGCCGCGTCGCGACGCGAGCGAGCCCGAGCGGGCGCACGGCCTGGCGCGACAGTCCCGCGCTCGGGCGCAGATAGACGCGCGAGATGAAGATTTCGTGCAGCGCGATCGTGCCGATGATCGCGAGGCTGGCGACGACCGCGCGCGTGGCCGCATCGAGGCTCGGCTGGTCGCGCGTGATCCACAGCGCGAAGAGACCGGCCGCGATGCCGAGCAGGCCGGCGCGGAACGGCGTGGCGGAACGGGGCGGGCGGTCCTGGACCGCGGCGATGCCGTCGAGCGTGGAATTCATGATCGGATCCTCGTCGGGATGACGGCCGGCGCCCCCGCTTGGCGGGTGGCGCCGGCCATCGGCCGGGCTTTGGATTGGTATGTGCCCGGCCATTGGCCTGTGGTTCTGATACGTGACGCGTTACTTCTTCGGGGCGGTGCCGAGCAGGCCGCCGAGCAGGTTCGTCACCGGTGCCAGCAGGTTGGTCGCGCCAGCCGCGGTGCCGCCGTTCGAACTGCCGGTCAGGCCGGCCGTGACGGTGCCGCTGCCGGACGGCGTCGTCACCGTGCCGGCCGCGCCGCCCGGGCTGGCCGTGCCGACTGCGCCGAGCGTGCCGGCCGCCGACGTCAGCGAGCCCGTCAGCGTGCCGACCGGGCCGCTCGTCAGCGCACCGCCGAGGTTGCCGGTCAGGTTGCCGCCCGGCGTCGTGACCGTGCCGGTGAGGCTTGCGCCAAGCGGCGTCAGCGAATTGACGAGGCCGGTGACCGGTGCCAGCAGGCTGCCGGCGCCCGAGCTGCTGGTACCGCTCGTGCCGCTGGTGCCGCCCGTACCGCTCGAACCGAGGCCGCCGAGGGCGCCCGTCACCGTGCCGAGCAGGCCCGTGATCGGCGCGAGCGGGCCGCCGCTGGTGCCGCTCGTCCCGCTGGTGCCGCCGGAGCCGCTCGAACTGCTGCCGCCGCCGAGGGCGCCCGTCAGCGAACCGAGCACGCCCGTGATCGGGGCGAGCGGGTTGGTGCCGCTGCTGGAACTGCCGCTGGACAGCAGGCCGCCGGTCGACGACACCGTGTTGCCGAGCTGGGACACGCTGCCGCCCGCGCTCGTGCCGACCGGGTTGCCGGTCGCGTTGCCGACCTGCGTACCGGCGAGGCCGAGGCCGCTGCCGAGCGTGTTCAGCAGGCCGCTGAGCGGGGCGCCGAGCAGGGTCGCGTTGCCGAGCGTCTGCGTGGCGCCAGGCGTCGTGACGCCGCCGGTCAGCGTGTTGGTGATCGGGTTGATCACGCTGCCGAGTTGCGTTTCGAGTTGCTGGACCGGCGCGCTGTTCAGCGCCGTGTTGAGCGCCGATGCGGTCGAGTTGACCGCGGTGCCGACCGTGTTGACGAGACTGCCGACCAGGGTCGTCGCCGGCGCGAGCGGCGCCAGCGGACCGGTGCCGAGGCTCGTCACCGCGTTGCCGAGGTTGTTGACGGCGCCGCCGGCGCCGGTCAGCAGGCCGGTGGTCGACGTGAGCGTCGGGCCGAGCGGGTTCGGCGACACGCCGATCGAGCCAAGGCCGGCCGCGACGCCGTTGCCGAGCGACTGCACGCCGCTGCCGAGGCTGGTGACCGCATTGCCGATGCTGGTGGCCGTCGTCGGGTTCGTGCCGGGGACCTGTACGCCGCCGATCTGCGACCCGCCGTTCGCGACCGTCGTGCCCAGTGCCGTGACGAGCGTGCCGGTTTGCTGGAGGACGTTGCCGAGCGGGGTGGCGGAAGTGCCCGACGTACCGGACGTGCCTGACGTACCGGAAGTGCCCGACGTGCCGGAAGTGCCGGAAGTGCCGGAAGTGCCGGAAGTGCCGGACGTGCCCGACGTACCGGAAGTGCCCGAAGTACCGGAGGTGCCCGACGTACCGGAGGTGCCCGACGTGCCGGAAGTGCCCGACGTACCGGAGGTGCCCGACGTACCGGAGGTGCCCGACGTGCCGGAAGTGCCCGAC